>DASCSW010000015.1:0-15351 GCA_034399455.1 Candidatus Poseidoniia archaeon
ATCTGGTACTTTTAATGGGAATATAACCCCATTAATCACAGTTGAGGAAATGGATGAGATGGTCAAAGTAAATATCGGCGATTACAGATTACCTGGTCAATAAATCTTAAACTATATTTCGGAAAACCTTACTTGCAAAGAATAGCATTACCGCTGCGATAATATCTTGAATAGGTGTTGCTCCAGGATATCCGAAATTCCATAACACAATTAGGATTAATTCATAAAGCAAAAATCCAATCTAGTTCCTCTAAGAGAAAACCCGTATCGTCTTTAGGCGACACGAGTAATCATTTCTGGAGTAATTCCATGCTCTGTTACAGCATAAATCATTACAGCAGCCTTTTCAGGGTGATTACGGATTTTCTTAATAATTAATCTATTTTCAAACTCTGCAGCCATTCTTCCAACTTCAAGTTGAATAACAACATCACATATTGCTTCGATTTGACTATGGATTCTAGCTTCATGAGAACCTTCTGAAATAGTATACATTACAGTTCCACCATTTGCTTGCGCATATTCTTTAATTGTTCTCATAGCAGATAATACTTCAATTGGATTGTAATATTGCATAAAGAAATCTAAAGAATCTACAACAACACGGAACGGAGATCGTAGTTTAGAAATTTCATAAGTCATATCTGCTACAAAATTAATTTGATCAGAAGTAGAACCATAAGAACCAAGGTTTCTTAATTCAGATACAGATAATCCTTCTTGCTTGAATCGAGAAGCTTGTAATTCTCTAGAAAGAACTTTTTCAAAATATTGAGTGCCAACATTAACAATTCTCAAATCTGTAGGCCAGCGATATTGTTCAAATGTATCAATAAGTTCATCAGAAGTTTCATCAGTTGAAAAATAAACAACATTTTCAGAGCCAACGCCAGCTGAAGCAAATTGTTTTGATAATAATTCTTTTCCAGAACCCGAACTTCCTTCAATTAAAATTGAGCTACCTAAAACGATACCCTTTTCCTCAATTAAAGCCTCATCCAGCCTCTCTATTCCAGTTGATACAATTTCTGCCATTTTATTCACCTATTACTTTATCTGATAATAATTTTAACGCAGACCCAAGGTCTTCGTCAGTTTGTTCTTTAACTGTTAATAACATACTGTAAATCTCTCTAATACGCATTGAGTTACCGAGAACATTAATAAATTCTCTTAACACTTTTGGTTCAGAGTAGATACTCAAACCATTAACAGAATCAAACATAACAAACCGTCTTTTAGATTTTAACCGCCTTTCTAAAAGAGAAATATTCAAAAGAATAGATTCTAACATAGTTGGCGATTCAACATATAACGTTCTTGGATCTCCAGTCGAACCTCCAACGGTCATAGAAACCAAATCAACAAAATACAAATCAGATAAATCAGCTTTAGCCGCCTCTAATTCATCAACAATATGTGAAGAAGGTCTAGAAGTCGTAACATAAATACCTCCTAATTTTTTATTTAGCAACACACTTGCAATTTTAACAGAATCTTCATGAAAAGTTTCTGCACCAAGTGAAATTGTGGTTAAAGTATCGCCATTATTGATACTTTTGATGATTGATTGAGCGATGTCTTTGACGCTCATGTAAACGCTTGTCCTCCATCTTGTCCCCATTTTAGAAGTGGAACTACAGCTAAACCAACAGGCGTCAATTCAATCAAATGCCTTGCACGTGAATGTTTAGTTCCACGCATTTTTACAACTTGCAAACTTCTCAATAAATCACCTTGTCTAATAATATTACCCATTAGAACAACACCATCTGCTACAGCTTCTTCAACTCCAAAAATAGAATAAGTTTGCGTATTCGAATCAACAACTGTTTCTGAAATTAAAAAAGTTGTACATCCAAAAGTACTTAAGAATTGACTTAATCTGAAAATAAAGTTTCTGATACTCCCTCTATCTGGTAACTGATAACATACAGCAGTAATAGAATCAATAACTAATCTTGTAATTCCCAATTCATCAACAATATCTTCGAATGCACCCAATAGAGCCTCCATATCTTTTGCAGTATATGTTCCATCTAATCTTTCGACACCTAATCTATCATTAATAACAGTTAAATCAAAAATATTTAATTTCCCTTCTTTAACTAAAGATTCATCAAAGAATCCATAGGTTTGAAGATTTGACAACATTTTTGAAGACGGTTCAGTTACAGAAATATAACAACAAGTTTCACCGGCCTTAGCTCCATTTATTAGAAATTCCATTGCTAATGTTGTTTTACCTGAACCAACAGTTCCAGCCAATAAAACAATATTTCCAATAGGGACTCCTCCGTTTAAAATACGATCAATTCCCTCAATGTGAGTTTCACATTTGTCTCTTGGCCGCCCACCACGCGGGTCCAAAGCGATTGGTTTTGTTACGTCTTTTTTTGCCATTTTATCACTCGTCGATTATGAACTGGTCAATAAGGTATTGTCGAACCCTCTTTTTCAATGTTCTCTCTGTAATACCTTCACTTTGACTGTTGTCATGCATAACTTGGATTTCTCTTTGAATTTCAACAGGCAATTCAGCCCAAGCAACAGGAGGTTTCTTAGGCAATAATCCCCGTAGATCTTTTGGATTTGCTTGTGCAAAAATTTCTTCGAATCGTTCCTTTACACGATTATTAAAAAAATCATCAGCTTCTCTTTCCACCTCATTATATGCTTTAATTAATTCCTCTTCGACGATTTGCCCTAAGTCTTCTAAGAAAACCCCTTCGGGTAAAAAACGATGGTACCAAGCACCATCTTCATGGAGAGCGTCCATATGCGTACGATTGTAAACATCGATTAGAGGCGTTTCATATTCTTCTTTAGCCATTAATTATCCCAAATCTTTCAAACTAAGGCATTATAAGATATTTAGCCCAATCAAAATTATCCAGTAATTAGAGGAAGAACGTAATAAATCGCTAAGAAAGTTCCGAGCAAAGCTTCCCCAACAATACATCCTGTTGCAATCATATACGTGTTGAGCAAACGCATAGTTCTTTGTTTTTCAGTGAGGTTTTCTTTTTCAACGGCCACATCAAGGAATTTACTTTCCCAATAATCTCTCAAGCCCCCGCCAACAACCATTGGTAAAGTAATAATCATCGGAAGATACATCCCCAATCCGAAGGCAGTCCCCATCCCAGTCAACAATTCCATAAAAACACCAATAACAATTCCAACACCTAACAAGCTCCAAGGCGTCTGTCCACCAAGCATTATTTGAGCGAAAGCAGCAAATGCATTTGCCTGAGGGGCGTACAAAACCAAATCACCTCTTGCTAAAGCTAAAGAAAGTAGTCCAGCAAATAAAGCAGCAACGATTGTACCAGGAACGATCCCAACCAATTCAGTTTTCATAATGTGCATTGGCCTATTGCCAACATACAATCCGGGTTTGTAATCTCCAATGACAGTTCCAGACATAGAAATTGCACCCCCGAATACAGTAGTCCCCACTAATGCTAAAATAGCAGTATCACTTTCATTTAGACCAATAGCTTTGAAAATTAAAACAAGCATCAAGAGAACAATAAAACTAGTTCCAGAGACTGGTTCAATGCTAGTTTCTCCCATAACTTTGACTGCAATTGCCCCTAATGCAAATGTTGTCAAACACAAAACGAGAGAGAAGATAAAAGAAGCAAAAAATCCAAATTGAGTTGCAAATGTTAATGTAATTCCGATTAATGAAACAATTAATAAAATCGGAATGTGACTGATAGGCCATTCATACCACCCTTTACCTTGAACATAATCTTTTCTTGCAGCATCATCCCCTTCTCCTGTGAAAATATCAATTACATCTGAAGCTGTTGTCTTGAATACTGGTGCCATTTTTAACAATCCGGTAATTCCTCCTCCGAGAATTGCACCTATTGCCATAGGCCTTGCAACATAACTATACGACATTATCGACCCAATAGGGGCAAATTGACTAACAGCTTGGTAGTTTCCAGTTATAGGATAATAGAAAGGATAATCATAATGATATGCTAGTGGCGTAACAACAAGCCATGTGAAAAAAGTTCCAAGACTAACCAATAGAGCCACTCGAAATCTCATAAACCATCCAATAGCCCCCATCATTGGAGTTAATTCAAATCCTAACCAAGTGTAGTTAGTTAGTGGATGACTCATAGGGACCATCAAATCAGCCCCATCATACCATTCAACATTCTTAGAAGCCGAAGTTAAAACAGATTCCTTAACTTCATTTCCTGCACCATCATCAGTTCTTAAGATAGGCCAGTCTCTTAAGAAAGTAAAGAGCATAACCACTGCCGTAGAAAATCCTACAAGTTTGATGGAGTGCATTGCACCCTCCATTCCACCTTCTTTTGATGTTTCGCCAGCAATGTCCATTAATTTTATGTTAGCCTCAAAACCAGGAAGAGGCAGCGGATCCTCGACTAACCACACCCGTCTGAATATGATGAAATACAAACAACCTAGAAAACCCCCCAAAATAGAAGCAATCATAGCAACACCAGCCAATGCCCATGAATCGGGCAATAGCAATGACGAATCAATAATGTGGCTTCCGTCTGCTAATTTGTATTTAGAAGAATAAGCAAGTAAATAAATTGCAGGATAAGTAAAAACAAATCCAGTACATACCATAGAGGCCCCAGTCGAAGCGGAAGCTGACAAATTAACTTCCCCAGGCGACCATCTCAAAGCCATAGCTGAAAGATAGGCTACATACCAAGAACCAGAAACAATCATTCCAACTTTTAATCCAACATATTGGTTAATAATAGCAAAAATTATTCCGATAACCAATCCAAGCAACATTTGATTCCATTTCCATTTAGTAGTTCCAAAGCCATCAGATCTATTTTTTTCCTCTAAATATTCTTCTAAAACTTCGGTATTAAAATTAGCATACATTTCCGTATCGAAGTAATCCAAAGTTCCTTTTTCAATCGCTTTCAAACCGCCAGGCGTAGGTGTTTGACGATACGCAGAAGTTCTTACTTTGCTCATTTTCTGTACTTTCATTAAAACAACAGGGCATTATACCGATTGTGTAGAATTCCACAGTAGGAACCTTTAAAGAATGGTCACAAGTCCAAAAGTAGATGCAGGTGTTCTTTAGGAGCGTACTGGCAGCAGCACTTTTGGGAATAATATTGCTATCCCAGCCAACTCATGCGGAAGAATCAACTGATTTTAATAATTTAGATTTATATTTTTATGGAGATTTAGACAATGGTGATGGAAATATCTCTACAACTAGACCAATATCTGATACAGACACACAAAGCGACTGCCCTCAAGACAGTAATAGATTGTCTTGGCCAGGTCAAGATAGACAATGGGAAGATGTAGGATCTTGGGAAGTGGATTTACAGACGCCAGGGGAAGTAGCATCTGGAGATTATACTTTTACAATATGGGCAAATTCAACACAAGGCACGGTTGAAGACGTTCAGTTTAGAATAGCAATTTACATTGGCTCTGGAGGAGGGCCCGATGCTTATGAAACATCACAGTCTAAGACGATTACAGATTCCAGTGAAGTAGCAACCCGTTTCGATATCAATTTTGATATATCTAATGCTAGTTTTAGCGCTTCTGAAAATTTCCTTATTGATTTAGAATATTCTGGAGGAGATCCTGGTGAAAATCCTCTTACTGGAGGATCATCAACAGAGCAAATAGTTGTCTTAACATCTAGTGTAGAACACCCCTCTGGAATAGCCAATTTATCGATAAATCATTACCGGGCTTGGTTTTCTGATCTAGCCGTCGAGGAATTTTCAGAACGCGTATTCGTTAAGGCAATTGTAGAAAGCGCATTTGGGAAATCAGATATAGACTCTAGTGAATGGACATTGGGAGTTTATGGCCAATCTTCCGGTAATCAAGGATTAACTGCAGATTTCAATATGAAATCATCACAAAATAGTACATATGAAGTATCTTTCTATTGGTATTATAACAAAGATAATGCAATCAGCGACACTTATAATTTTTACATACAAATCATAGACATTCAAGACAATTCATGGGAAGTAGTATCAGATGAGGATTTATATTTGGTAATTCATGGATTTGAAATAGATAATTATATCTTGCCAGGAGATATTAGAATTAATAATGAAACAGGCACATCAACCGTAAGTGCAGGCAGTTCTTTTACTTTAGATATAACCGTATCAGCACAAGGTGACCCTTTGATTACATATAATCCAATTCCAGTTTCTATTGTTTGGGTAGATGGAACTAGCGAAATAGTTCTTTACGAAACGGCAGTTTTTGCAAATCCAGGAGCAAGTGCAAAAATATCATTTAGACATACTTTCGATAAAGAAGGAGATTATCAAATCAAAGTTGTTATTGATAGAGGAAATTTTGTTTTTGAATCAGATGAAAATAACAATGTAGGCGAATTCATAGTACAGGTATCCGAACCAGAAAAAGAGAATCCAATTCAGTCATTTATTGATAGTATAACACAAGGAGGCACGGCATCAACATTGACCATATTGGTTGCAGTATCTCTTTTATCAGCTTTTGTTTATTTAAGGAGATCGGGGGAACCTGATTTTGAATGGGAGGAAGATGACGAATTCTGAAATGGAAATCCGCAGTTACAAACCCGCGGATGAAACATATTATGAGTACAAAGACGAAGAAGAGACTCCTCGGGGCGTACATTATGACAAATCTCACGATGAAGACATAGATCCTTCAACCGTTGGCCGTTATGCAGAAACTAAGGATTTCAAACATTGGCCTTTCAAAGTCGGAAACGCTATGACTCAAGGAGCGCCAGAAGATGTTGAACATCCAGTTGATACTGGCGGCAGTAGCGGATATGCCACTATGGACGATTTTATGAAAGAAGATAGCGCCAAAGAACAATTTTGGGTTGAAAGAGAGAACGAAAGTGTCACGTCCCTCGCAATCAATAATTGGTTTGGTTTGAAAGACTATATTATGTCGTTCTTTCCAGAGAAGAAATCTTAATTTTTCTTAACCAATCAAACTCATGCGGATCTTCCCAAATAGGCTCTAGGGTGGCTAGAAAATCTTTCAATTCACTAGCCATCTCTAATTCCGTCCTCAGTAATAGATACTAAAGCTTCATTTTCAGGTAAATGAGGGGAATCTACAAGCTTGCAGACGCGCTTGCCAGCTTTTCCTCTTCTCAAATATATTCTGAATTTTGAAGTGTGTCCAACAATATTTCCGCCAATAGGTTTTGTAGGATCCCCAAAGAAAGCCGCAGGATTTGAAGATACTTGGTTTGTTACTACTACAGCAGCATTATTCAAGTCTCCAAACCGTGCTAATTCAGTCATGTGGGCGTTGATTTTTCCTTGCCTATCTGCAAGAGTCCCTCTTCCAATATATTCAGCTCTGAAAGCTCCAGTTAGCGAATCAACAGCCAATACCTTGATTGGGCGTTCCTTTGCAAGTTCTGTAACTTTTTCAACCATTAACATTTGTTGATGGGAATTGTATGCACGACCAACATGAATTTTCCTCAAAACTTCATCAGGGTCTAAATCCAAAGCCTTTGACATAGAAATTATCCTTTCAGGTCGGAAAGTATTTTCAGTATCAATTATTGCAACTTCTCCATCAAATCCGCCTTGTTCTAAAGGTAAAGTAGCATTTACAGCAAGTTGCAAAATAAACTGGGTTTTTCCTGAACCATATTGTCCATAAAATTCAGTGATTGATTGCGTTTCAACCCCTCCTCCCAATAATTCATCGAATGTACTAGATGAAGTCGTAAGTTTCCCTACAGTTGCACGCTTTTCCATTAATTCTGTTCCAGTAAGGAAAGAACCGATGTTGGCAGCTTTTCTAGCCTCTTGTACAAACTTAGCACAGGATTCTTTTCCAATGCCAGTAGCGTCTGAAAGCGTTCCAGGCGCTTGCGTTCCTATTGCCTCTAATGTGTCATATCCAGCCTCCCTAAGTTTATCGGCGATAGCAGGACCCACACCAGGTAAATCTTCTACCATTTTTATTTTTGCTTCACTCATTTTTATGCCTCCTTGTAGTGGTTAAATCTAGGTTGGAAAATTAATCCTTGGTCCGTCAAAGAATCAAGAATTTCATCAAGCATAGGACCATCTATGCCTTCCATTGAAATTGCAATACCTAGATCATCATAATAGATTCCGTCTCCCTCATCCATTTTTTTAATTAAAGCTAAAACTTTTGTTTCATTCTTATCATCAGATGCAGATTCAGAAGTTTCTTCAACAACTTCTTCTACTTCTTTCGTGGCTTTAGGTTTCTTTTTTGGTTCTTCATTTGTCTTAGCAGGCTCAAATTCACCAGTAAAATTAGTTGTTTCTGGAACAGCCAGATCTCCACCAGCTAGACGTGTAAGACAATCATACAGAAGAGCTTGATAATTTTCTACAGCAACAGTAGGATAGAAACCTTTAGACAGTTCTAACCCATCCATTTCTCTTCTTGTTAAATTTGCCTTTTTCAAAGCAGCTTCATCATTATCAAAAGCTTTGTTAGCATTAATTCGATTGTTTAGTTTATCACATGCTTTTACAGCCCAATGACTAACTTCATCCATTGAAACGGCCCTGATACTTTCAGGTTGGACACTAACATAGGTTCTTTCACTATCTTCAGGAGTTCTTGCTCTAACTTTTCCAACACACAATATTGGAACGCCAGCTTCTAATTTAGAAAGAGCAACAGCACCTTCTGGATTATATTGCCCAGCTTGTAAATAGTAGAAATCACCATTCGGGTCAATTACTCTTGCAGTATAGAAAGGATCATCATCAGTTCCACGATTTTCTAATTGATCTAATACGCCACCTATCAAAACTCTCGAAAGCTTTGCACCAATTTCTGAGATTAGGTATGTAGGAGAATATTCACGATTTTCTACATGTTTTTCGATAGCTGCAGAGAGCTCTTTAGCCAAAACTAAAACACCAGGTTCTCTTCTTTGAACCATTTAGCCCTCCAATGCAGCCAAGAATTGCCTCGCAACACTTGGCACATCTAATTCAGCAGCAGGTTCGCAGCTTCTAGCAAAGAAGGATAAGCCATATTCATCAGATCTGGCAAAACCACGAAGTTTCAATGGCTTTAATTTTAAAGCATCTTCGATTTCTTCTACTAAAGCTTCAGGGCCAAAATTTTCTTTAACAAATTCTAAGCAAGAATTTAGGTCTCTTCCCAAAACTTTCTCAGTAATTTCACGATTTAGATAAGCAGTACAACAACCAGACCCATCATCAAAAATCATTTTTATCCTGAGGTCGGGATCTGCATTTTTGCGGTCATCTCCATTACGAACCAAGCGATTCGTGTCCTTATCTCTGAAAATTAATCCACTTCCTTCTCTAATATTGAAAACATGACCTTCAATGACGGCATCTGAAGCGCCATTGCGTTCATCTAATTGTGCCAAGGAGTATTGCACGCCATCTTCATAATCCAGCAAAGAAGGTAAATCATTACCATCAATTTCTGTGAATTTAGTATACTCTCCAAATTGCAAATCTGGACCGTTGAATTCTTTAACATATCCATTTTCAATTTTGTATGCTTTACCAGCAATTATATTGTGGTCTTCCCAAGAAGTAAACCTACAGGTTCCAGTTTTGTCTCCTACAGTTCCTCCAAATATGGTCTTAGCTTCACCTTTCACTTTTATTGTTCGAGTTTCAACATCAATAACACGTAGTGTAACGGATACATTATTCATTCCTGGTTTTATATTAACCAATTCAATTTCTTCACCGGCTTGATTCATTGTACTTTTAGTTGTACCAAGATCTAATTTTTCAAGTTCTTCATCTTGAATCTTTTTCATGGAGCCTTCATTTATGTTTAAAGTAATTTTATCATTCCAACTTTTGGAATAAGCATTCAATACTTCAACTACATCTCCGCCTTCAAAATCACATTGTTCACTCCAGTAAGAGTATCGCATACGCATAGTAGAGTCTCCAAGTTCTCCTTCAAAAAGAACTTTTTGAGCGCCTTCTTTGGTAGTTATCTCTTTTCTATATACAGATAAAATCTTTGCTTTGAATTGAACGTTATTTTCTCCAGGCCCAACTTGAGCTAGAAGTTTTTCAGCTCCCATTTGTAAAGCACTAGGATTTCCATAATGTTTTCTTACAATAGATTCTTTGGCTGTTGCCAAATCAATTCCATATTCCTCGACGTATCGTTTCAATTCAGTTACGATTACGCTGCGTTCTAGCTTATCTCCGATAGCTTTCACTATATCGTCGATGTGTGTTTCAAAATCTGCTTCATTCGTTTGCATTTTTGTTGCCTCTCTCTTTTTCGACTCGGCGGCATTTCCGAATCTATCCCTTATGGGGTGTCAGGGTATATATACTTATGGGTTTTACCCCATTTCCCCCTAAATGGATATAACCCTATTATGGGTTTTTAGGGGCTTAGGGAAGCATTATAATGTCCCCTTTTGTCGTAAAGATAGGTAGATAATTTGAAAGTAGATGAGTTAACACCAAGGACAGGCCGTGTGAATATGCCGGTAAAAGTCTTGAGCTTGGAAGAACCACGCGCCATGGATAATGGTACAGTGATATGTGAAGGTCTAGTTGGTGACGAAACAGGAACAGTGATCATGAGTTTTTGGAATGATGAATGTGAAACCGTCAACAATGGAATGACAATAGATTTGAAAGACGCAAGAGCAAATTTAGTAAGAGGCCACATGCGCATTAGTTTAGGAAAGAAAGGCAGTATGAAAGAAGCTGATAATCCTTTAGAAACAATAAAGGAGAGTGTAAATCTTTCTGATTTAGAATATGAAATGCCTCGATTTGGTAACAGAGATGGTCGCGGAGGCGGAGGTGGCCGAGGTCGTAGTAGAGGCCCACCTAGTCGTTGGGGAGTGTTGATGAAATTAAAGAGAGAAACTGGAAACAAGAAATTTTTCAATAGAGACGAAATGTCAGATGAACAAATAGAAGCCGCCATTAAGGAAATGGGAGGCGAGTAACTCTGGCAAGGAGAGGGAGACATAGGCGAAGAGGTCCAACCAAAGCCCAGCCCCCTCAGAGAAAAGATAAGAAACCTCAAAAACGAAATAAGCCTAAAGCAATGCTTAATGAAGGCAAGAGAACGGAATTATTATATTTTTTAAGAAAGATAGTTTTAGAGGATGGAGTGTCAGAAAAATTAGCCGAACCTTTCATGGCATCATTAGTAGCTAAAGGTGCAAGAGAATCAATAGATACTGCAATAGAATTTTTAGATTCAAAAATAGAAGAAGGATTTATTTCCGCAGAAACGCGTGAACCTATCAAAAAAACAATGAGAAGGTTCACAAAAATGCGCTAAAATGGTTGCATTCCCAAAAAGAAGTCAACTATCAAAATACTGGAATTTAAATTCTAAAACCATTTTTCTTAATCACGGATCATTTGGAGCATGTCCCAAAGCAGTTCTCGAGCATCAATTCAAATTAAGGGCAGAATTAGAGAGCGATCCAGTTCATTTCTTTGATGTCACATCTAAGAAATTATGGACTGAAGCGATAGAAACACTTGCAGATTTTATTAATGCAGATAAAGAAGGGATGACTTTTGTACCAAATGCAACATCTGGAGTTAACACAATTTTACGTTCTTTACCATTGAAATCAGGTGATGAAATATTAATTTTAGATCATACGTATCAAGCGTGCT
Organism: Candidatus Poseidoniia archaeon; assembly: GCA_034399455.1. Lineage (GTDB taxonomy): Archaea > Thermoplasmatota > Poseidoniia > MGIII > CG-Epi1 > CG-Epi1. Next base: position 11,676 of record DASCSW010000015.1, read on the forward strand.
GGAATACAGTTGATTACATCTCCAAGCGCTCAGGTGCAAAGACAGTAGTTGTACCTTTACCACTTCCAATACAAACTCCAGATGAAGTAACTAAAACAATTCTAAATTATACAACTGAAAAAACAAAATTAGCATTAATTGATACAGTAACAAGTCCAACAGGCATTAGATTACCCTTCGAACAAATAGTATCCGAACTTCAATCTAAGGGAATCGATGTACTATTAGATGCCGCTCATGGACCTGGAATAGTACCTCTAGACTTGAAAAAATTAGAGCCAGCTTATGCTACAGGAAATGCGCACAAATGGTTGTGCACACCAAAAGGAGCTGCATTTCTTTATATAAGAGAAGATAAAAGGTCAAAAGTAAACCCACTCTCAATAAGTCATGGATTTTCAGTAGACGGGAATACAGATGAAAAAATACGCTTAGAATTCGATTGGACCGGTACTCAAGACATAACGCCATGGTTATGCATTCCAAAGAGTATCGAACATGTTGGCAGTTTAGTAGAAGGAGAGTGGGCAGAGATTATGAAACACAATACAAATCTTGCAATACAAGCGCGAAACATTATTCTCGAAGTATTAGAAACTCCAAAACTGTGTCCCGATTCAATGATTGTAGGTCTATCGGCAGTAGCTTTACCGGGTGAAGGCGTAGCCACAAAATCAGTGCTAGAACCAGATCCTCTTCACACATTATTGTATGAAAAATACAAGATACAAGTACCAGTCTTTGGCTGGCCTCATCACAATAAAAGATATCTTCGTATTGCATCTTACCTTTACAATTCCATTGAAGAATACGAATATTTAGTAGAAGCATTGAAAAAAGAAATGCAAACCAGGGGGAGATATGGCCTACACTGAAGTCTCATTTCAGGATGCTTCAGATATAATCATAGCAGCAGGTCTATCAGATCTAGTTAATTTAGAAAAGTTATCAGGAGGGTGGGCTAATTCAAACTATAAATTATCATTAAATGATAATACCAAGAGAGTACTAAAGATATGGGACGGGAAGACACTCGATGAAGTAAATTACTTGCTTTCAATTACTACTTATTTGTCCGATAATGACGTCCCTACGCCATCTCCTATACCATTTTCTAATGGCGAATTTATGGTTGTAAAGGATGGTCTTGCATGGACTCTTTTACCATTTGTTGAAGGAGCGTGGTTAGAACCCAATTATTCGTCACTTCACTCATTAGGTAGAATCCAAGCTAGTTTACATTTGGTCATACCGCCGGTTAATTTGAAAGATAAATACTCAAGGGGTAATTCATTATTCGATAAGCTTTTTTCTATTGCCAATGAGAGAAATGAATGGTCAGATTTTTTACACATGCTTAAATCTGAAAGTACAAGATTAAAACAAAATATTGGCGAACTACCGAGAGGCATTATACATGGAGATTTATTCCCAGATAATATTTTAGGAACTAATGATAACGTCACCTCAATTCTAGATTTTGAAGAAGTTTGTTATGATATTCTAGCATTTGACCTAGTGATGACTTTCGTCGGTTGTGGTTGGGAAAATGGTGAACCAGTAGTTGAGCGTTGGGTGGCCCTTCTAGAGGGGTATCAATCAGTCCGTATGTTAAGTCATGAGGAAAGGGATTCCTTATCTGATTTGCACCACTTAGCAACACTTTCTATAGCCGCTTGGCGATATTGGCAGTTTGTGATAAATTTACCTAACACTGAACATACTGGCAGATATCTTGAGATGATAGATCGACTAAACAAATCCCTTCCATTTTGATTTTGAAGACTTCTCTGGATATAACTTAGTATTAACTATAAACCGAGATTTTCAATAATGTTATGATAACATATCAATTGTGATGATTAATTTTGACCGGACACTTTTAAAACAGGCAATTGTGCGCAACACACATATGGTGTCCGAAGAGGAAGAGATAGAGGATTTGCCGGCAGAGGAATCCGAAGAAGAAGATCAGGAGGAAGAAATAGATCCAAATGCGCCACTTCGTCAACCAATTGTAGCAGTTTTAGGACACGTAGATCATGGAAAAACATCACTTCTTGACTATGTTAGAGGCACCGCAATCGTTCAGAGAGAAGCAGGAGCAATAACACAACACATTGGAGCTACAGAAGTTCCTTTTGAAACAGTTTCTAATATTTGTGGACCGCTTTTGAAAGAAGGAACAACAACACTTCCAGGTTTACTCTTCATTGATACACCAGGCCATCATTCATTTACAACACTTAGATCAAGGGGTGGCGCTTTGGCCGACTTAGCAATTTTAGTTGTCGATATAACAGAAGGTTTCAAACCACAAACAATAGAATCGATAAATATTTTAAAACAACAACAAACACCTTTTATTTTGGCATTAAACAAAGTAGACAAATTACCGGGGTGGCGCACGCTCCCAGGTTCATTCTTAGCCAATCGTGAAAATCAAAGTTCAACGGCGAAACAAAATTTTCAAGCACGAATGTATGAAATTATTGGTGAACTTGGATTGCATGACTTTGATTCAGCCCTATTTTCAGAAATACAAGATTTTCAAAAAACAATTGCACTAATTCCAACGTCTGTCAAACAGAGCGGTGAAGGCGTTCCAGAATTATTCATGATCCTTATGGGTCTTGCACAGCGCTACCTGCGTGGTAATTTACTCTTAGGCAATGGTTCTTCAGAGGGCACAGTCATTGAAATTAAAGAGGAAAAAGGTTTAGGAAAGACATTAGGAGTAATCATTTACAATGGAATTCTCAAATCATCGGATACTTTGATAATTGGCGCCCAGCCAGAACCAATAGTAACCAGAGTTCGTTCACTATTAAGACCTAAACCGTTGGATGAAATTAGAGATCCAAGGCAACAATTCGATAATGTAAAATTAGTTGGTGCAGCCGCAGGATTGAAAGTTGTGGCTCCAGATATCGAGGGGGTAGTTGCAGGAGCTCCATTTTACAGCGCATCAAGTGAAAACGAAATCGATGAAGCATTGGATAAATTGTCAGATTCTATGCAATCGAATGTAAAATGTACTGATGAGGGTGTAGTCATTCGCGCTGATGCAATAGGATCGTTAGAGGCCTTGGCATACGAATTATCTGCAGCAAAAGTACCAATCGTAAAAGCTTCTGTAGGGGATGTATCAAGGCGAGATGTTGTAACAGCAGCCCCATCTGAAGAAGAATACCGAGCAATTTTAGCATTCAATGTAAAAATTCATCCAGATGCTAAAGCAGAACTACACGAAACAGGAGTAAAACTGTTTGAATCAGATATTGTTTACAGATTACTAGAGGAGTATCAAGAATGGAAAGGAAAAGTCAAGGAAAAGCAGGCCCAACATTTGAGAGAAGACTTTGCCCATCCTGGTAAATTTGAAATATTAGAAGGGCACACTTTTCGAACTAGAGATCCAGCAGTAGTTGGAGTAAGAGTATTGGGAGGCCGAATAGCCCTTAAGCAAGGAGTTCTTACAACAGACAATTCAGTAGTTGGACATATTCAATCGTTGAGATCAGGTGACCAAGTATTGAAAGAAGCACTACAAGGAGACGAAGTCGCAATCGCTGTAAACAATGTAACAGTAGGCCGACAAATATCTGAAGGAGATGTGCTTTACATTGAAATGGATGAGCGAGCAATATTGAAAATTCGAGAAGCGGGTGTAAAA
>DASCSW010000016.1:0-15313 GCA_034399455.1 Candidatus Poseidoniia archaeon
CTCCAAAATCAATAGTTCATGGTACTGGAGGTACTCTTATTCAACACTTAAAAGAGCATCAATTACAATGTGATATACAAGCCGGAAAAGATAGACTTTTTTGGTTTACAACATGTGGATGGATGATGTGGAATTGGTTAGTATCTGCATTAGCTTCTGGAGCGACAATAGTATTGTATGACGGAAGCCCGAGTTATCCTAACTTAGGTCATTTGTGGAATATGGTTGAAAGAACTAAAATAACACATTTTGGTACAAGTCCCAAATTTCTGAGTGCATGCAGTAACATAAATCAAATTCCTAAAGATTTGGCTAACCTTTCTGCTATCAAATCTGTTTTGTCCACGGGATCTCCTTTAGTTTCTGAGCAATTTGACTGGGTTTACGAAAATATAAATTCAGATATTCACTTAGCTTCAATATCAGGTGGTACTGATATAATTGGTTGCTTTTTAGCAGGATCACCTATTCTTCCAGTTAATAGGGGTGAAATACAGTGCCCTCAGTTAGGTATGGATGTTCAATCGTGGGATGAGGATGGTAATTCAATTACAGGCGAGAGTGGCGAATTAGTCTGTGTGAAACCATTTCCATCAATGCCTCTTAGTTTTTGGAATGATGAAGACGGTAGAAAATATCATTCAGCATATTTTGATGAATATCCTGGCGTTTGGACACATGGCGATTATGTTGAGATTACTAAAAATGGAGGAGCCATAATTTATGGACGAAGCGATACTACTCTAAATCCAGGAGGAGTAAGGATTGGTACTGCTGAGATTTATAGGGCTGTAGAAAATATAGAATCTATTGATGAAGCTATAGTTATAGGTAAACCTAATTTAGGAGATGTGGATGTTGTTCTCTGCGTTAAATTGAGCAAAGGTGTAGTTCTTAATTCAGATTTAGAAGACAATATTAGGAAGATTATAAGATCCAAGACAACACCTAGACACGTCCCAAAATATATATTTTCAGTTAATGATATTCCTTATACTATTAGTGGGAAAAAAGTTGAAAAAGCAGTATTATCAACTATTATTGGAAAAGAAATAAAAAATAAAGATGCTTTAGCAAATCCTGAATCTTTAGAACAATATTCAAAGTTATCATTCTGAAAGGCTTTAGAACGCCCCTCTTCTACAAGTTCATGAAAGCCTATATCGTGGCTACACTCCTCATCAGCACAATTTTGTTGAGTTTTGTAGATACGAGCTTTGATTCGGCCTCAAATTCTACCACAGAGAGGTATGTAGATTATTCACCTTGTGGTCCTCAGACATTTTCTTCAAATGTTAAATCAGCCTTTCAAAAGGAATCTAATTTAGATCAATATAGTGCCTCTCAAGTATATTTGAGTAATAGATGGGTCGTTTTACTAAACCATCCTTTTTGTAATCAAGATTTAGAAGATTTAGTGAATTTAGATTTAGTTACAGACATACAACAGTTTAGCATCCTTAGTGGTACTTGGATTTTTACATTTCAAACTGGAGATATTGCTATTTCATATTTATCTGAAATAGATGAAGAAGGCTATCTTTGGAATTACTATCCATTGATTGAAAAAGAAGTTAGTTTGAAGTATACTCCTAATGATTCTAATTTCTCCAAACAATGGTATCTTGATAACAATGGACAAAATAATGGGACTAGTGGTATTGATTTAAACATTCAGAATGTTTGGCCAGATTATACTGGAGATGGTGTGGTAATTGGAATTGTAGATGATGGTATTGATTATAATCATCCAGATATATTACCAAATTTCAATAGCGATTATAGTTATGATGTTTGTGAGGATGATTATGATGTCATGCCTGCCGATTCTCTTGATGATGAGGAAGATATCATAGATTGGCACGGAACTGCCGTTTCAGGAATAGCAGCAGGTAAAGGTAATAATGAAATAGGTATTGCAGGAGTAGCTTACAATTCTAGCATAGCAGGGATAAGATTAGTAGCAGGAGATTGTAATTATTCTGTCGAAGGGCAATTTACATTGAATGATTTAGCAATATCACAAGCTTTGTCTTACCAATCAGAAAATATAGATATTTATTCAAATAGTTGGGGCCCTAATGATGATGGAAAAACATTGGCTTACATGGGGCCATTAACAACAGCCGTTTTAGAAGCTGGAGTATCGGAGGGAAGAGGGGGCCTTGGTTCAATATATTTATGGTCAAATGGTAATGGCTTAGCTAACAAAGATTATTCTAATAAAGATGCTTATGCAAATAGTAGGTATACTATTGCAGTTGGGGCGATAAATTGGCAAGGTAAGCAAACATCATATTCAGAGTTTGGACCTAATATTCTTGTTTCGGCACCTTCACATAATAATTCAGAATTGATAGATGCAGCAGTTTATTCTACAGATATTGTAGGTGAAGAAGGAAATTCTGTTAATAATTATACTTCAGTTATGGGTGGAACTTCAGTTGCAACACCTATGGTTGCAGGAGTAGTAGCTTTGATGCTTGAGGCAAATCCTAGCTTAACATGGAGAGATGTACAGCACATTTTAGTTCAAACATCCAAGAAAGTTGACAATTCGCATGATGGTTGGTTTAAAACTAAGGCAAATCGAGATTATAACAATGCATATGGTTATGGTTTGGTAGATGCAAATCAGGCAGTTAATTTAGCTAAAACCTGGGTTAATGTTGAATCTGAAATAAAAGATTTTACTGATAAAGTTGAGGTCAATCAGATAATTTTAGATAATAATAATGAAGGTGTAACTTCTAGTTATTTCATGCATAATAGCATGAATATTGAGTCAGTAGAGATTTCAGTTAATATCACACACGGAACTCGTGGAGACGTGAATGTATTTCTTATATCACCAAGTGGAATTGTTTCAGAACTTGTTAGAGACAATAGTCAGGACCTTGGCGACCATTATCACGATTGGACGTTTACTTCTATGGTACATTGGGGAGAGAATAGTTTTGGAGAATGGGAAATTAAAGTGAATGATACTATAGCGGCGGGTGCTTCAGATCGTACGTTTGATAATTGGTCATTGTCTTTTTATGGTACTTCTGAACCCGATTTTGATGATGATGGTTTACCAGATTATGTAGATAATTTACTTGGTACTGGCGTTACAAATCCAGATTTTGATGCAGATGGTATTTTAGACGGGGCTGAATATTATGGATGGACTGATTTTGTAGGTAATATACATCAAACAAATCCAAAAGCGCAGGATACGGATAACGATGGTTTAACTGATTATGAAGAAGGATTTAATGAAATATTTACGACAAATCCTAATAGTAATGATACCGATCAAGATGGTCTTTTTGATGGTGAAGAATTAAATGAATATTTTACAAATCCTCTCAATGTAGATACAGATAATGATACTATAACAGATTATGAAGAAATTCATGCGTATGATTTATACGGCCGTTATCCGAGTGATCCAAATAGTGCAGATGGCGACAATGATACCATGCCTGATTTGTATGAATTGAACAATGGTTTAAATCCGATGAAAAAAGCAGATGGGTTTACTGATGCAGATTGTGATGGATTTGGAGCTTCTATAGATTCAGTTACTGGGATTTGTGGTCCTGAAGATAAAAGATACACCAATATGGAGGAGTATTTTGCAGGAACCGATCCAAATGCTATTGATACAGACGGAGATGGATTGCCTGATGGGTGGGAATATCATTGGGGTTTGAATCCATTGGTTGATGATTCACTTAGCGATTATGACAATGATACTATATTGAATAAGTTTGAATACGATAATAGACAGATAGAAAATGTAATATTTTCTTTAACAGAACCTTCCTTGAAGGGATATTGGAAATTTGATGGGACAGATCCTACGAGTGTTTTTAATTTAGTAACTAATGATATTAATTCAGTACTAGGTGGAGCTGAAAAAGTGCCTGGTAAATTTTTTAATGGAATCAGCTGTGATGGTGTAGATGATAATGTTAGAATGGATTCATTAGATAATTCACATTTTACAGAGTATACAGTTCAGTCATGGATTAAATTAAATAATCTAAGTGGAGATTTTTCAACTGTAGTAGGTACTGTAAATGATGGAAGAACTTGGTTAGGTATTAATGCCGAAGGATTCTTTGAGTTTAAGGTTTACTCAGGAAGTAAATATTATATTTCTCCAATAACAAATGATAGTATTCAGGCGAAATTTGGCGTTTGGTATAATTTAGCTGCGACTTACAGTGAAACAAATCAGGTTCTTAGACTATATGTAAATGGAACTTTAGTTTCGGAAGAAAATATAGATAATCCTTCAATAAAAACAGCAACAAGTTATAATTATTTCTGTCGTGGTCAAAATGGAGAATATCTTAATGGGACTATTGATCATATTTCTATTTGGAATCGTGAATTAACTGCTGATGAAATAAATTATGTATTTAACAAACCAAAAGGTTTTGGAAATGGTTATCTATATTTTAGAATAGATGATGGTATTCGCTTTAGTAATCCAAATTCCACAGATACAGATGGCGATGGACTTAGTGATAGTGAAGAAGCATATTTCGGTTTAGATGGATTTATTACAGATATAACGGATTCCGACACAGATGGAGATACAATAACAGATTATGATGAATTTTGGGTTTACCAAACATCACCAGTAACTAATGATACAGATGGAGACAATTATACTGATAATTATGGATTTGAAATAAATCTAACTACGGGGTTTAGATTAAATCAAACAGGTGACGCTTTTCCTACAGATTCGTTGGAGTGGAATGACTCTGATGGGGATGGTGTTGGAGATAATAGCGATGAATTTCCGTTTAACAAAACTGAGCAGTATGATAGCGATGGTGATACATTAGGTGATAATTATGAAATTTTGTTAGGTACAGATCCTGATAAAGTAGACACAGATTCGGACGGTTATAATGATTCTATAGATGATTTTCCGCTAGATCCTACTGAATATTTAGATACAGATGAGGATGGTGTTGGAGATAATATAGACGCTTGTCCAGAAGATAAGAGAGATTCATTAGATACAGATAAAGACGGAGTTTGTGATAAATCAGATCCTTTCCCAAATAATCCGAATGAGTGGAAAGATACAGATAAAGATGGTTTTGGAGACAATTCGGATGCTTTTCCCAATGATGCTTCTAAATCATTAGATTATGAAGAAGTGGGATTTGGAGAACCCCAAATTGAAGGTAAATCCCTAGATTCTTCTATGTTGATAATTATTGCTTTTGGCGTTGTTTATTTCGTGTTTAAAAAATTTACGAAATAGTTACAAACATTCTTCTACATTTTCTGAAACTATAGCTAAAATATCGTTACAATCTTTTAGTAAATCATCAAGTTTTAGTTTTGTATCTAAAGCAAATTTTCCATCGCTAATACTCTTAAGATTAATTCGTACATTATATGCTGCCGATATAGCCCCGGCATTTGCCATAAGGGCACCAGACCCAACATCACTTGCCATTCCTTCATCCATTATTTCAGAAATTTCTTTGCATATTTGAAGCGCGTCTCTACAGTTTTCGACCGTTTTTAATGGGATAAGTGTAGCCGTTCTATATCCTTTTTGCATTTCAATTTCTCTAATCTTTTTCTCTTCATCAGTATCTTTAGGCATTCTCATTGCTTTTATAACTTCATCAAAAGCACTAGTATCATCATCTATTGCTTTTACCAATTCATATTTTGTATTTTGTCCTTTTTCCGCTATTTTAGATAATTTGTCTTTGTGTTTTTCAAATCCGGCTTTGCTTGTACTGAGATTTGCAACCATTGTACCTAATGCAGCACCCAGAGCTCCAGATAGTGCAGCTACAGACCCTCCTCCAGGAGCGGGTGAGTCTCTTGAAACTTCATCAACAAAGTCAAAAGTAATCCGATTTGCTAGTTCACCATCATTCTTGGGCATACCTAGCACCTTGTCCTTGGGGTTAAAATCACCAACGTCGGATAAACCTAAACTTTGTACGGCAACATTCATCAGGTCTGAAACAGGTAAACCTGGTGATTTGTGCATTTTAGAAAGGTAATATTTTGCTGCCATTTCCATTGCATCATAGGGAATTAAACCAACAATTTCAGAACCAGTAACTCGGAGTCCTCTTTTTCCAGCCTCTTTACATGCAGCATCATAAATTTCATGTATAGGCGATATTTTGTAATTTGTAAGATTCATACTTATTTGAGATCTATTATACTCTGGAATAACCCATCCAAGTCCTTTAACATGAGTAAATTTCCCATCTTTGTAAACAGGTTTTCCAACTAAGTTTTTAGGATCTAAACCTAAACTTTCATATCTTTTCTTTAAATCTTTTCCATAGGTCTTTTTGTAGTGCCTAGATAATTCCTTAAAACTTTTCCCAATAAAGTTACTATTTCCGTCAGGATATTTGTTTTCACCAAAATATATTACATCTCCTTTGTAATAGAAAGGTTCAATGTTCCCTTCACGTTTCCACCTACCTCTTTCTCTTATCTCATATGCAATTTCATTAGCATATGTTCTATCATTTGTATTAAGGTTGATATTATAAGCAATCAAGAATTCTCTAGCACCGACTGCAGTAGCACCAGCATTTGCATTGAATTCACTAGGACCATAATCAGGTTTCCATTCAGGTTCCGTTAGTTTATCTTTGAGACCTTCATATTCGCCAGCTCTTACTGTAGCTAGGTTTTTTCTTTCATTATTTGTCGCAGCATTTTCATATAGGTAAATTGGTATTTTCAATTCCTTTCCTATTTTTTCCCCCGTTTTCTTTGCTATTTCTATACACTCTTCCATAGAAACATTTGAGACCGGAATAAAGGGACAAACATCAGTAGCCCCCATTCTTGGGTGGGCACCCTCATGCTTTTGCATATCAATTAATTCTGCAGCTTTTTTGACACCCTGGAAGGCAGCATTCGATACCGCTTCTGGCGATCCAACAAAAGTTACTACAGTTCTATTGGTATCTGAACCCATATCGATGTCTAAAATATTTATTTCAGGAATGGTTTCTATTGCCTTGATGATTTTATTAATTATATTTTTATCTCTTCCTTCGGAGAAGTTAGGCACACATTCTATTATTTTATTCACAATTAATTTACAACTTAGGTCTTAATAGAGTTTATTCTAATAAGATTTTAATCTTTCTATAACAAATTTTTGTTTGATTGTTGCTAAGAAGAACCCTAGTCTAGGCCCCCGTTCCTTTCCTAAAATTATTAGATACATGATTCTAAAGTATTCTTTTGCAGGTACATTATTGGATTCCTGCAATTCATAAAAGGAATCGTGTATTGATTCAGGATTCCATTTGACAGCTGTCATTTTTTCTTTGAGATTTATAATTCTCTCCAAATCTTCTTTATTGAGATTAATAACAGGAGGTTTTTCTTGAATTTCAAATTTAACATTTTCAGGCGCATGCTTATCGAGCCATCCTTTGATACATTTCACTCTTGATTCTAAGTTCCCCTTTTCGTATTTATTTAGTTTTTTAATATCTCCAGTTTTCAGTAATGTTTTTTCAATTTCATTTGTAGATTCTTTTGATTGTACTAAGGTAACTAAATGTCTATATGGAATTGTTTGATTTTTAGTATTAGATATTTCTTTAATTTGGCTCAGCTCGAAAGCTCTAGATGAGTTTTCATCCAGAGTCTTATCATAATATTCTTTTTCCATCCGGTCATATTTATCTACAGAATTTAGTAAGCCTAGTCCAGGATCAAAATCCACATGTCTATTTGGCTGTGGTTGCATAATTAACCATCTTATTACTTCAGGAGGAGCCATGCGCAACATTTCTTGTGCAGGAATTGCTAATCCTGTGGAGGAATGCATAGCACCCTTTCCTTTCAAATTAATCCATTCATAAACAATGTGGTGAGGAACACTATAGTCTAAGACATCTTTCACAATTCTTTTTCCTGTATCATAGCTACCCCCCTTAGTGGCATGATCCTTTCCAAATGCTTCAAATGTAACTCCTAATATTCTCCATTTCGAGGGCCAATCTAACCTCCATGGAAGTTTCCCTTCCCCTTTTTCTAAATTATTGCTTATTTCTTCACCTTCATCATTTTTAAAATAAACGAAAGGCCATTCATACTTGATGAATTTCCCATTGCAAAGTTTTCCATTTTCATCTTTGAATGTCCAAGGAAACCAATTTTTGGATAATTGTCTTCCAGATATTTTTTCTAAGATTTCTCTTACTCTATCTCTTTTTTCTATAATAGTTTTTATACATTCGATGTATTTTCCTTCTTTATAATATTGGTAATTATCTACAATCTCAGGAATTACTCCTACATTTTTTAGTGATTCAAAAAAAGGTTTTAGAAAATAATCATCATAACTTCCATCCCCTTCTGGAGCTGGTATTTCAGCTAATGGCCTTCCCACAAAGTTTTCATATTTTTTTTCATCTAAGAAAGGATAAACCTTACGCAACGGATCTGCGTTATCAGCAACATAAATTAGTTTTGCATTCCCACCTTTGTCATTAACTGCTTTTACAATAGCATCAGCTGTTAAAATTTCACGCATGCTTCCCAAGTGTATTGGACCTGAGGGTGTAATTCCAGAAGAAATTACATGTTCTTTTCCAGATTCTAATAATTTGTCAGCGACTACGTCAGCCCAATGCATCAGTTTCTTACCGGTCTTGCTCTAATAAGTGCCCTCAGCGGAATTCCAGCTAATTCATCATCAGCCTTTTTATTTATTAGGACCATAACTAATAGAGGGATTCCTCCACTTTGTTTGACAAAATTAATAGATTCCATTGTTGTAGAACCAGTACTAATCACATCATCGACTATTATGATGTTTTTATCTTTTAGGCCTGCATAATTAGAAGCATAATTTGTTTCAGTGCCTTCTCTACTTGGTCTAATCATACCAAAATCTACACCTAATAAATCAGAAATTATAGTTGCTAAAGGTACACCATTATTCGTAATACCAGCAATCATATCAAATTCAAATTCTCTTTTTTCTTGTTCTTCTAATATTACATCGGCCATTATTTCAGCGATTGAAACAATTCTGGAACCAGATACCCCTATAGTTCTCCATCCAACTTTAACATCTGGTGGTAATTGTCCTGTAAAATCTTTGGAAGCTTCTCTTGCCAATAGCCACTCAACAGTAGCCTCAGAAAGGTGCATTTCTTGACTTATTTCACGGTTTGCATGTCCTTTCTGTCTTAATTCGTTGGCTTTTTTGGCCATTTTCTCTATTGACATGTGTCTCAACCTTGGTTGTTTGTATTTAAGTTTACCTATACTTTCTGTTTGATAGCGAATATCTCAAATCTTAAATACAATACTCTTGTCGCGCACTTCTGTAATATGGCATTATGGCAAGGTAAATCCAAACGCAAACCTACAGGTGGACGATTAGCAGGTAGCAGAGGTAAGAAGAGATTTGAGATTGGTAGAGAGTTGCAGCAGGCTAAAATTGGTGATATGACTAAGAAAGTCGCCAGAGCAAGAGGTGGAGGAAGGAAAGATAGACTTTTGAAAACGGATCAAGTTTCAGTTACTGATCCAAAATCGGGTAAGAGTTTTTCTTCAAAAATATTAGAAGTCATTGAGAATACAGCTAATCCTAATTACGTTAGGCAGAATATTATTACAAAAGGTTCGGTCATAGAAACAGAAAAAGGTAAAGCTAAAGTAACATCTAGGCCTGGACAGCATGGTGTTGTAAACGCAGTTTTGATTGCTAAATAATGTCTGATAAACCCTTAGTAATATATCCCGAATATTTTGATTTTAATTTGAAGAGATCAGAGGGTCGTAAGGTTCCTGCAAATATTTCTGTGAAGAGACCTAATGTCGATGAATTGTATTCTATAACTAAAGATATTGGTACCGAGGTTAAGAAGAGTTCTAAATCACACCCAAGTAATTGGGATGCCGAATTAGGCAGTATAACTCTTTTTTATGAGGGCAAGAAGATGGAATTACTTCACAAGATAGGCAAAGAACTTAAGAATTTGAGAAAAACACACTAATTACCAAGGTTCGTTTTTGACACCAATTTTGTATCCTATAATATTTACACCTCTGTGCAAAAATGGGGTAAGAATTAGTATTGTGAAAAGAGGCACCCATCCATCCAAAATCCATGAGAGAAGCCAATCGCGTTGAAAAATAAAGCATAATAGAAGTGACATAAATATGAAATCATACATATCTAAAAGTGCAAACTTGTCTCCTCTTTGAAGGTTCTGTCTTCTTTTGTAGAAAGAAGCAGCCATGTCTCCGAACAAAGCACCAAAAGACAATAAGAAAAATACAACAAACATATCCCAACTTTCACCCCAGGGTGACACATCAACTTCTATTTTCTCTAAATCGTAATAAAAAGAAGAGTTCCACTCAGCTTGGGGGTCTAATATTGAGTAAACTGTAAGTATAATTGGAATTCCATAAAAATATAGTAAAACTCCAGACGCCATACCTCCCATTGTACCTCCAATTAGGCCACTCCAAGTTTTTCCGTCTCCCAATATTCTATTTCCATCACTATGCAATTTTCCTTGATCGATAGGATACTTCCCACCAGTCAAGACAGCAATAGTATTTGCCAAATAAGCAGGCCCCATAAGGAAAAGGACAAAAATTACACGCTGAAATATAGAGTATGATTCTAAGTCCACCTACTTTCCACCTAATTCATTCTTTAAATTTTCAATTACCTCAACAGGAGTAGGATCTATATTGTTTAATTTGGCTAATTCAATTGAAACTAAATCTCCCAAAATTATCATACTCATAATTCTTGTTAGAGGCGTTTTTCCTTCTGCAACACATTCAACAATTTCTACTTCATTCCAAGCAACGTTCTTGGTAGCTTCAAATCGATTCTTGATTTGTGCTTTTTCATTATTGTCTCTAATTAGAATCACGGACATTTTATTATTTGGTAGAGTCCAACCAACAATTTCATTATGATTCATTTCAGGGATTTGATGATTAAATGCCAATTGTTTTGCATTTTCTTCTATTTGGCATCTCCATCTGTATGCTACAGGGTTCATTAGATCACTAGAATATATGCAAGGAATTGTTCCTTTTAGTTGAGAGGCTATATTCTTAGCTGCAACAATAGGCAATACAAGATTATTAACCTCATTTATTTGTTCTTGAAGATTAGGGAGGCCAATTCTATAGATTAATGCTTTTAAAAGTAGAGGAAGTGCAGCTCTTGGTTGATGTCCTTTTTCTATTTCAGTTATATGTAAATTATTTTTTTCAGCTATTTTTTTTAATCTTCCACCAGTAGTAATCACTTCAAGATTACAACCTATGTCTAATGCGCATTCAGCTGCAGACAAAGTTTCTGCGGTATTGCCAGAATAGGAAACACAAATAACAGAACAATTTTGATTAGCCCACTTTGGTAAATTGTAATTATTCCAATGGCTTATTTTCGTAAAGCCTTCTGAATCAGCAATAGCAGCTAATATCCGTCCACCAATACCAGATCCACCCATTCCAGAGATTATTAGTTGTTTCATTTCCGATTTAATTGGCACAAAATTTCCAGCTTCCCACATCCCAAAAAAGTTTAGTGTATCGTCTTCAATTTGCATGTTAATTAAGGCATTATAATCCTCATTTAATAAGTTTGGAGGTGTCAGAAGTCTTTTTATTACCCAATTTTAGTAGGGATATAGTTCACTACTGAACTGATGGAGCAAAAAAGATGGATAAACTTAAATTTTCCAAGACAGATTCCCGAAGAACCGTTATGGCTTTGGCTGTGGTCGCTATGTTTTTAGCAACTCTAGGTGTAGGTAATGTTGATGCAGCCGCATCTCCCGTATCTATAACTTCAGATAAATCAAGTGCTGATATAATGGTTGGCGACAGTGTAATTGTTACACTGACATTAGATAGTAGTGATACACGTTATAGGAATATGGAAGTTAAGATGACCGCTAATTGGCCAAGTGGAACTGCTTGGGAATATTATTTCCTTGATACAAATGAGGATGAAATTCCAAATAACCAAGTTACGCTTAACAAGGGAGGAAGTGAAACAGTATTGTTGTATATTATCTGTTCAGGTGTTTGTGAATCAGGAGATACGAATTCTGTTTCAGTATATGGTAAGTCAGATCCTAAATTTTACACAGGAAGCTCACGTTCACAATGTGGTAGTGATGATTGTGAGACAGATACTTCTGCAGCATCATCATCATCTAATGTAACAAACACGGTAGAAATAAGTTTGACTGCAGCAACTGAACATTCATCTTCCGTAACATGTGATGCAGCATCTGGTGATGGAGGCAACATGGTACACCAAGGAGATAAAGTTCTTTGGGGGTACACACTTACAAACACAGGTTATTCTGCAGATAGTTACACGTTTGTTTCTACTATTTCTAGCAATATAGGTGCTGAAGTTGGTTTCTGGGCAGTTACACCTGGATTAACTAATGGTAAAAATCTAGTAGGTACCAGTGAAACTGGTGATTCTTCTGCAGAGGCATCTATTAGTATAACTGCAGCTACGGATGCAAGGCCAGGAACTTATGACATTGAATTAATAGTTTCATCTAACGGCGGAGGTGCGGACGCAGGCTGTGAATTCAGTGTTGTGGTTCCAGAACCTGATCTAGAAATAAAGAATACAGATATTACATTCAGTCATAATTCTGCTTGGATTAATACAAATGATAAATCACAAGTAGTTACTATATATGTTAAGGTAAGAAACAATGGAGGAACTGTTGATTCATCCGGTGTTAGGACTAATGATGTTGAAGTAAAATTTTATGTTGATGGTGCCCAAGTTGGAGCTGTTGAGACAATTACTTCTTTAGCTCATGGTGAAGAAGTTACACTATCGAGAGATTGGCAACCAGGAAGAGCATATGATGAAGATAATGAAGTAGGTTTGTCTGTTGTTGTTAAGGTTGATCCTGCAGATAAGATTGATGAATCTGACAATGATAATAACCAGGGAACGCAATATTTCAAGGTTATTAGAGCAAAATCTTCTACACCTTCATTTTTCATAGGTTTCTTTGCTTTGATTTCAGCAATCGCAATGGCTGTAATGTTGTCATCATACTATAGAAACAGAGACTTAGAATAATTAAGTCACACACGAAGTAAATGAAAAAATCTTTAACGAGCCCAGATATTAGGGAGCTTGTTTCAGGTTGGCAAATTTTGATAGGTTCTAGAGTTGATCAGTTTGGTAGACCTGATTCAAATAAGCTTATTTTAAAATTGAGAAATAGGGAAAAAGGTACATTTAGATTAGTTTTAGATTTGAATGGTTGGGCTTATTTAACTAAGTCTTCGATAACTACCGAATCTAATCAAGGTGCTTTTGTAAATCAAGTAAGAAGTAAGATAAAGAAAAGTCGTTTGGAGGTAATAGAACAGTTAAATGGAGATAGGGTAATTTCCTTTGTTTTTGCCCGTAAAGATGAAAAAATAAAATTAATATTTGAATTTTTCCATAAAGGAAATGCAATTTTGTGTGATGGTGATAAAATCATTATGGTTATGCGTCAGCAGAAATTCCGCCATCGTAAACTTGCTCCTAATGAGAGTTACATTTTCCCTCCAGGCTTTAATCCATTTACTTCAAGTCTTGAAGAGTATAGAGAAAGATTAGAGAATTCAGAAAGAAGTTTAGGTGCAGGTTTGACCATTGATTGTAATTTAGGAGGTGAAATATCTAATTTAGTGTGCCAAAATTTAGATTTAGTTTCAAGTTTGAATGTTCCAGAGTCTAAAATTGAAATGATTTATTCAGAAATTAAAAATGTTTTAAATGATAAAATTGAACCAAAAATATACGTTAATGATAATGATGAAATTATTACAGTTTCAAAATATAATTTAGCTAATATTAAATCTGGATCTAAATTTGCAACTTTTGATGAAGCAATAGAAAATTATGTTAATTCTGTAAAGAAACCCGAAGTAGTGGTGAAGGATAAAGAAGACGTAAGAATTAGTAGGCAAAGGGAAGCTATTGAAGAATATTATCAAAATGCAGAAAAATATAGGGAAATAGGGAATTTAATATTTGCAAATATAGCTATAATTGATAATTTTATCTCCATTGCGGAAGATGATGAGATTGTAATTAATCTTGAAGAACAGGAAATAAAGCTCCTAACTTCTAAATCAGCTCAATCCAATGCTTCATTGTATTTTGACAAGGCTAAAGAATGTGAAAGAAAAGCTGAGCGTACAGCAGAGATAATTAGGGAAAAACCAAAAAAGATAATTAAGAAGAAAGTCAAAGATAAGAAATTGGAGTGGTTTGAAAAATATAGATGGTTCATAACCTCAGATGGCGATATTGCTTTAGGTGGAAAAGATGCAACAACTAATGAACAAGTTGTAAAAAAATATTTAAAAAGTAATGATAGATATGCACATGCAGATATACATGGCGCTCCAAGTGTTGTCGTTAAGAGTAATCAAGGAGTACCTCCTTCAGAAGAATCTATGAAGCAGGCTTCTAGTTTCAGTTTAGCCTATAGTAAGGCATGGGGTGCCCGTGTAGCTAGCGGGCATTCTTTCTGGGTAGATAATGATAAAGTATCCAAGACTCCCAATACAGGTGAGTTTTTGGCTAAAGGTGCTTTTGTTATAAGAGGAAAGCGCAACTGGAATAAAAATTTGGAAGTTTTACTTTCAATAGGTTTAATCGATTATGAAGGTGTTGAAAAATTAATGGGAGGTCCTATGGATTCCTTTCGAGGAAAATCTAATAAATATCTGACATTTAAACCAGGTTTCACAGAGAGAAAAGTTGTTGCAAGAAAAATTGCTAAGGCATTTGATGAGGATTTATCTACAGTTGAAAGGTTATTGCCTAATGGTGGTTTTGAATTGATAGACTCTTATGGTATTGAAATAAAATTAGAATAAATGGTGCGGGGGGTGGGATTTGAACCCACGCACCACTAAGGACTAGGCCCTCAACCTAGCGCAATTGGCCTGGCTATGCGACCCCCGCATGTAATATTCATAAGGATGTACATTGATAACATTTACATTCGTATGTTCAGCTAATAATATTTATCAAGGAGTATGTAATTATGCGGCAGCGTTAATACAGGTCATAAAATCTTTACAATGAGTATCTAAAGATTTCAGTGCTTGTTCTAGAGCTAATTTAGCTTCCATTGCACCAGTTGTTTCAAATTCTAAAATAAAATGTGTTTTGTTACGTGTAATGGTCATTGCTTTTTGGGCAGCTTCATCATTCCATAAAGATTCTAACTTTTTGATTGCTTCATGAGCTTTAACT
>DASCSW010000017.1:0-15178 GCA_034399455.1 Candidatus Poseidoniia archaeon
TTTCTTTCACATCATGAACTCTTACTAAGTCCACACCTTCCGTAGCCCCAATCATTGCAGATGCTAAACTACCAGTTAATCTATCACTATCATCTGCACCAGTTAGAAAACCAATGAATGATTTTCTACTTGCACCTAACAACACTCCACCAGCCATACTATTGAATTGATTCAATCCACCTAAAATTTCCAAATTATGCTTCAAATTTTTACCAAAACCAATTCCAGGGTCAACAATTATGTTAGAACGCTTGATTCCAGCTATTTCTGCAGTATTTATTCGCTCTTCAAGCCAATTCTTGATATCTTGCACAGTATTAGCATATTGGGGATTCTTTTGCATGTTTTCCGGAGTTCCTTGCATATGCATAATTATCACTGGTATTTGCAGTTCAGCAATCAAAGAAATCATATCATCATTTCGTAAGCCACCAACATCATTTACAACACAAGCTCCAGCTTCTACGGCATGTCTTGCAACTTCAGCTTTCTGTGTATCTATTGAAATTGGAATATCTGATATACTTTTGATAAATTCAATTGCCGGAATCACTCTTTCCAATTCTTCTTTGACACTTACAGGTTTAGAACCTGGTCTAGTTGATTCACCCCCAATATCTATGATTTCAGCACCTTCAGAAATCATTTCTTCTATTCTTTTTTGAGTATTAACTGAATCAAAGTGCCACCCACCATCGTAAAAACTGTCTGGAGTAACATTCAGAATTCCCATGACATGGCATTTGCCATTCAGTTTTAGTTTACCTAATGAAAGGCTCATTCACGAAGTACAAATTGTGATTGGCACATCGGACAACCAACTTGGATAGGCCTTTGCGCAGTTGTTATTGAAATTAAACCATTACACGTAGGACAATTCAATTCTAAAGGACCTACAGCAACATCTTCGAACATCTCATCGAATCCATCACCATCTCCTCCCATTTTCCTTAATCCTATAGCTAAGCCAGCCAAAACTGCAACACCAATACCCGCAATTCCTGCAATCATTGTATTACTGAGTCCTTCTTCATCGTCATTTAAGTTGTCATATCCGCCACTTTTACTTACGATAACATCAACTTGCCATGTTCCAATTCCACCGCGTTCATCCGTTACAGTCAAGATAGCCGTATACGTTCCAGGTTCATTGTATGTTCGTTGGAAAGTTTTCTTAGTTTTATCTCCAAGAAGATTAATGTTAGAACCTTGAGAATTTACAATCTTCCAAGAATATTCGAGATTGGAATCATCACCATCAGGATCAAAAGAATCAGCACCTGAATAGGTAATTTCATCTCCAGTTTTGGCATAATCTACAATATCACTGAAAAGACCAACGCCATTTATGAAAATACCAGCTTTGGCAGCTGCAATAGGATTTTCATTTTCTGGTAAATAAATGTTAATTGGTATCATTTGAGACCAACTACTGGCTAAGATATCATCAGCCCCAGTTTCAGACAATTCACGGGCCATTAGTTGTGTACTGTAAATTTTTTCTTCAGAGAATGGAGGCAAGGTGTAATTGTATCCATTTGCCGTTATTTTGCTATTTACTACTTCTAATAAGAAAATACCTTCTCCAAGGTTTAAATCAGCAATTCCAGAGTTTGATCCATTCATTAATCTAAATATACGAATAATTCCAAAATTATCTCTCAATACTTCTTCGCCACTATCTAATTGCAATTCTCCACCGTTAGCTCCCGTAAAGAATGCATTTCGGTAAAGTCTAACAGTTTGCCCCTCTTTTACCCAATCCGAATAAACATTATCGCCAAAGCTAAATCTATATTCTAGCTCTGAACGTCCATCAGGATCATATGAATCACTTACATCAAATGTGATGAAAGATCCGTCTGGAGCCTCAGTTAAATTTGCATCTAATATTGCTACAGGTTGAGTATTTGCTTTGACTTCAACCATTAGGGTTTTCTGCTCAGATTCTTTTCTTCTTTCATCTCTTGTAATAACAATGAGTTCCTTATCGCCAGGAGTTGAGAAACTTAAATCCCAAGTATAGTCACCAACCCATGAAGTCCACCCTCCATCGTAATAATATCGATAAGTTAAATCAGCATCACCATCAGCACGATCAAGTTCACCATTCGTCGTTTCATTATCATATGAATTTCCAGCATCTATGCGTGCAGATTCATCAACCCAAAGAATGTTCTTATCGATAGACGCATCAATTACTGGTCTATCATTTGGAATTTCTTCTATTTCAATAGTCGTAAAATCTTTATTATTACTAAAACGAGTTTCTTGTCTAGGTTGGTTGGTATCTTCGGCTAAGGCATAGATTTCATGGTATCCTGGAGTAGTTTGTATACCATACCAAATCACTTCGAAAAAAGCAGATTCTCCATTGCCTAATGCTTTACAACCTTCTCTCTGATCAGACTCTGTAGCATCACAACTGAATTCGGTTATTTTCTTTCCGCCGGCATCTGGATCGCCATCATAGACCTTGACTCTCCATTTTGTAGTATCAGCACCACCATAATTGATGATACTCAAATTAATTGTAATATCTTCATCTTCATCAGGATTTTCAGGAACATAAGATATTTCAGTTCCTTCAATAGCCAAATCAGGTTTGTTGGTTTGCCCTTCTGTAGTAAACATCCATAGGTAAGAACCACTTCCTACAACCATTTCTAAGGCTCCATCGTTGTCTGCATTACCTATAGCAATTCCACCATAGTGTCCTGCTTTAGTAGACAATGCACTTGTTTTTGCTTCAAAAGATCCTGGCTCTATACCGTCATAAATAAATAATTCTCCACCTGAAGTTCCATAGATTAATTCAGGTTCTCCATCACTATCAAAATCTTCTACTTCTATTCCCCAAACAGAATTACTATCAACATCTTTTGAGTATTCTTCAGCGTGTGAACTTCCATCATAAATAATCAATCGGGGTTTGTTTTGTCCTTTTTCACCAGTTCCTACAATGATTTCATCTTTTCCATCATTGTTGACATCCCCAACTTCGATTCCATATGCATTATATCTTGCAGGATTTATTATAGAACCTTCCAAAGTATAGCTTCCACCAGAACGGCGATAAACTCTTACTTCAGCATTTTCTTCTGAACCTTCTCTATTGTCTCCTCCCGTTCCAACTACAAGTTCATTATCTCCATCGTCATCCGGATCTCCACTATCGATACCTCCTACAATTTGACCAATATTTCCAGAAGTCCATTCTTGAGAGTAACTTGAACCTCCGTATCCCCAAACTTTCACAGCACCGTGTAATTCCGTAGTTCCAGAAGTAGCATCAATAATTTCGAGATATCCTGTTGCAATTCCTATTTCAGGATTGCTAGAACCGTCTAATTCAGTTATTGTGACACCCCAAGACGCATCAATATTGTCACTCTTGAAAGCTTGAGTAAAATCACTCCCACTTCTTTCAAAAACATATAGATACCCTTCACCACCATTTCCCTCGTCATCTTTAGGTTCACCAGGATTTCCTGTCGCCACAACAATGTCATTGTTTCCATCGTTATCAACATCACCTATTGCAATACCGATAGGAATTTTGTCAAGTGCAGGACTTACCCATTGATTCTCGTGTGTATTTCCATCAAAAACATAAATTCTTCCTGAACCAGAACCAACAACAACTTCCAAATTATCATCGTCATCTAGGTTCCCCATAGCTACGCCATAGTTGCTTCCTCCTTCAAGAGAATGGAGGAGATTATCATTTTCACCAGCTTCACTAGTCCAAGCTAAATCATGATTGGTTTGTGAGGTAACTTCCCAAGCTCTTACCACACCCGCATCACTCCCATGAACAATCCACGGATCGTCATGGCCATTCATTGAGATAGTAACACCTCCTCCGGTGTTCATTGGATATCCACCATTCCATTCTTGATAAGTTGTCAAACTAGAACCAACTAATCCCATGATTCTAATATTTCCGCTACCGTCAGCAACAACTAATTCTTCATTGTTATTTCCAAACAAATCTTCGCTGGCTAATCCATAACCACTTTTGACGCTCGTATCTTCGACACGTACGTCTCTGTCGCCATCAACAAAGACTGTTAACTTATTTTGTTGCGGAACAACTAATTCATCAATATCATTACCGTCTAAATCTGCAGAAATTAAACTGTAACATAGACTGTCAGCTCCACTACTACCATCCATGTCATATTTCCATTGCATTTCTTCAGTTTCACCATCAAAGACTGCAACCCATCCTTGTTTGCTTCCAACAGCAACTTCTATAGCTTCATCGTCATCAAATTGTCCAAAAGTTAATCCCCATGTATTTTCTAAGGTACTACCGCCAGTTTTAGCTCCGACATCAACATACCATTCAGCCTCGTCATATGTAATATCTCTACCAACATAAATTTCAGGTTTATCAGTATCAACAACCCATAGAAATCCACGATCGCCACTCATAGCTAATTCGGCTCGGTCGTCTCCATCAAGGTCTCCCATTGCTAAACCGTAAGGCCACCCTTCAGTCCATTGTGTGTGTGACCAAGAAATACCAGAAGACCAGTTTGTTTCAGCCAAAAGTGAAATTCCATCAATAATTTTTACTTTTCCTGAGTCTGCATTCCAATTGTAACCGATTGCAATTTCTAATTGTTCATCGTCATCAACTTGAGCAATTTCCAGTCCTTTTACAGGCCCACCCATGTCAACAGTATGGAATTCTTCAGACCAACCATTGTTGCTAGCATCCCAATCTAAAATATGGACATATCCTTGTGAATTACCAAAAATTAGTTCATCTTCTCCATCCATATCAATGTCAGCAGTTTTGATTGAGTTCAAAGCTCCAACACCAGTTCCTAATCCAGCATGCCATTTCTCACTAAGATATCCGGTATCAGTATCAGTTCTTGCATCATTAGCAGCCTCAACATTCATTCCAGGGGCTATGGCTGAAAGCAAAAAAATGATAGCCAGCGCTACCGCTTTTACCGGATTCATGTTAGTAATGGACAAGTGTAACTATATCAAGGTTGTTACATAATGTCTAAGACATTATGGTTTATTCATTTGACAATTCATCTACAATTGCCGATTTAATCTCTTCTTGATTCATCCCTGCAGTATCAATTCCTAATCTTTCAGCTGAAGAACGAACTTTATCTTTTTCAGGAATATTTGACTTTATTGATGATGTATATCCTCTAAATTCGCGATATGCTTTTCCAAGAGCGTGAGCTCCCTCTATCATTTTCTGCGGCCCTAAGAAAACCCAAACTAAAAATATAATTACAACTAATTCAAGCAACCCAGGTCCGTTCATTAGCTTGTTAACGCTTGTTCCAAATAAGCCTTAAGTTCGTTTTGGTTTTCAGCGTTAATACCAAAGTATTCCATGAATGCATCGGTAACTCTCAATTCAAAACTCCTTCCTTTTCTTTCTCGTTGTATCATGCCTAATTCTACTAACTCCCCAACATGTTCGTAAACTTTGTCACCTAATTTTTGTTTTAACTCTTTCTGCATCATCGGTTGTTCATGGGCGATTAATGCTAAAGTTCTTAGAAGATAAGAAGGAATTTCTTGTGGCGCTAGTCTTCGACCATATTCCACAGCTTCAGTTTTTAATTGTAAAGCATATTTATGACCAAGTTTTACAATTTCTAAAGCCCCTTCTCTATTTTTGTATAATTCGACTAGTGAATCCAAAGCACCAATTGCTTTATTTCTTGATAAACCAGTTGCTTCTGCAACTTCAGTAGCATCTAAAGCTCGACCGGCCGAGAATAGTGCAGCTTCTACAGCCATTAATTCATTCATCCTGCACTCTCCAAATTCTTGACATAAATGTTATGATTTTCTAAATTCTTTTGTATAATGTCAATCCTACCTTCTCTGGCTAAAAATAAAGAGCCTACAAAAGTTCGTACAACACTTGCTTTTTCAGGTCTGTCAAGTAAATCACCAATTGGTATTGGTTTTCCATTAAATTCATTTATTTTTTGCCAAACTTTCTCTTTGTATTGGCTCGGATCATCATTATGCAAATTTTCACCTAATCGTTCTGCAACTTCACTAAGAACTGATTGCCGAGCTTCTCGAAGTTGTTTCCTTCTCTCCAATCTTTCTTGACGCTCAGTTTCCATATTTCGGGCATCTTCTAAAGCACCCACCAATTCCATCAAAGTAACGCGCCTTTCACCTTGGAAAAGAACACTTTCTTCTATAGGGGGTTCAGAACGATCTTCTAATTGTTCAGCATATGTCGGTTCCCAACCAAAGTCAAAATCAACCCATTCAGGTTGAGGTTCAGGTATTGGCTCTGTGGCTTCTATAGCACCAGTGGCCCTCAATCTAAGAACATCCCAAGCCCATCCAAGAACAGAACCTGCTAACGGTAAGTCTAAATCATCTTCTTTAACAGCATATTTTTGATATTCTTGGATCGTAAGTTTAAGATCTAAAGACCAGGGATCTAATCCATGTTCTTTTACAAGCATGAAAAGAAGTGTAACGCTTCTAGTAAATGGGTCTTCTATAGTAGAAACTTCAGCAGTTGAGCCAACACCTGAGGCAATGTCTATGTATTGGTCAATTTTTTCACTATCAACTCCAATCATTGCTTTATGAAACAATAAGTGATTTACGACCTGACTCAAGCTCCCACCTCAGCTTCGACAGGTAAAGAAGATAAGAATGTTTCAACATCTCTGATTTGATGTAATCGCGATACACCATCATCTCCCATAAACACCCCAATTACATTGTCCGATTCTCTAAGTGCAGCGTGATGCAAACTAACAACTAAGAATTGTGCCACATTTGCTTGTAATGCAATAGCTTTTCCGATATGTTCGGTATTCACTCCATCTAAATTTTGGTCAGGTTCATCTAATAAGTAGAAAGGACTTGGATCATATCCTTGGATTGCAAATATGAAAGCCATTGAAACTAATGATTTTTCTCCACCAGACAATGCTTCAACAGGGTACAATTTTTTACGAGGCATTCTAGCTTTTATCATAACGCCCCCTTCAAATGGAGCTTTTTCATTTTCTAATACAAGCCAGGCTTCACCACCCCCTGTAATTTCTTTGAAAGAAGTTTTGAAACTTTCTCCAATACTATTGTAGACGCCCATGAATTTAGTTTCTTTTTTATCTGATATTTTCTTTTCCAGATTATCTAAGCGACGAACTTCTTCATTCAATTGTTTTTTATGTTTTCTTATTTCATCAAACCTTTCAGCTTCCTGCCTATAATGTTCTAAAGATAACATATTAACATTTCCAAGACGGTTCCTGTTACGTTCTAGATTTTCTTTAGTTGCTTCTAATTTCTCACGGCCTGGGACTATTTGCGGAGTTTTTGTTCCATCTGGAATTCTAGCCTTTGCTTCAACCAATTTTGGTTCTCTTGTTGCAATTTCGATTTTCAAATCATCCACAGCGTGTTTTCTACTTCTGCGTAATTCTTGTTTAGCCGCTAATTCTGATTTTAAATCCGTTAATAAATCATGTAATTCATCACGTTCATCTCTTAAGCCTTTCAATTCTTTGAATTTTTCTTGTTCTTCTTTTCTTAAGGCCTTTAGTTTTTTATCCAGTTTCTTTGCAGTTTTCATTTCAGATTTATGAGTTTCTTGCAATTCTTTTTGTTCTTTTTGATTAAGTTCCAAGTCACCCTTTAGCCTTCCAACTTCTGATTTCATTGCATCTATTTTTGCTTCTAATGAGGCTAAAGTGGCCTGCTCAGTAGCTAATTCTTCTCTATTTTGATCAAGGCTAATTTGAATATCAGCAATTACTTTAGAGGTTTTTCCATCTGCAACAGCTTGCAAATCTGAAGTAGCTTTGCTAATTTCTTTTCCACTTTTGTCAATATCCTTTTCTAAATTAACTAAGAGATCAGTTCTTTCTATAATTTCACCTTGCAAAGCTTCGATAACACCTTCACGAGTCTTTACGGCATCATCTGCTTCATCAAGACGTTTCTTAATTTCTTCAGCCCGGCCATCATAGTCTGTAACCCTAGTTTGGAAAGCAGCACTTTCACTTTCTAATTCTTGCCGTGCAGTAGCCAATTCACCAGCTTCTTCTAGTAATTCTCCAAGTTGTGATGCCAATTGTAATTTTTCAGTTTCCAGTTTTCTGACATTATTTATTAATTCATCAATATCATCACGTTCAGAAGTTCCAAAATGAATTCCAGTTTTCGGAGCAGAACCACCAACTAAAGCACCTCCACTTTCTAACAATTCACCTTCAAGAGTAACCATACGGCCCTTTCCTAAATGTTGTCTAGCTTTTCCTAATGTTTCCATTATGACAGTATCTCCAAAAACATTACCAAAAACATCTTTGTATCGAGAATCAAATTTAACTAAATCTTGTGCAAAGCCAAGAGCGCCTTCTTTTTTTGATATCATTAGTGCATGCGCACTTGGTTTGTATGAATGAACCTTGTTGAGAGGCAAAAAACGAACGCGGCCAATATTATTTCTTTTAAGAAATTCGATAGCTGTAGAAGCAGCTTCATCATCTTCAGTTACAATAGATTGTAATCTGGCTCCAGCAGCTACTTCTAATGCGGTTGCATATTTTTCATCAACTCTTCCTAATTCAGCAATTGTACCAATAATTCCCCTTAATTGACCATTATCTCTGCATTGTAATAGTGCTTTGACTCCTTTCGCATAGCCTCCAAATTCTTCTCTAGCTCTCTGGGCGGCTTCTTGCGAGGCTAATTTCATTGATTCATCTCTAAGTGAATTTTCAAGATTAGTTAATTTCTTTTGATGAGATTCTATTGTTTTAAGAACAGTATTGTGTTTTTCTTTAATTTTTTCTAAATTTTTAGCAGCAGATTTATTTCCTACTTCTAAATCTTTAAGTTGAAAATCGGCTTCTTTCACATCCGTGACTATAGATTCAAGCCATTGGTTGGATCTTACAAGTTGTTCTTCTGCACTTTTTAATTGAATTTCAAGTTGTTCTTTCTCACCTTCAAGCCTATGCCTTTGCATTTCTAGCTCTCCAGCTTCTTTTCTTAAACTTTCTAATTTTTCTCTCTGAGAAGAAACTGTTTCAGAGTCATCAGCTGCCGTTCCTTCTAATTCATTTAATCGAGCTACTTTTCCAGAAACAACACTTTCCAATTTTTTGACTTTTTTATTTCCCTTATCTAAATATGAATCTAACACTTTCAGTTCCTTTGAAGAAAGTTTGTAATCATTATCTAAAATTTTACGTTCATTTTCTAAAGTTTCTAGTTCATTTTTTGCACTTTCTGAATTTCTTTCGGCTAAAGCCTGAGCAACTCTAGTTTTATCTAATTCTTCTTGTAATTCCCTAGCTTTATTTCCACCTGAAACTGAGATATTATTTTCGACGTCTTGAAATTGTTTTTGAGCTTTTTCAATCTCTAAATTTCTTTTAGTTTGTTCTTTTTCCAACTTTTCTAATTCTTTAGAATAAGTTTCAACCACCTCTCTTCTAGATTGAATTTCAGAATCAAAATCAAAAATAGTGCGGAATTTAAGTAATAATTCATTTTCTTTAATTTCTTCTAGAATTTTTTCTAATTTTTCAGCAGCTTCTTTTTCTCTTTCAAGCTGGGTTAGTGTTCTTTTCGATTCCTTTGCTCTTTCATTTAGCAAAGTCAAATCAGCCTCTACAGAATTTCGAGCACTTCTAGTACTTCTAAGTCTATTATCATAAGCTGTAATTCCTGCAACATCTTCAATTTTACGCCGTCTTTCAGTTCCTGACATTAAAGATGTTTGAATCACATCTCCTTGTTGAATTATGTTGTATCCAGTTGCATAAAGCCCAGCTCTTGAGAATAGAGCTTCAAATTCACCAGCTGAAGATTTGACTCCATCTATTTGATAATAAGTTACAGTATTATCACCTCTAAGGTGAATTCCTTTGGTGAACGTTACTTGATCTTTTTCTATAGCTAAGAATCGGTCGGAGTTATCAAAGACCATTGAAACTTTACATGATTTAGGTCCGGATTTTTTTTTACTTCCTTCTTGGAATCCGTGAATTAATTGTTTTAATTTTCTTGCACGGAGTAATTTTGTAGAACGTGAACCAAGTATGAAAAGTATGGCGTCAGTTATGTTTGATTTACCTGAACCATTGGGCCCTGTAATACATGTGAACCCAGGTCCGAGAGGGACGTTAACGTGGCCTTTGAAGGATTTAAAATTCTCGAACTCAAGTTCGAGAAGCCTCAATCAGAAGGCCTCCAATTGAGATTGGCGTGGTGAAAGCCGCATAGATTCTTTTCCCCCTTCAACGCTGGGCCCATGCTGTTTTTTGTAAGCTTCCCAAAAGATTTTGATAAGCTTTGTTCGATCCCCACGATCTCCTGCTACTAAACCGGATAAATAAGTGGAACGGTCTTCTTTTTGCCATCGTGTGCTTGATAATCCTGCACGAATTAGCATTCCATCTAGTATTAATCTTCCAACTAAACCATTTCCAGATTGGAAAGGTCTAACTTGTTGAAACCTGTGATGGAATAGCACAGCTCTTTCAAAAGGATGTAAAGGCGAAGGATCATGCCACCATTGTAGTAGGCCTTCTAACTCATCTTCAATCAAGATCGGCGGAGGGGGCATGAAAGCAGAACCAGGTAAACTAGCCGATTCTTCTCTCAACACACTCATTTTCCCAGTGCCTTCAAATAAATCTTGATGTAATTTTAGAATGGTTCTTTTGTCAAGTCTAGAAATTCTTTCAGGTATTTCATCGTGCAATCTTCTCAAAGATAATGCTTCTAATACTTTGGAAAGAGGAACGCCAGTTGGAGCTCTATCTTGTTCAAATATGGCTTGAACGTTATCTATTGAAAGTGGTGCTGAAGAAAGAGCCATATTTCCATGAATATTCATAACGCTGTTTCTTGAATTCTCGGAAGTTCTTTGTTCAGGTGTTTCAAGTCGGTGCAGTGCTCTGTTTAGAAATTTCATTCTTTCTAATCCCAACAGCGCAGATTTTTTTAGATAAGGAGTTCTATAAGTTTCAGAAGACATAACAGCCATTCTTTCTATTGCAGCCAATTCTAAATCGATGGTATATTTTTGTTTTAATTGCTCCAATTCAGTCTCGTTAGGTTCATCTGAACCTAGGTATTGTTGTACCTTTTCGACGCGACCATCATATTTGAAAGATTTCACGAGATAATAGTAATGCTGTCCTCGTGTAGTCTTCCTTGTTAGGTATACCATGGGATTATATCTGTATTGGTTCCACCTTTTAAAGTTTTTCTTTAGTGGTGCCTAAGTTAAAAAAACAGTTTACCCTACATTTAATGACAAAAATTTGAAAGGTGGGACACACCTTTTTTCCAATTCCTGATTTAACATTTTATAGACGACTCAACTGATAAAATATGACAACAATTTTGTTTGTTTGTACTGGTAATGCAGCTCGTTCTCAAATGGCCGAAGGATTGCTTAGAAATCTAAAAAATGATATTACTGTTTTAAGTGCCGGTACTAAACCAGAAGGCGTCAGTTCAAAAGCGATAAAAGTTATGAAAGAGATAGGTCTAAATATTTCAGACCACCATTCAAAACATTTGGATGCTGTAGATTGGAAAAATTCAGATTTTGCAATAACACTTTGCAGTTCGGCAAATGAGATATGCGTTTCAATGCCCTGGCCTAAAAAATGTAAAATATTACATTGGCCAATTACAGATCCTGAATCCGAAAATGATTTTAGAAATGCAAGAGATGAAATTAATCAAAGAATAATTAATTTTTTGTTTGCTTTTGGTGACATAGCTTAAATCGTATTAAACAGTAGAATGCTTGTAGAATATAAATAGCCGTATCGGAATTCGTCAAAAGTAGTATTATTTTTTTAACCTAATTTCGCCTTCCTCGTCGACAAATAGCAGTAAAAGGGTATTTTTTTTGGTTTATAATATTGCAATTAACGAAACGCTTAGTATTATATACAGTCCCAAAAATTATCAGACCTATGAAGCAAATCTACGCACTAATAGTAATGCTCATGATGGCTAGCGTAGCCTTTACAGGCTGCGTAAGCGACGACGGAGAAGACACTGACGACACTGTTGAAGACCCAGTTGATGACAACGGTGGTAATGATCCAGTAGATCCCGTAGGAACCGAAAGCACAAGTACATTGGATGATGTAATTGCAGCAGGATCGATGAAATGTGGTGTAAAAACATCACAATTCGGCATGGGATTCCTTGCCGATGACGGAACCCGTTCCGGTTTAGATATCGAATACTGTAGAGCAATTGCAGCAGCTATAGGTCTTGACCCAG
Organism: Candidatus Poseidoniia archaeon; assembly: GCA_034399455.1. Classification (GTDB taxonomy): domain Archaea; phylum Thermoplasmatota; class Poseidoniia; order MGIII; family CG-Epi1; genus CG-Epi1. The sequence goes on from DASCSW010000017.1 coordinate 12,295, forward strand.
ATACCCAAATCGAATACATTTTGGCAACTGGTTCAAACCGTTTTGAGCTTCTATCTTCTGGTGACATTGATGTTCTAATTAGAACCACGACCTGGACAACCAGCCGTGATGCAGATTTGAACGCAGACTTCGCAGGAATTAATTTCTACGATGGTCAAGGAATGTTAGTAAACCTTGACGCTCACCCAGGAGCAGATTCAGTAATGGATTTGAATGACGCAACAGTTTGTGTTGGTATTGGAACAACCACAGAAGGTAACTTGGCAGACTACTTCCAAGTTAATGGCTTGGCCTACACAGCTGTAAATTCAGCTGATGCAGACGCAGCCAAAGCATCCTTCACTAATGAGGAATGTTCAGCCTGGACTGGTGATATGTCGGCTATGGTCGCACAAAAGTATGGTATGGAACAAGGTGACGGACAAGATTTCGCAATGGGAATCATGCCTGAACTAATGTCTAAGGAACCACTCGGTGCAGCAACTCGTGATAACGACGATGACTGGAACGATGTAGTAACTTGGGTATGGTTTGGTATGTTGACTGCAGAAGAGCTTGGTGTAACCAGCGCTAACTACGCAGATCAAGACCTAAGCAATCCATCATACAACCGTCTGTTGAACAGCACTCTTGGACTTGGTACTGAGGCAAACCCTCTAGCACCAACTTGGATGCAATCAGTTCTAGCTACCTCAGGTAACTACTACGAAGCATACGACAGATCTTTCTGTGACGGAACTGGTCAAATGGCTAACTGTTTGATTGACCGCGCAGGAACACAAAACGCACCACATTGGGAAGGCGGACTTCAGTACGCACCTCCAATGAGGTAAATTTCCCACTAGCATACTATTAGTAAGTTAGATGAGAAGAGGAAACCCTGGGTTCATTCCCGGGGCACCTCCACATTAAAAAAGCCCCTTCAATGGGTTGATAAGAGAGTGCCATATTGATAGAGAATCTTACGTTAGTTTTAATTTTATTTTTATTTATACTTCCATTTTTAGGGTCTTATCTTTCAAATGAGGTTTTTTCTCATCTTAGAAATTTTATTAATTATTCTCTTTTTGCTTCAATTTATTTTATTTTAGCAGATGCTTTTGTTGAAAGTACTCTTCTAAACCTTACGCCAGGGCGAATTCAAGATGTTAGTTTTGGTTTCAATGTTCTTCCTGAAGCAGTTGAAGGTTATACACTTTATTTAACTTCTATAATTGCTATTGGAATTGCTTTAGGCCTTTTCCTGCTTCAAAGTGGAAATATCACGCCTAAGCGGTATGAGTTATCCATTCAAGCATTAGCAATTTTTGCTTTTTTACCATTTATTTTGTACTTTTGGACTCATATTTTATATCTAAAAGAAAATGATAGTTCTTGGGTATTTGATCTTACATTTATGGAGGAGATGGCCGGTTTTACTTTGAGTAATGAGTGGCCTTTTGATACAGTTCTTCAAGATAGCAGATGGCAATTTTACAGAGTTGGTTTGTTTAATGCAATACGTGTAGTTATATTGAGTATAATTGGAAGTACCATTGTTGGCGTGATTATTGGCGTTTCTCGTTTGTCCCGCAATAGATTGTTATCAGGTCTTGCCGAGTCATATGTTGAATTTTTCAGAAATATGCCTTTAGTAGTTCAATTATTTTTCTTGTATACTGTTGTTTTGGGTGCTAATTTACCAATTTTTCAGGAAATTCAAGAAAACACACTCTTTGGCTGGGTTTATTGGAGTAATAGAGGAATTGTAGGCCCTGGCGCAGGCATAGAGAATATGCCCTATTTCTTAGCAGCTTTTGCAGTTTATCTCGGTGCAAGAACTTATATTCGTTATTCAGAAAGAATACCGGGCACAAAATCAGTCGATATTTGGAACCCAATATTATTGATACCTATTCTCAATTGGTGGTCATATATTAGAGATTCACAGTCAAAAGTCAGAATTAAAGCTAATTCTAAATTTTCATTAGTAGTAGATATTATTTTCTCACTATCAGTTTTAATTGTAATTTATGGCCTTTTTAATGCAGTTGAATGGAATTACAAAATTTCAACTTTAGAGGGAATATTAGAGAATGATCCCCTCTCTATGTTTAAATTAGGAATAATTATGTTGGTTTTAAGTTCTTTACTCCGTTTTAAATTTGATGAGTTAGGGTTGAATAATTTTACTATCGATGATTCGACAGAGAGTCAAAGAAATCGTTCAATATTATGGGGGTTTACTATTTCATTTATGTTTATTTTCTTTTATCTTGCAATTTGGCTTAAACAACCAAACTTAATAATATGTTGCGATTCGAATGGTAATGAACTTGGTTGGGGTTTGTGGAAATTTGAAGAAGGTAGTAATCAAACCATATCTTCTGTATTCCTTAGTTTATGGATTGGTTTAACACTCTACACAGCAGCCCAGATAGCAGAAATAGTTAGAGGCAGTATCCAATCATTACCAAGAGGGCAAGTTGAAGCTGCAATCTCATTGGGTTTATCGCCATATCAACGTCTTAAGTTGGTTATTCTTCCACAAGCTTTGCGCAGTATGATTCCTTCTATGACTAATCAATATCTTAATTGTTGGAAGAATTCTAGCCTTGCCTTTGTTGTTGGTTTTAGTGATTTTTACGCCGTTTTCAGTACAATTGTCAATAATGCAGGACAAGCAGTTCCTGTATTCATAATGATTCTTGCTACTTACCAAGCAGGTAGCTTGACGATATCAGCCATTATGAATTATATTAACAGTAATGTAACGAAGGTGAAAATTTGAGTTTCACCTCTATATTTCTGTTATGGTTTTTATTTGTCTTCACTCCTCTTGTAATTAAGAATCAAAAATGGGATCCAAATAATTATTATCCTGATTTCACAAAACTTCTTGATT
>DASCSW010000018.1:0-15077 GCA_034399455.1 Candidatus Poseidoniia archaeon
AGAATCATATGCATCTTTGTCTGCCCAAGTATTTCTAGGATTTAGAATATTAGAATCAACTTCAGGCACGTTATCAGGAACTAAAATCTTAAAATTCAAATCAGGCGTAAATTTTACATTATCTAATTCTCCATCTAATATTGCAGTTAACATTCTTCTAGTTACTGGCAAATCAATTCTTTCTCCAGTACCATAAGGTCCACCACTCCAACCGGTATTAACTAGCCAAGTTTGTGCTTTATGTTTTTTCAATTTGCTGCCTAATAATTCAGCGTAAGTAGTGGGATATTGCGGCATAAAGGGAGCTCCAAAGCAGGTTGAAAATGTTGCTACAGGCTCAGTAATACCTCTCTCAGTTCCAGCTACTTTTGCAGTATATCCACTTAGGAAGTGATACATTGCCATTTCAGGCGTAAGTTTAGAAATTGGTGGAAGAACACCAAATGCGTCACATGTAAGAAAAATCACATTACCAGGATGCCCGCCTTGTTCTGTTGGTTCTATGTTATCAATATAATCGATAGGATATGAAACTCTTGTGTTCTCAGTTATAGAACCATCACTGTAATCAACAACGCCATTTTTATCTGTTATCACATTTTCAAGTAATGCACCCGGTTTAATTGCATTGAAAATATCAGGTTCTTTGGTTGGATCAAGATTGATTGTTTTTGCATAACATCCGCCTTCAAAATTAAAAATTCCGTTGTCAGACCAGCCATGTTCGTCATCTCCTATCAATCTTCTATTTGGATCTGTTGAAAGTGTTGTTTTCCCTGTACCGCTCAAACCGAAAAATAGTGCCGAATCTTCATCATTACCTATATTTGCCGAACAATGCATAGGCATTACTCCTTCTAATGGCAAATAGAAATTTAAGGCAGAAAATACAGATTTTTTAATTTCACCACCATATTCTGTTCCTCCAATAATTGCTATTTTCTTTTCGAGGTTTAGCACAATAAATACTTTTGAATTAAGACCCAGTTCATCCCAATTTTCAATTTCAGTAGATGCTGCATTAAGGATTGTAAATTCTGGTTTAAAATTCTCTAATTCTTTTTCAGTTGGCGTAATGAACATATTATGAGAAAAATGTCCTTGCCATGATTTCATAGTAACTACACGAAGGGGTAATCGGTATCTCTTATCTGCACCTGCAAATCCATCAAAAATGAATAGTTCCTCGTTATTCATCTCTTTCTTTACAGCAGCTTCTAAAATGTTGAATGATTCTTCGCTAAGTGGTAGATTAACATCACCCCAATCAATTAGATTTTCACTAGATTTATTTTTAACTATAAATCGATCATTTGGAGACCTGCCAGTGTATATTCCTGTATTGACAATTACAGTTCCATTTTCTGAGAGTCTTCCCTCCTTTCTTTTTAATTCTTGTTTTCTCCATTCTTCTTGTGAAAGGTTACAATATATTGCTGATGGATTAATGTTCATCTGCCTTAATTGTTGAAGCATATTGCGCTGGACACAAAACTGTATTTATAATTGAGGGATGGCATTTAGTACTCCATTGTTTAGATAGAATTCATCCTTAGACATAGCTTCTTACTCGGGCCGGTGGTCTAGGGGTTATGACGTCGCCCTTACAAGGCGAAGATCGGCGGTTCGATTCCGCCCCGGCCCACCATTCACGGCGCAAACAGAAGATGTTAGGTCAAAATTTTCTTATCGACGATAATATTGCGAATAAGATAGTTAATTTAGCATGTATCAAGGACGGGGAAAAAATCCTTGAAATAGGTCCTGGGCGAGGAATTTTAACAGATTTACTGGTTGATAAAGGGAACCTTTTAGCTGTTGAAAAGGACAAATGGCTTGCTGTAGTTCTTAAGCAAAAATTTGCTGAAAGGGCAGAAATTATTGAAGCCGATATTCTTGATTTTGATATTCCTACAATAGACGTCATTGTTGCTAATTTACCATATTCAATATCATCTCCAATATTATTTAGATTATTTAATTTCCAATGGGAAAGGGCTGTTTTGATGTTTCAAGAGGAATTCGCTAATAGATTAGTTGCTAAACCGGGTTCTAAGACATACGGTCGCCTTTCAGTGATGGCTAATCATTATGTTGAAACAAAAAAGTTGTTCAAAGTGTCTAAAACAGCATTTCAACCCCAACCTAAGATACATTCTCAAGTCGTTCATTTAGTCCGTAGAGAACCAGATTATAAATTAGATGATTTTAATACATTTGAGCAAGTAGTTAGGTCTATTTTCACTCATAGAAGAAAGAAAATACGTAATTGTCTAAAGCTGAATTTCAAAGATATTGAATTCGATGATTTAGAAAATATGGATGAAAGAGCAGAGGTATTAAAACCTAAAGAAATAGCTGATTTATCAAATAAGATTTTTGCTCAACTAAAATAATCTTTTAAGAAGTAGCATATCAGTCAAACTAGCATTTACTTTTACATCTCCAGACATATATGCTTTAATTGGTGAAATTTCTCGATTTATCAATCCTATAAAAACTTCTGAATTAGCAGTAACAATTACGTCCGCATTAGTTTCTCCATCCTGAACAAAATCATCTATTCTCATATTATTTAGTTTGGTAGAAAAGTTATTTCCATCAGACACACAGATACAGATAGTTCTGTTTTTTCCTTCAATCATTTTGGAAAATTTAGGTTCACTATCTATTCTTGAATTGAATTCTATTACTTTTTCATCAAGCAGTTCTTTTACATTTTTACTCATTAGTTTCACCGAAGTCATCAAGTGTTTTTACAGGACGTATACGCTCTAAAGTTTTCCAACTTTTACGAGTTCCAGTAGGCCACTTACCATTATCAGCGTAAAAGCTCTTCAAAAACTTAATTGTTCGCTCATCAGAGGGATATCCACTACCAAAATCTCCTATTTCTTCCTTAAGTTTCCTAATTTCATCTTCTCTTGTTTCTTTAGCAATAATGGATGCTGCAGCCACCACATCAATTTTTGAATCAGCTTTATGCATAGATATCACATCAGTATCCTTTTGATTTGTTAATTTTTCTTTTATCCTCTTCCCAAATCTGTGTTCATTAACGTCTGCAGCGTCTACGTATGCTACATTAGGGTCTAATTTTGAGATAAGTTTTTCAAAAGCTTCACGATTTAGGTCGTTTAATTTATTTTGTCTTCTATATTCATCAACCTTTTCAGCTTCTATAATTTCTACAGCAAATTCAAATTTTTCTTTAATAATATTTGCTAATTTTTTTCTTTTTGCAGGCGTTAATTGTTTAGAATCTTTTACACCTAAATCTTGTATGTCTTTTGCATTTTTAATTGCAACGGCAGCCACAACCATTGGACCTACTACTGGCCCCTTTCCTGCTTCATCTACTCCACAAATCATGTTTCAAGACACAATGTGGCAAACTTCATTGCCATAAAATATATTGCTACAAATTCAGGTAATACCGTTATTTCATCTTTTTCTAAGATATGGTCATTCCCCATTGTGACTGTACGTCCAACTACATTTCTAACATTTATTGGCTTATTTCCAAAAGCAAGGGGTATCTCATAAGGATCAAAATCATTTAATTCTGCTTTACTTAGTGTCTTAACCATTAATCCAGTTTTACCGTGGAGTGATCCAGGGAGTCTAATTAATCTATGAATATCGCCAGTAACTGGTTCATCTGGATGAATTGCCGTCTCTTTTAATGCAATTCTTACGAATTTTTTCTTCGGGGACTTTGGGAGTTTATTGAATGCTTCCTCATTATTCTTTTTGAGATTAAGCAAATCTTTTGGAATTCCTATTTTATTCAACTCATCTTCTCTTTCTTTATTCTTCATATTTCTTAAATCATCTAATTTATGGTTAATGAATCTCGAGATTATCCCTTGCCATCCTTTTGATTTTTTATCTGGAAGTTTTTCTATTCCTAAGTTTTTACGTTCTATGCCTTTGCCACGTATAGGATACTCTTTTGTGTAACCAGCATCGATTAAAATTTTGTTTAAGTCCAAACCTTTTCCAGTTAGATAGTCTGCTATTTCTCTTCTGGCACCAGAAGGAAGTGTAAGAACATCCGGTGTTCTAACGTGAACGTGATAACCTCTACCGCCACTAAAAGTAATTAACAAGTCTTTTTCATTTAATCCAAAGTCACCTAGTAAAACGTCATTTACAAGTCTTGATGTTTGTTCTTTAATATGTTCCATTAATTGTGCAAAAGTTATTTTTCTATTGATAACATCTTGCATCTCAGGTAAATGATCTGCATCTAAATCAAAAATTAAGTCAGCACCTTTCCATTCTTTTTCAATCATGGACATTTTTCCAGGGTCTTCATAATATGCAACAGAATGGTAGCAATGTGCTGGTGCATTTTTCCGTAAATATGCGTTGACATCATTGATTGAATTGAATTTTACATGTCTTCTCATGCCCCTCCCATTCCAATCTAAAAACCCCCATTCTCTAGATGTAAATCTAGGAGGTAAAGTGATTTCAGCGCTTTGATAATATTCTTTAAATTTATCGTTGAGATAATCTTTAGTTTTAATGGGTTCAATGTCTTTTAGTAAGCTCATTTCATTACCTTCATCCAGGATTTTTTGGCACCCATTATACCTTGACTAAACCATCCATTTCTTAATTTTTGCCCTACTGTGTATTCCCAAGGTTTTCTAGGTAGTTTTTCAGAAAATTGTTTTAATAGATTGGAGATTTTTTCATTTTCGTCACCTCTCATTTCAATATATGTAACCTTTCCAGAACCTGGCTTTTCTTCCCAAATATCAATCACCACTGCAATATCATGTATTTCGTACCTATAAACTAATGCAGTTTTTTCCATTGCTATTACAATAGCAATGCTAGTATAGGAGCGGTTAACATTTGTTCTTTTATATTTGTATTTTAATTCATCTAATAAGCTTCTGAAAACGGTAGCGGTAGACTTAGATTCAAAACAAACGGGTAATTTTACCAATTTATTTCCCCGCCAATAGCAGGATATCCAATTTCAAATTTTTCTAATGTACGAGGGTGGATTTCTCCATATTTAAGTGTAAAATTATCAGATTTTATTTGGACACATCTTCCAGGTATGAAAAGTGGGTCTTCGTCTTCATTCACATCTCCCTTTAAGCCAAGTCTTTGCGATATAATTTCAGAGGTAGATATTGCATTTGAAAAAGTAGCCTTACTTGCTAGTTCAATCCATGACAGAGATGTACGATTACTGTGTTCTCTTACAACCTGCCCAACTTCAAATATCTTTTGAGGTAGTTCTCTATGTTTATTATTTTTTAGTAATTCTATTAAATTGGGCAATATGCTTGATCGTAGCATATGGTATTCCTCAGTAACTGGGTTTGAAACAGTTGCTTCATTATCATTTTCTCTACCCGTTCTATCGTGTAGCATATTTGTTGATGTAAGTGTAAGAGTTACAACTTCTTGAAATCCCATACCAAGCATGATTTCTCTGCATTTATTTTCTAATTTTCTAGAATCTAACGCGTCACCAAATCTCGCTTCTTTTGGTAATTGTTCTGGTAAATTATCGTAACCTAAGCCAATAGCTACTTCCTCTAGCAAATCTATTGGATGAAGTATATCGGCCCTGTAGGCTGGAACCTTAACATGCCATGTTTCATTTTTCAAATCAGGTTCCATTCCACATTTCCGAAATGCCTTAAAAATGGCAAAATTTTCAGGTTCTGAGCCTAATAAACTAATCAAATAATCATTACCTATTTTGTGAGTTCTCGGTTCCATTTGAGGAACTACTATTTTTTCAGAAGGATATTTGATTTCTAATTGCTCAATTTCCCCACCTCTTTCTACTAGGGCTGCCGCAACAATATTGAGGCATGCCTCTACTGCGTTTTGATCAATCCCCGTAACATCAATTAAAACATCGACAGTATTCTCCGTAATCGTTGTCAATGCCCCATTAATTATTGGTGGAAGCGAAGCAACTTCTCCTTTTGAATCAGTAATTAGTGGGTATTCATTAAAGGTTTTTAGAAGATGAGCATATTCAATTCCTTTGGGGTGTTCTTTTAGAATTTCTTCAGGTGTCATTTCATAATCTTTCTGTAGCGGAACAAATGCAGGTTCATGAGGGGGGCATGTTGTATAATTGAAAGGGGGAACTAATTTTTCTAAATCATGAATCCCAATAGATACTTTATTTCGTTTCCGTCCTAGGGTTACATGTAATTTTTCTTGAAGCTCCATCAAACACTTTATTGAGGTATCATCCAGTTTAATTCCTCTTACTATTCCGCCTCGAACATAAGGCCTAATATCCAATACACTAGGAGAAACAATCATGTGAGTAGTAGGTACATTTATTTTATAATCTACCAATCCTAGTTGTTGCTCCGTAAATGCCCGTATAGCTCTTGCTACACCTTCAGTAGATAATAAATCAGGTCTGTCTGGAAAGAATTCTATAATTGCATCTTTCTCATTAATTTCGTCAGGATCAGCACCAATTTGAGGTATAATCTTTGAGAACTCTTCAGAATCCAGAGGCTCTTTGAGCATCCGATTTAGGTCATCAAGTTCAATATTTATTACTGGCATCTTAAACCCTTAATTAGTGCCATTATAAGCAAATATCTCGTTAAATAAAATTATTACTTGTTACGCCTTCTTTCACGCTTTCGACGGCGCATCTTTTTCTTGCGCCATTTCCAACGTTGTTTTCCGGCTTTTTTCCAAACTCGAGAGCTTCTCTTCATTATTAGGGTGGTCGCACTCGCACACCGTATATAAAATCAGACCTCTTCAATAATCTTGATTTCTTAGAGTTGGTTCAGCTATTTCTTTTTTGACATTTTTTATTAATTCAGGTAAATCGTCATGGTTGCTTGTCTTTACCCATATTCTAACTTTAGAAATATTCATATTGTAATCACATCGTGCACATTTCTTACTTTTCTGCCTTAAATAGATGCCACAGACATGTTTGCATTTTGGGCAAGAAATGACTCCTAACATAAATTTGCATAACACCTAACTAAAAAAAATTATCATCAGAAACTATTATGACCATGCATATAATCCAGTAGTAATGGAATATCCAGAATTCCCAAATAGTAAGGAGTACACGCCAATTAACGAGATACTTCAAGGTAAAGCTACTGATACGATAAGAATTAGAGGATGGATTTATAGGACAAGGTCATCAGGGAAGCTAGCATTCGTAGTTGTTAGAGATTCTACAGGTGTTATCCAGTGTACTGTTTCCAGAGAAAAAGTAGAGGAGGTGCATTTTGAAGATGCTCGTAAAGCCCTCATTGAATCTTCAGTCTTGTTAGAAGGTGAGCCTGTTAAAGATGATAGAGCACCAGGTGGATGGGAAATACGAGCTAGTAAGTTTGAGGTCTTTCACTTTGCTGAACCATTTCCAATAACAAAAGATCAGAGCGATGAGCACCTTTTGAACAACAGACATTTATGGCTACGCAGCCGTAATATGGTTGCAGCTCTCAAGATTCGTTCAACCGTTTTTAAGGCTTTTAGAGATTATTGGAGTGGTTTAGATTTTACAGAGATACAATCACCAAGCTTTACTACCTCAGCATGCGAAGGAGGATCCACATTATTCAATGTTTCATATGATGATGATAATGAGAAAAGTGGTCAGAAATTTTATGCACATTTAAGTCAATCATGGCAATTGTATGCAGAGGCAACAATGTTTGGTTTAGAGAATATATTCACTCTTGCGCCGTCTTTTAGAGCTGAAAAATCTAGAACACGTCGCCATTTGACTGAATTTTGGCATGCTGAAGTAGAGTCGGCTTGGCTTCATAACCATCAAATGATGGATTTAGAAGAAGGTATGATTATGCATATAATTTCTTCAGTTTTATCAGAAAATCGGGCTGAATTAGAGTTTTTGGGAAGAGATATTTCAGTTTTAGAAAATATCAAAGCACCTTTTGATAAGATGAGATATGAAGAAGTACTTGATAAATTGAATTCAATGGGTTTTGATTTGTCATGGGGTGATGATTTCGGATACAAAGAAGAGAAAGCCCTCACACAGGATCTTAAATCACCAATATACATAACTAATTTCCCCAAAGAAAAGGGATTCTATCACAGACCAGATCCAAATGACCCTAAATCTTTAGTTTGCCATGATTTATTAGCACCTGAAGGATATGGTGAGATAATTGGTGGTGGTGAGAGAGTTTGGTCTCCTGATGAGCTTGTTGAAAGAATCCGAGAGGAAGGCTTAGAACCAGAATCTTATGGTTGGTATTTAGACATTAGAAAATTTGGTAGCGTTCCTCATTCAGGTTTTGGGTTGGGTATAGATAGAACAGTTAGTTGGATTTGCGGTTCAGATCATATTAAGCATGTAATTCCTTTTCCACGTACTATGCGTAGAACAACACCATAGAATAGTATAGTTCTATTCTTTCAATCTAGTTATTAAGTCAGCTTTCTTACCAGAAACAGATAGTCCTTTTTCTTTGAGAGCTTTTTTGAGTTGTGGCACAGTCATAGATTCATAATCCACGTCTTTAATTTCTTCTTCGTTTGAGACTCTTGGTTCTTCATCTTCCGAATCAGGTATTCCATCGCCATCTATGTCACCTTCACCGTCTTTCTCCATAGGTCCTTCAATTTTGTCTTCACTAGGACCCACACCACCGAAATTCTCTAAGGAGCGTCCAGCTCTTCTTCTTACATAAGGGTCTCTGTCAGATAGGCCCTTGACTAGAGCTTTGCGTGCTTCACTTGAACCAGCATAGCGACCCAATCCTTTGGCAGCTTGCCAACGTACATATTTATCCTCATCATCCATTCCTGCAATTAGGTAAGGTAGAACAGACATTTTTCCAGTTCTTCCAATAGCATCCATTACAGTTCTTCTTGCATAAAAATCACCTTCGGTTAATCCCTCATTTATTAGAGGTTCTAGTCCCATTTCGGTCATTTCTTGAAATAAATCCATAGCGGCTTTGTTGACGAAGGAAGCACTGCCTCCAGCGTCCGATTTACCATAAAGTTGAATCCATCTGACTAATTCAGCAGCTATTGCTCTTTCATGAGTTGGTAACATTTCTCTTAAACTGCTCAATGCTTCATGCCTATTCATAAATTTTTCATTGCCTAAATCAACAATTAAATCTTCAATTTGGCCAGACATTCCGCTACTTTGTTTTGATTCACTATCCATGACAATCTCTTTACCACCTACTAACACTATTTAATATTTAAACATACTCTATGCAGTCCTAGGCATGGAAACAAAAATAATATCACACCGAGGTCGCACTTCAAAAAAAAGTGTAGATAATACGTTAGAATCAATCAGCAATGCTATTGACTTGAAAACAGATATGGTTGAGGTAGATATTAGAAGAACTAAAGATTCACAAATTATTTGTTTTCACGATTCTGAAATAGATGGAAAAATTATCAATGAGTTAAATTATTCAGAAATCATTGAGATTAATTCTCAAATTCCTACATTAGAGCAAGCTCTTTGGTCAGCTAAAGATAAAATAGATATTGAGGTAGAATTAAAGGAGGCAGGATATGAAATGGATGTGGTATCTATAGTTCTTGATTATTTTGGATATGAGAATTTTGTCATGAAATCTTTTGATACAAATGTAGTTAGAAAAATAAAAAATATAGATGAAAAAATTAGTACGGGACTTCTTGTGGGTTCCTCTTTTAGCATCAGTCAACTTTTTTCAGTAATTAAGGAATCTTTTACTTGTGAAGCTTTCAATCAGACGGGAGCTGATTTTGTATCTCCTTATTATAAAATATTTAATGCAGGATGGTTTTTTAGATTTTCTAGACGTAAAATTCCAATCCAAGTATGGACTGTTAATGATGAAGAAGTAATCCGTACTCTTATTAATCAACAAGTACACTCCATTGTAACAGATATTCCAGACGTTGCTCTGGAAATAAGGGAATCTTTGTTAAATGTTAAATCTGAATGAAATACAGTCATTTGCCCCTTTTTGTCTTTCTTGTTTGGGTAGATCCTGTGGAAAAGTAGGTTTTGGATTAGATAATCGCGAAAGAGGCATTGAAATTCTAAATCAATTAGAACTCCAAAATGACAAAGATTTGGAAAATATTTTGATTTCTGATGGGCTGGATTGTAAAATATGTGATGGTTTAATAAGTGAAATTCCTAATTTTATTAACTTAGTAGTTGATTCAATAACAGATTATTCACTATCTAGTTTTAAGATAGGTACTATAGTTGACAAAGAGTTATTGTCCAATGAAGTCTCTTTCCATTCCATTTTTGGTAATGAAATAGGTGAATCGCTAAAGTCTCAATTGAATCGCGAAACGGGAATTGGTGTTTGGAAGAGTACAGGATTAGAAGCTCAAATGGATAATCCGCATGCAGTTGTTATAATTGATACCAGTTATGATACAATTGATTTAGAAATCAAATCCTTATTTATAGAGGGAAATTACAACAAATACGATAGAACAGTTCCACAAACTAGGTGGCCTTGTAGTAGTTGTAAAGGTTATGGATGTAAAAAATGTAAAGACACAGGTCAGCTTTATCCAGATTCGGTTCAATCATTAGTTGCAGAATCATTCATCAAAGCAAGTCTATGCAAAGAAGATTTATTTCATGGTATGGGGAGAGAAGATATAGATGCAGCTATGCTTGGTTCAGGTCGTCCTTTTGTTATTGAGTTGAGAATGCCAAAGAAGAGAGAGTTAAATCTGGAAGCAATTGGCAAAGAAATCAATTTTCTGAATGAATCACGTATTAGAGTTACTAATCTTAAATTTGTTGATAGGCCGCGAGTGGCAGAATTGAAGAATACTGTTTGTGATAAGACCTATCGTGTTGATGTGTCTGTGAAAAGCGAAGATTCTATCGAAAGCCTTAAGAAAGGCGCGCAAAGGTTGACGGGCACAGTTATCGAACAGCGGACACCCACACGTGTGTCACATCGTCGAGCTGACTTGATACGCCCTCGCCTAATCAACACAGTTGATATCGTGTCCTTTGAGGATAATATGGCAGAGATTGTTATCAGGGCACAGCATGGCACATACATACGTGAACTTGTCAGTGGAGATGACGGACGAACAGTCCCAAGTTTCTCATCGCTGATTGATGCTAATTGCAAGGTGGAAGTTTTGGACGTCCTTAACCTTCATCTTGAAGCCAAAGAGGAAAAAAATGACTAAAAGATCTCAAGGATTGAGGAGTGGTTCGCGCCATAAGCTTTCCCGCCCAGCTAGAGAGCGTGGTTTATCACCAATAACTCGTTCATTGCAGAAATTTGAGGAAGGAGACACAGTCAATGTGGTAATAGACCCGTCATATCAGAGAGGGCAACCGCATCATAGATTTCATGGTTTAACTGGTAAAGTAACGGGAATTCAGGGAAAAGCATATGTTATACGTACCCGTGTAGGTAACATGGACAAGGACTTAATAGTTCGTCCAGAGCATTTGAGAAAGGCCAATTAACGGAGATAAAATGGAATTAGAATCACAACCTGAACCGATCCCATTAGGGGATGTAAAAGAACTTCTCGAAAAAGAGTTAAGTATTAGAGAAAATAGACTTCGCTGTGTTGATTGTGGTCATTTCCAGCCAGTTCCCGATGTTGAACCAGAGCCTGAAGTTACAGAATCTTCAGATGAAGATGAAGAATCCGAAGGTCCAGTAGGTCCTACTTGTGATTCTTGTGGTTCACAAAGAATGAATTTAATTGAACAAATTCAGTATGAACATAAATTAGCTTTAGATCATGTTCGTCTTTTGGCTCAAAGTAGCCCTGAAGTTTCTAAGGCTATAATTGAGAAGGTAATTGATTTAGAACATGTTGATGGGTATTATGCTGCAAAGATTGCAGATATACTGCCTATGCACCCTGATGATGTGCGTTCTATATTTGCTAGAGAACGTTTTTCATTGGGTCGAGATGAAATAGATTCCATAATTAATGCTGTTAAGGAGACAACAGGGGCATGATTTATGGAGGATTACGCTTACGTTCTTGATGTATTGCCAGAGGGAAGACCAGATAGTAAACGACGTTTCCGAAGAGAAGCAGTAGTTTATGGTTTAGGAATTGAAGAGTTCAAAATTTTTGATATGAAACCTATACCTGGTGCAGCCATCAACATTGGTGATCGTTGTTACATAGGTAAAGAAACAGAGGAAAGAACACAAATAGATCATGTTAGGGCTAGAGTAAATTTCGTAGAGTTAACTCATACTGCTCAATCAGAGCTTGGTTTTGTTTTAGATGAAATTGTTAAGGAGAATGAAGAAAAATTCATTCAATTTTACAATCATGCAGGACCTATTTCCCGAAGATATCATTCATTAGAGTTAATACCTGGTTTAGGGAAAAAAACAATGAATTTAATTGTAAGCAATAGACCTTACTCTAATTTTAAAGAAATGGAAGAGAAAATTCCAAACTTTCGTAATCCTGAAAAATACATTTCACAGAGAATTGAGAGTGAAATAAAAGAAAGCGATCAAAAATATAGGTTATTTGTTAGATAATTAAACAGCGTACGTATATTGAATGGCTCCAGCAATTCTCATTCTGACATAAGAATCACCAGATAGCCCTATCTCAAAAGTCCAATTACCACTATTTCCTTCTACACTTCCCATTTCGCTTTTTGTAACACCTGGGCTAAAGGTTTCAAAGAGAAGTTCAGTTCCTAAGTGGTCCTTCAGTGTTAGTTCTCCACTACCCGAACCTCCTGTGTTTGATTCTATAAAATAAAGAATATAATTCCAATTACCATATCTTTCATGTCCCTCATTCACATAAACAGTATCATAGACCTCTAAATCAGGTCCTTCAAACTCTTCATCATAAAGATCTCCACCTCTACAAAAGTAAGAATTTCCTGTGAATCCAGTTCCAAAATTTGCTAATTCCATACTTAGGACAGTTTCACCATTTTCGTTATTAAATTCAAAATATGAAAACCATCTAGCTTCTTGACTAAAAATATAGTTTATTCTTGCTCCAGTATTACTTACTGCAGATATTTCAGCCAATCCGTTTTTAATTTCTATGACGCTAGCGATGAATTCATCTTCGTTGTAAAGGCTGAAAGACCAACTTTTACTAGTTTCCAGAGGAAAATCAATAATTTTTTGTGGTTGATTATTTTCATATACTGAATAATCAGACATTTGTACACGACCTAATGCCGGGTTGTGATTTAGAATAGCATGCCTTTTTGCATCCTCTAGAGATCCAGCACCTATGTAATAATCAGTCGCATCATTGTCAATTGCTACTACCATTGTAGTTGAAACTTCCAAATTAGATGTTTTTACGCTGTATTCCCAAAAATCACTCTTAGTCCAGTTTGGTGAATTTATTGAAGTTTCATTTTTATTATTTGTAAATCCATCACTCAAGCATCCACTTAGTGTTGAACTCAGAAAAAGCGAAACCAGACACAAGGTGAATGTTTTATTCATAATTTGTTTAGATTAGTCCTATATTTTATAGTTCGCTATGCCCTTTTAGGTTCAGATATTTTCTAGCTTCAGAAATAGTATGGAATGAGCCAGTTACTAATGTTTTATAATTATCAGAATATTTCATGGCTTTTTTAATATTATTAAATTCCTTATATTGATATCCTAATTCGCGGCATATTTTGGCTAAATCATGGGATTTTGCAGATCTTTCCGTTTTCAAATTACAGGTTAAAATTTCACAATTTTCAGGCAAAGAACTAATTATGCCTCTGATGTCTTTATCTTTCATTATACCTATAATAATCTTATCATATTCTTTATTCTGGGAAATCAAATATTGAATCGCTTGTGTATTGTGTGCAGTATCTAGGACAAAATTAGCAACTTTTTCTTGCCTTCCTGGGATATTTATCAATTGAATACCTTGTTCAATGTCTAAAATTTCCAATGTGTACTCAATCCATTCTTTACAGTTTTCAAAATATGTTAAGCTTTTACATTTAGGTATTAAGTTATGGTATTCTTTAGGCCACCCAGTTATCACATCACTATCTTTCCTAACAATCTTAGCCTTTGTTATGGCAATTTCTTCCAACTCATTCCCTAAATATTCTACATGATCTATTCCTAAAGTAGTTAATATTGCAATTTCCGCATCACCAATATTCACTGCATCCCATTCCCCACCCAAACCAACTTCCATTATGGCATAATCTACTTTTTTAGTATGGAAATATTGGTATGCAGTAGCTGTCAATATTTCAAAATATGTTGCTTTAACATAATTTTCTTCAATAATATCCTTTAATGAGTTTAGGATATCAGTAAATTCCTCAATTTTGATTAGTTCGTTTCCTATTCTAATTCTTTCTCTTGCAGAATGTATATGTGGTGAGGTGAAACAACCTATTTTGAATCCTTTTCTTGTGAGATTATGATTTAAGTTAAAACACGTACTTCCTTTTGCATTAGTTCCTCCAATTACAATCAATTTTAGGTTTTTTTGGGGATTTCCCATTATATTCATTAATTTAGTAATTCTTTCAAGTCCAGGAATAATCTTATTTTGATTTCGTGAGTCTAACCAATCAAGTGCTTCGGAGTATTTTTTTGGTGCACGATGCATATATAAAAGATTACTCTATAGACTCCCATTCGACAGTATCTGGCGTTAATATTCCTTGATCATTCAAAATGTTTCTAAAAGTATCTGGAGAAACTGCAGCAATTTCAGCTCCTTTTGTTAAAGTTGCTTTTCCTTTTTTGTACATCTCAACAGCTGAAGCGTGCCTTAGATAATTCTTCTTTTCTATCATAAATCGAAGAGCTTCTTTTACTACGTCAGAACGGCTACTAAAATGGCCTGAGTCGACGAGAGCCTCTATCTGTGAGACTAGTATAGGAGGTAGTGAATATGAGTTACTCATGGAACAATAATTAGCAACTATTATTAATAATTATTCACTAAGCTTTATAACCAGTGCTCCGGTGAAATGGACGGAAATAGCTATGAGCTTTAACCAAACCAATTGGCTAGCAATCGCTTTGACATTCGTCATGGCTGGTTTATTCTTCATTTTGGTCTCAGGTGGTGCAGAGGCA
>DASCSW010000019.1:0-14961 GCA_034399455.1 Candidatus Poseidoniia archaeon
AGAGCACAATGCTAATCCACTTTGTTTTGCGAATTTTAAAGTTTCTAATAAATTTTTACTTTTACATATAGGTATTTTCGCTATCGATCCTGCAGATGCTTTAATTGCAATTTCATTTATAGGGGAACTTTCTTTATTTGGTATTATAATTCTCTTTTGGGGTGATTTAGTTGATGATCCTGGAAATTTCAGAGGGAATTTTTTTGCTTTTATTTCAGGGATACTTGCAGGCTTGTATATTCTTGGTGGCCGTAAGCATCGTAAGAAAATAAGTTTACCAACATATGCATTTATCGTTTATTTCTCAAGCGCAATTACTATGTGGGTCGTTGTTTTAGCTCAAGGATTAGATTACAAATCAATTTCTAAATCTGAGTTTCAATTATTTTTTGTAATGGCTTTGGTACCCACCCTTTTAGGTCATACCATGCAAAATTGGGCCCTTGCTTTTTTACCAGCTTATGTTATTTCTATAACTTTGCTTGCAGAACCCGTTGGTTCAGGAATTCTAGCTTGGCATTTATTTGATGAAGTTCCTAGTTTAGGCGTTTTAGTAGGTGGTTTAATTGTTCTTTTTGGGGTATGTTTAGTAGCTTTATCAGAACAAGATATTACTTTAGAAGATCAGTCTTAAGTTTTTCAAATTCTTGTAGAGTAATTATTCCTGCTTTTTGTAAGGTTTCCAATTCTTTTAGTCTTTTAAGTTTGTCATTATCTTCATGAAGTATTAATTTTTCTTTTTTCGGTTTTTCTTTCTTTATTTTTTCTAAGGTTTTTATTTTCCCTTCTATCTTTTCTTTTCTATGCTTTCTTTCAGCTAGTTCTCTCAATATTATTGCAGCACTTTCTAGTTCTTCAACTCCTGATACTTTAGCCAAGGCTTCACTAGCTTCATTTTTTTTCTTTTTGCGAACAATTCGTCTTTTAATTGACATATACCCTATTTCTTTAGTATAAACTGATAAATAAGTGTTAAAGGCGTGTTAAACGTTTAAAACACCCACCTGATGTCAAATCATGTCGGATATCACTCTTCTTGGTGGCGAGGAACTGAAGATGAAGCTCAGTCCACATATGTTTTCATTTTTCAATCTTTATTTTGTTTTCTTTTTGCTTCTAGTATGGGGTTATTGGATTTATGACTTTTTTGCACGCGAATCATTCACAACTTTTCCTTTTTATGATTTTTTAATTCAACTGCCTTTTATCAATGAAGTAACTGTAGGTGCATTGTGTTGGTCGTTGGCCTTATTTTTTGTAGGTTTTGCAGCAAGATATTTTTTCATGGATTCTGGAGGCCAAAGTATTTTTCGTTTGTATTCAGGAATAGCAATTATAGGAATCTTAGCTTTGTCATATCATCAATGGAAAAATCTAGATTTTATGGGAGATACAATGGATTTTGGTCGTATTTTCATTCCAGGAATAACAATTTCCGTTTCTTTAATAGGGATTTTTTCCGTTGATTTTTATCGTCGTTCTTTTACCTATTTCTTAACAGATAATAGAATTGTATTAAAGAGTAATTTTCTGATGAATCGTAGTGAAAGACAAGTACGTTATAATCATATTGAAGACATAAAGTTAGAACAAGGAATTATTGGAAGTATATTTGGATATGGTACAGTCTTACCATTAACAGGTTCAGGTTTAGGGACAGGTACTGATGAATCAATGGTAGTAGCAGGCGCAGGATCTGACGTTAAAGGCATAGGAAGTATTGGATTCGCAGGAGGTTCTCGTAGCTCATCAAAGCGAACAAGACATAATCCTAATGATTGCTTATTTGGTGTACCTTCTCCAGGAAAAGTTAGAGATATGATAACGGAAAATATCCAAGCAGATACTGGTGTTGAACACTTAAAAAATATAAAAGATCTTTTAAGTCAGCAAGAAGATGAAGAATAATTAACCAGTTTCTATAATTATATCTGCTTCTTTCAGCATATTTAGCGATAAATTAAAGTCATCCATCCATCTTTTTGGTATTTCAGTGTTTTCAGGATAAATTATAGTTGAGATTCCAGCTTGAATAAGTGACCTTGCACATCTGGTGCATGGAGGCCATGTAACATATGCAGTACAATCCTTTAGTGATATTCCAATTCTTGCAGCATGCATTATCGCATTTTCTTCAGCATGACAGATTAAGGGATATTTAATTTCACGATTATTTAGACGTTCATCATTATCTTCAATACCTCTAGGCAATCCATTGAACCCAGTACTTCTAATCTCTCTATCGGGTCCTACAACAACACATCCAACTTGTGTTGAAGGATCTTTACTCCATTCAGAAATGTGTTTTGCAAGTTTTAGGAATCTTTTATTCCAATCAGTCATCATAATGTATTTTGTGCCGGGACCATATAGTTATCTGCCATTTAAACTGTAGAACAAATTTTACATTCACATTTAGTTTTTCGGGCTTGACACCATTCCCTTCCATAAAATATCATTTGAAGATGTAATTTATTCCACAACTTTTTATCAAAAATTCGTTTTAGATCCTTTTCTGTTTTCATAACATTTTTACCATTGGATAATCCCCACCTATATGCAAGTCGGTGAATATGTGTGTCTACAGGAAATGCAGGAGTATCAAAGGCTTGAGCCATTAGTACAGAGGCAGTTTTGTGTCCAACACCAGCTAATTTCTCCAAATCTTCAAAGTTATCAGGAACTTTTCCATTATGATTGCTTAAAAGTTGTTGAGACATTTTTTTTATATTTTTAGCTTTAGTTGGTGCAAGTCCAATTTGCTTTATTATATCTCTAATCTCGTTTACATTTAGTTTGTTCATTTCAGAAGGGCTATTGGCTTTTTCAAATAGTTTTGGAGTTATTTCATTAACTTTCTTATCAGTACTTTGTGCACTTAGCATGACAGCTACAAGGAAGGTAAAATTATTTTCATGATTTAATGGTATGCCAGGTTTAGGGTATAGTTCTTCTAGTGTGGATGTTATGAATTTTGCTTTATCAGCAAGCTTTAATTTTACCACTATTTGCCTTTAAAAATCGGTTTCCTTTTTTCAATAAAAGCTGTAATTCCTTCCTTTCCATCTTCAGAATTAGCACATTCTACAAACATTTCACGTTCTAATTTTAATCCATCTTTAAGATTCATTTCAGATACAGCTTTAATGCTTTTTTTTGCTCTCTCAATAGCATATGAAGATTTTTGGGTAATAGTATTTGCAATTTCCATAGTTTTGCTTTCTAGATCTTCAGAAGGATAAACAAAATTCAATATTCCATAGTCATAAGCTTCTTGTGCAGTTATCATTCTTCCAGTTAGAATCATTTCCATTGCCCTTCCTTCCCCTATTAGTCTGGTTAATCGTTGAGTACCTCCTGCACCAGGTATAATTCCAATATTTATTTCAGGTTGTCCTAGCTTTGATCTATCACTTGCAATTCTTAAATCACAAGCCATTGCTATTTCCAAACCTCCACCTAAACAAAATCCATCTATCATTGCAATAACTGGCTTAGTTAAGTTTGAGATTATTTTTGTTACAATCCAATCATTTTTAAGATCTTTTTCAGTGTCCATTTTTCGTTTTAAGAATTCCTTAATGTCTGCACCAGCAATGAATGCTTTCCCGGGCGAACCTGTAAGCAAAATAACTGCAATATTATCATCCTCCCCTAATTTTGTAAAAGCTTTAGCTAATTCGGCTCTAGTTTCCGAATTCATACTATTCAATTGCTCAGGCCGGTTTACAATAACAGTTCCAATTTTATCTTTCGTTTCGATTAATACATTTGCCATGTCGATTCATTCCATGTCTTTTATTGAAGCTTTGTTTAATCATCAAAGGTTCCGCATGAAGGGCATGTTTTTTCTTCATTCATTTCAAACATAGAACCACATGCACTACACAAGAATTCTCCATCCATTTCTGTAAATTTAGATTCAGTTGTTTCCCCTTCTAAAGTTTCTTGGTTTTCAACAACTTCTGCAATTCCAGCAATTACTTCTCCATTTTCCTCAGCCAAATTCTTTGCCATCGTGAAATAATATCCTGCACCAGCCAAGGCAATAAGTCCTACAAGCCCGGCACCAATAAGAGTAGTATTAATCGACTTTTCATCTTTTTTCTCTTCCTTTGTTGTATCTTCTTCAATTTTAAGAACTATAAATCCAGTTTCAGGTTCAGATTCAAAATCCATTCTATCGACAGCTACTGCTGAATAGTAATATGTGTTACCTAATTCTACTTTTGAATCTCTATATGAAAGATAAACTTCTCCAACATCAATATTTCCAATTAAGGTTCCAGTTTCATTTACTACTGTTGATCGATATATTCTATATCCAGTTAAATCTTGAGATTGGGATGCCATAAAAGATATGACAATATCTGTAGTTCCATTATTTACTTGTTTTGTATCCGTTATTGCTAAATTTCTAATTTTTTGTGGAATATCTCTATCTACTATAAAATCTTCATAACTTTCGTTAATAAAATAATTTCCAGCTAAATCATATGCTACTATTCTAAAATAATAATGAAATTGGTTATTTATCGGAATGGAAACTGGAAAATCCGAAATAGAATAATTTCCATATTGGTCCCATGCAATAGGTTCTACTTCTTGTTTCTCTCTTACTACTGAATAGTATAAAGTTAATCCGACAGTATCCTCTAATTTCTCAATATCAATTTCAATTTGCTCAGTATCGGTCAATTTTTGTAGTTTTTTAATGTTAGTATTTGGAGCAATAGTATCAACAACTATTTTCCGGCTGATTTCTGAGATGCCTTTGTTACCAGCTTCATCAAAGGTAATCACTCTAAATTCATACTCTCCATCAATTGGGATATTAAAACCAGCCCATTTAGCTAAGGTATTTTCTTCAATATCAGTCCAATTCTGATTGTTAAATCGATATTGCGAATTATATCCCGTTACATTCGGGTGTGCTGTAGTCCATTCAAATTCGATATAATCTAAGTTTGTAATATTTCCTAAAAACCTAATTTCAATATCAGAGTATGGCGGTGAAAGATCAACAATTGTTTTTGTATCATACTTATTTTCTTTATTTTCTATAAGTCCTTCATTATCACCCCCAATCGATCTAAAGCGATATCGATATCCATCTAAACCTTCTGTAAAAATAGCAGAACGCTGTTCCGAAGAAAAGTTTTGCCATATTCTCCATTCACTCCAGTTTTCGCCATTGGTTCCATTATCATCCATATATTCTATAATGAAATATTTGGTATCATTCCCCATTACTTCATCACTTTCATACCAATCCTCTACAAACCATCGAACTTCAAAAGATGAACTATTTACGAGAGAATCTGATTCTGCATAGGTTCCAGGAGGTAACGTATCAGGAATGATGTACATTCTAGCTTTGACTATACTCCATAAGCTGATTTCTTCCGTTGAGTTCATGGAAGTCACTGTAACATTAAATTCACCGATTGCGAATTCAGTCACGGATGAATTTAGAGAAATAATTAGATTTATAGTAACTTCTTCACCAAACCCAGCATGTATTATTGTGTCGTAATCTACGATTGAAAAGTTTAGAGTATCATTTAATGTTATACTAACTTCATACGAATCTTCTATGTTGCCTCTGTTGTAGGCCCATATTTCGAATTTATAGGTCCATTCTTCTTCGCAACAAAGCTCATCTTCAGATACAGCTTTCTCCTCTATTGGGGCCACTAATTCGAAAGCATATACTGGCAGAACTTCAAGTTTAAGGGAGAGATATTCAGGCTGGAATCCCCAAGCAGAAGATTTAGGCGTTACACTTACCAATTCTTCGTCAAACCATTGCGTATTTCCTGTTTCTCTAACTACAGAGGCTAGAACATTTTTTCCAACTTTCAATAGGCTTGAATTGAATTTTACTTCCTCATTCCAATATTCTGCATAATGTCCACTACCCCATCCCAGATCATCGTATATTTCTTCTCCATTTAGGTAGTATGTCCCATAATTATTTGCAGCCATATTAAGGCTGAGTGTATCATTTTCATAATCGCTAAGATTATCAATGTAGAAAACATGTCTAAAGTATGCATAATTGTTTCCTGACCATTCAGTATTGTAATCGATGCCGCTTAGATCATCATCTCCAAATGGTGCTGGAGATAGAGTCCAATTTGAATCTGGTACAAAGTCAATCTCAGTCCACGTTGTATTACTTTCTTCATATAGCCTACTTCCTGTTGAATTTACCCATTTCCATTCAGTTTCATTATCGCGCCCACTCTGAACAATCATGTTTTGTATTTCGCCATGGTACTGTGAACGTGCCGTCAGAGTTAATTCGTAAATTCCTGAATAGGTGTCGTTGTCAGGAGTTATTTCCAGTGTAACTGTTCCATTTTCACCGGGAGCAAGATTAATGACATTTGGGACAAATTCTACATCCCAAGCATTATATGTTCCAAATATTTGGAAAGTGTAATTATCATTTACATCTCCTTCATTTGATATGGTTATATTGTAGGTTAAAAGTTCACTCGTATTTCCTACATTATAATCATCTTCTACTGAAAAATTATAGGCGTAATATCCTACATGTATAAATCTTGTTAGGCTTTCATTCAGAACCTTTGCAGTCACGTTAAATTCACCTAATCTGTCAGGAGTCCAGTCTAATTTCCATTCGAAAGTTTTGTTAGTTCCTATTTCAATAGTTTGATTCGCAAACTCCATTTCTTCGATTTCTAATATGACATCAAGATTAGTCACATTATTTTCTTCGTTATTGAAAAAATCAATTCTAAGCATCAAGTCGTCACCAAGGACAATGGGATTCTCTTTCCAAGTTTGTAATTTTAAATCTAATTCACAGTCTAGCCAAGTTGTGTTGTCACCACCTCCCCATAGACTATCTCTCCCAACTAAGACAAGAGTATTATTTCCTTCTGTGAAATGATTTATATTTATACTAATTTCTTTATTCCAATATTCAGCTTCACCCTCATAACATCCTCCACTATAACTTAAACAATTTTGAATTTGCTGTCCATTCAAATACACAGCATAATAATTAGTATATGCTGATTTTATTTTCCCACCTAATATAGTCGATGTATCTTCAATCGTGAAATTTTTTCTTATAATTATGTAATCATTATCTCCGTCACTTCCGTCTGTATGTTCAGATTGCCATATGGTGCCAGGTTCTATTCCTTCATTTGCTTTATTACCGAAGGGAGCACTTCCTACATCCCATTCACTATCATCAAAGAATACTTCTTCCCAGTCATCAGGAAAATCATCATCATCATCAAATATTTTGAAGCTATATTCAGTTGATTCATTTTTACCACTTTGGATAAAAGTTACAGCTTCACCATTTTCAAAATCGTTGGTATATTTGATGTTAGTAATATCTATATCAGGTTCATCAGCATTCGCTATATTTGATAAGAATGCAATAATAATCATCGCTAAAAAAACTTTTAATTGGTAGTGATACACAAAATGGTATTGGTAAATGTATAATTAATGTTTTGCTAATTTGCTTATTATAGGAATTAAACCAGATAAATCTGATGAAGTGTGATGATAATCTGCTTTGTTTATTACCCTTGAATCATCAGTGTTAACTGCGATACTAAATTTAGATCTTTCAAAAAGAGGTAAATCAACAACAGTATCTCCTATAGATATTACTTCTTTTTCTTCTATCTTCATTTTTTCTAATATAGATTCCATTACAGGACCTTTGGCATTACCTCTTACATTTATATTTGCTTTTAATCTTCCTTTTTTATCATTAATTAATTCGTTTGCAAAGGCATATTTCATTCCCCATTTTTTAGCCCATTTGTCTGCTAAATATTGAATCCCTCCGGAAATTATTATGGTTTTTATATAGTTTGAATGTAATGTTTTTATTAATTTTCCAGCTCCCTTTATTGGTTTTATTTCATCTAATATAGAATTAATATATTTTTCATTTACTTTTCTTTTAGTTGAACTTTGCCATAATTTCATGTCAGCATTTACAAAATCATTATCAGAAATTTTCTTTTCAATATATTGCTTTAGCATATCACTATTATCAGTTCCAAAATGGTCATGAATATATGCCCAACATGAGCGGGGTTCTAGTAGGGTCCCATCCATATCGAAAACGGCAAGTTTTATTTTTGACATTTATCCAAACGATGAACTAAACCTATCACTAGGTCCAGTTTCTCTTTCTAACATCATTTTCATTTGTTCTTTTGACATTGAGTGAGCTTTTTGGGCCATTTCATACGATTCTTTTGCATCTTTTTTGCTCATTTCGACATGAAAACTTAATCCTGAAAACATAATTGATTGTTTTTCTTTTTCTGGGAAAATTGCAATAAGGTTAACTTCAGGATTAGATTGAAATTCTACATTTTCAAAAACCTGAGTTTCACCTTCGGCAGGCATGAATATGGTTATTTTTTTTGCCTTAAACATTATCCGTTATAATCGGGCTATTCAAAAAAGTTCTATTGACTTATAATATCCAATTCTCTTTCCATTTTACGGCGACATTCATAGTTTTCATCAAGGTGATGCCAATGATTTACACAACGTTCTCCAAGACGATAAGAAAGGAAAACGGTTTCTATACCTCTTAATGAATTGAAATTTATTACTCCCAGTGTTGGATCATCTACCTCTACTCCTAACGTTCCCAAATCAAGAGTTAAGTTGTTTACATAATTTATATTGTTTTCAAGTTCCACTTGCAATTCTTCCCAACCAGGTTTTAGGGCAGCCCTATAATCATCTCTAACTTCTTCCATTATTTCTTCAAGTTGTTCTTCTAACATTTCTTGCCGTACAGAAAATTCAGAAAGTTCTATGAGCATAGGATTTATTCGACTGAGTAGGCTGTCAGCCTCTTCCACGGTGAAAAGCCTCGTGGCATTTCTTACCATGGACTTGTCTAACTAGACATGGGCAAATAAATAGAACGGTACCCTCTGCTTGCATGGAAACATTCAATAATCGCTGTTTCTATGACGTTAGATATTTGTTTATGACCAACTCCCATCCCCATCCAGACAATTTTATTCGAAGACATATTGGTCCATCACCCGAAGACATAAAATTAATGCTAAAAGAGTTAGGATATAGCGATTTGTTAAGTTTTTCAAAATCAATTATACCTAATTCAATAATAAACAATAATCCATTATTGATTCCATCAGCATTATCTGAGGCTGAAGTTATTTCAAAGCTTAGAGAAATGGCTTCTGAAAACAAATTATTCAAGAATTATCTTGGTCATGGATATTATGGAACTATAACGCCGGGGGTGATTAAACGAAATATTCTTGAGAACCCAGGATGGTATACTCAGTACACGCCTTATCAAGCTGAAATTGCACAAGGCAGGCTTGAGGCTCTTCTTAACTTTCAAACAATGATTTGTGATTTTACAGGGATGGAAATAGCAAATGCATCACTTCTTGATGAAGCAACTGCAGCTGCAGAAGCTATGAGTATGGCCTGCAATGCACTAAGAGGGCGTCGTTCTACATTTGTTTTGTCAGATGATATCCACCCACAAACTTCTAATGTTGTTAAAACTAGGGCCGAACCCTTAGGATTAAAAGTTATAGAAGGTACAAATTTAATTGATGAAGATACCTTTGCTATATTGCTACAATATCCTACAAGTACTGGCACAATAGAAGATTATTCAGAATTAGTAAAGAAGGCGCATTCAAATGGAAGTCTTGTTATTGTCGCTACTGATTTATTGTCTTTGTGCTTATTGAAACCACCAGGTGAATGGGGTGCAGACATAGTAATAGGTAATTCACAAAGATTTGGCGTTCCAATGGGTTTTGGAGGTCCTCATGCAGCATTTATGGCTACGAAGGAAGAATATAAAAGGAATTTACCTGGTCGATTAGTGGGCGTGTCAAAGGATATTCATGGCAATACGGCTTTACGTTTAGCATTGCAGACTAGAGAACAACATATACGTAGAGATAGGGCGACTAGTAATATTTGTACGGCACAAGTTCTTCTAGCAATTATGTCTTCTATGTATGCAGTTTACCATGGACCTAATAACCTTAGAAAGATAGCCGAGAGAGTTAATTATCTTACAAGTGTTCTTCAATCTAGTCTTTCATCTGGAGGCTATAATGTCAGTTCTAAATCTTTTTTTGATACTATTCGGGTGGAGAAGAAAGATAAAAAAATAATATCCAAATCCATTAATCAAAAGATAAATTTCTGGGATTATGGCGATGCAATAGGTATTTCTTTAGATGAAACGACTACAGAATCGGATGTTAAAAATCTTCTTACTTTCTTTGATGTAAAATGGTCTGAACCTCAGAACAGTACAATTCCAAAATCATTGGTTAGAAAATCAGATTATTTGACTCATCCTATATTTAATAAATATCATTCCGAAACTGAAATGTTGAGATATATTCATAAACTAGAATCCAAAGATCTTTCTTTGAATACAAGTATGATTCCTTTGGGTTCATGTACAATGAAACTCAATGCCGTTGCTGAAATGGAGGCCGTTACATGGTCAGAATTTTCAAATATTCATCCTTATGTTCCTTTCAATCAGGTTGCAGGATACATGCAATTATTTTCAGATTTAGAATCGTGGCTTTCAGAAATAACAGGTTTCAAAGGAATTTCTTTGCAACCGAATGCAGGTAGTCAGGGCGAATATGCCGGTATGCTAGCTATTAGAGGATACCACAATTCTAGAAATGACGTTCATAGGAATGTATGTTTAATTCCAACATCAGCACATGGAACTAATCCCGCTTCAGCTGTTATGGTTGGGATGAAAGTAATAGGTATTGGTTGCGATGATTCAGGAAACATAGATTTATCGGATCTTAAATTGAAAGCAGAGAAATATTCTTCTGAATTATCAGCTATAATGGTAACATATCCCTCTACTCATGGAGTTTTCGAAGAAACAATAAAGGAAGTTTGCGAAACAGTTCATTTGCATGGCGGACAAGTCTACATGGATGGTGCAAACATGAATGCTATGGTTGGTCTTTGTAAACCTAGAGAAATTGGGGCAGATGTATGTCATCTTAATTTGCATAAGACTTTTTGTATTCCACATGGTGGAGGGGGGCCAGGAATGGGCCCTATTGGTGTAGCATCTCATTTAGTTGATTTTTTACCATCAAATCCCGTATGCCCTACTGGTAATGTTGGACCAGTGTCCGCAACTAACTGGGGAAGTGCTAGTATCCTTCCTATTTCTTGGGCATATATCGCTATGATGGGTTCAGAAGGATTGACAGAGGCAACGCAAGTTGCTATTTTGAATGCAAATTATATCTCTAAACGACTTTCCACAAATTATAAGATTTTATACACAGGAAAAGCAGGTTTTGTAGCTCATGAATGTATACTAGATACACGTCAATTATTATTAGAAGTAGGATTAATGGTAGAAGATATTGCTAAAAGATTGATGGATTATGGATATCATGCACCCACAATGTCTTGGCCAGTACCCAATACACTTATGATTGAACCTACTGAATCGGAATCTAAAATGGAGCTTGATCGTTTTTGTGATGCCATGATTTCTATAAAATCAGAAATAGACGCAGTTAAGGATTCAAATGATAACCCTCTTCGTGGTGCACCCCATACAGCATTAGAAATAGCATCAAACGACTGGTCACATTCTTATTCTCGAATGGTTGCAGCATATCCTTCAGAATATAATTTACATCACAAATTTTGGCCGCCTGTTGGTAGAATTGACAACACTTGGGGTGACCGAAATCTAATATGTTCCTGTCCAGATGTAGAATCCTACGTTGAGGATAATTAATGTCAAAGATAAAAATGTATGGAACACCTACTTGCAAAGATTGTGTTATAGCTAAACAAGTTTTTCAAGAGTTGGGAACTGATTATGAATTTATAAATATAGTAAATGATGAAAAAGCAACACAAAAGGCAATTGAATTAAACAATGGCGTTCGTAGAATACCAGTAATTTTATTTGCAGATAATTCAATTCTTGTTGAGCCTAATGGTGAAGAATTAAAAGCTAAAATGGCTGCTCAATAGGCTCATTTTCACGTGTTTTTGCTAAGGTAAGCCTTTTTATGGGTCAGCTAAAGTGCAAATTCGGTGTTTGATAGAGAAGACACCTCTCGGAGAAAAATATGGCAACTAAAATCTCGAAAGCAGTTTTGCTTGCGACCCTAATGTTGGGAACAGCTATGGTAATGTTCAGTCCACCAGTTGAAGGACAGGCAGCTGTTGCTTATTCTATAGCTTTCACTAATGGTCAAGTTACACTTGATGTTAGGCCTGGCGCTAGTGGTGTAGGGTGTACAGAAATGGTTGTAAGTAATGAGGGGCAAGCTACAATTGATGTAGATGTCGCACTTTCAGGAGGAGGCGTTACTATTTCTCCAGGTGCAGTTTCAGTTACTTTAGGTCCTGGTGGAAGTATAACTGTTCCGATTTGTGCTTTAGCTTTAACTCGTTCCTCTTACAAAACTGTTCAAGTTAGCGCTTTAGCTTCAGGAAGAGAAACGAATACTCAGTTAAATCAAGTTAACAAAAATGCAGGATTTGCAGTTATTGTTGAGCAATATGCTCGTTTATCAGTTCAAGCAACGCAACCTTTCCAAAGAATTGGTCCAGGTAAAGAATTTGTTTTAACTTTTACAGCAGTTAATAATGGTAATTATCAGGATACAGTAGCCGTTGAGGTATTGAATCAAGAGGATTTGGAAGAGGCTGGTTTTACAGTGGCTTTAGCAGCAGCTCAGTATCAAATTGATGCAGCTGGTGAGCAACCAGTACAGTTAACGCTTGCAACTCCAAGAGGGACAGTCATAGGTTGGAGCAATGAGTATCATACTGTAATAATGCAAGTTGCAACTACGCTACAAGGTGAAACTGAAGCAAGATCAGTTACAGCAACACTTTGGGTTCGTGGAGTTTTCTTGCCAGGTTTTGATCCTATATTCACAATATTTGCGTTAGGGATTGTGGCTTCGGCTTTAGCTCGTTCACGAAAAGATTAAGTAATTTCTAGTTTAGAGATAATTGGTTATAGTCCAGCTTTGGCTACGATAGTATGGAGAAGTCATGTGGTGTTGTATTATTTAATGAGACAAAAGTATTACTTTTGCAACATCCTGATGGAACAAAGGTAGGTCATTGGGATTTTCCTAAAGGTCATGTAGAAATTGGTGAAAGTGAAATTCAAACGGCCGTGAGAGAATTGGGTGAAGAAACAGGTATTACAGACATTAACATATTACCTGATTTTAGCCACACTATATCCTATAGTCTAATAAAAAAAGGTCAGAAAATAGACAAGAAAGTAATTTTCTTTGTTGCCCTTACTAATGAAACGAATGTAGTTCTTAGTCATGAACATCAAGCTTTTGCTTGGTTAGATTTGGATACTGCACTTAATCGTTTAACTTATGAAAATGCTAAGAAAACATTAGTGCTTTCTTTTGATTTTTACCAAAAAAAATAATATAAAACTTTTATCTACAAGAATCTCTTGTTAATTAGTGAGTGACAATTTAGAAACTGTAAAATTAGCGCCTTTGACAAGGGCG
Source organism: Candidatus Poseidoniia archaeon (assembly GCA_034399455.1). Lineage (GTDB taxonomy): Archaea > Thermoplasmatota > Poseidoniia > MGIII > CG-Epi1 > CG-Epi1. Next base: position 13,587 of record DASCSW010000019.1, read on the forward strand.
GAGCTTCTTCGAGGAACTATTTTTCTTGGTTCTATCTTTTTGATATTTATAGCTTTCAGTTCTTCTAATTTTGCATATGGTTTAGCTTGTCTTTTTGTTTCTATTTTTTTCTTTTCAATCTTATTTTGGAAAGGACCTATTGCCAACGATTTATCTTATTTTATAGCAAGATATTCAGACAATTTCGCTTTTTATTTGGATAAAGGTGAAAATTATCTTTGTAAATCTTTTAATGCTCAAAAGAAATCTGAGAAAGTTCTTGTCGGTGTAGCCTATAATTTTTCTTTAGTTATGTTTTTTGTGGTTCCAATAGATCTTATTTTTCAGGAAGTAACAAAAGGTGAAAATTCGCTTTTGCTCTATCAACAGTTTTTGACTTGGGTTATTTTTATGACTGAGAGAGCTTTTGGCATAGAGGTATTTATTCAAGGTGAATATTCTACAAAATTAGTTTATGCAGATATGATTGATTTGGAGATAGTTTCAGAATGTACTGGCCTTCACGAAACGGTATTTTTAAGTATGTTAATTCTTTGTTTTAGAGGAGTAAAACCTATGATTCGTATGAAGTGGGCTGTTTACGCCATAATATTTATTTTTATTGAGAATTTGATACGAATTATTTCTTCTTATCCTATAGTGCATACATGGGAAGTAAGTACTTGGGAAAAATATCATTATTTTTGGTGGCATACGGGTCAATATGCCTTGATAATGTCTATGTTTGTTCTTTGGATTATGATTATTGCAGGTAAACCATCTAACAAGAGTCCTAAGAAAAATTTGGTGCGTTAAAGTTTGTGATTCATTTTTGAAGCTTTTGTTTCTAGGTAATCTCGATTTTCTTTATTAGCTTCTGTCTTGTGAGTAACTTGTTCAACTGTAAATCCATCTTTTTCTAATTCTTCAACTTTGGATGGATTGTTAGTTAATAGTCTTATTTTTTCAACTCCAAGATTTCTTAGTATGTTACTAGCATTGCCATAATCTCGTAATTCTGCATTGAATCCTAGTGCAATATTTGCTTCGACTGTATCCATTCCTTCATCTTGAAGATTGTAGGCTTTGAGTTTGTTTACTAATCCAATTCCTCTTCCCTCTTGTCTTAGGTAAACAATTATTCCATTTCCTTCTTTGGATATTTTTTGCATTGCTAAGTCTAGTTGTTCACCACAATCACATCTCATTGAATGCAAAACATCACCAGTAAAACATTCTGAATGAATTCGGACTAATGAGGGATCTTTAATTTCACCCATAATTAAGGCTAGATCTTCCTTTTCTTTACTATCTCCAGGGAAAGCAACTAATTTGAAATCACCAAATTTAGTAGGTAATCTTGCTTCAACTAGTGATTCTATTCTATTTTCCATAT
>DASCSW010000020.1:0-14883 GCA_034399455.1 Candidatus Poseidoniia archaeon
GATTATGATTTTTACGGCCCACGAGCTACTGATTGAAGAAAGCAATGATTAAGGGTTATCCAATCGATTTAGACGAAATGTATTATCTCCTTTAAATATAATACGTACTCAAAATCAGTCCATCAGTAAACTATAAAATCAAAGAGCTGCATCAACATTTATGATTAGTGTCACGGAAACTGCTGCCGAGAAAATAAATCAAGCTCTTATCGAGCAAGAAATGGATGGAAAAGCGCTAAGATTAGGAGTGTTTCCAGGCGGATGTGGAGGAGGATATCAGTATGCTTTGGGCTTTGGTGAAAAAAGTGAAAATGATACTGCTGTTGAAGCAAATGGATTGAAATTTTTAGTTAACAGTGAGGATATTGAAAAAGTAAAGGGAACTGAAATCGATTATGTTGTAACTGAAGTCGGTGAAGGTTTTAGAATAAATAACCCTAATCCAGCTCCTGAAGGAAAGAAAGGAGAATGTGGTTGCGGTTCTGAAAGCAGCTGCTGCTAGTAAATGAAAGATACAAGCATTTCTGGACAAATTTTCTCACTACTAACCATTTCAATATTGTTGGGAAGCGGAATGTTAGTCTATATGCAAGATAGTGAAAATTTAAATTTGTCGCAACGTGTACCTGTTTGGGCTAGAAACCAACTCCCTTATGATACTACACAAGCGTACAGTTTTGTTTTACAACAAGGTGAATATGAAATATTAGAAACTGATAATGAGTTTAATTCTGAGCATGTATATGTTGAATATGATTTACCTATAGGAGAAGGTGGTGCTGCTGTAACTTGCTCAATAGGGATGGATTGTCCACAAATTAGTTTAGCTTTTTGGAGGCCGAAAGTTCCGGCTGGAGTGAAAGTTCCTGTAATTGCTGAATTTGGACCTTATTTTGGTGAAACTTCTGCTCAAACTCCTGATGTTTCCCAGCCAGGGAGTTGGTTGGGGGCTGGTATAATCTATAACATATTGCCGCACGGGTTTGCTTTTGCACAAGTTTCAGTTACTGGAACGGGGATGTCAAATCACTGCATGGACTTAATGGGCTTTGCTGAACAAGAAGGAATCAATGCCGCAGTTGAGTGGCTTGCAACTCAAGAATGGTCGAATGGAAATGTAGGGATGATTGGAAAATCATACGATGGTTCAACTCCTTGGCAGGCTGCAATGTATGGTGATGAATATCTCAAAACAATTGTTCCAATTTCTGGATTAATTGGTGTTAGAGAACTTATGTGGAAAAATGGTTCTTCTGAAGCTAGAGCTCCTTTCATGCACAATGTAGTTTATGGATCATATGGTTTTGAAGCTGACAAAGGTGATGAAAATCTGCAAAATGCTTGTGAAGATTATCTATTAGGACCGATACATGCAACAAATGGTTATGTTTTTGCGGGAAATGAATTTATTGAAAGTTATTGGGAAGAACGATATTTCCTTGATAGGGTTTTAGAGAATTATAGAGGTTCGGTTTACATTGTACAAGGATTCCATGATTGGAATGTGGATCCACATATGGCCGTTCCAACGATTAACAAATTATTAGATCATGGAATAGAAGCAAAGGTTCTGATGGGGCAATGGGATCATGATTACCCTGATAGGCCAGATTATCAAAAACAAAGATCTGACCCTGGTAGAGGATCGGAAGCTTATCCACAAATGGTGAGGTTTGATTGGATGCAAGACTTATTGGAATGGTTTACCTATTATCTACAAGAAACTGGACCTAAGCCAAGCTTGTACTCAGAAATACAAAATAATCGGGGTGAATGGAGAGTAGAAGAGAGCTATCCTGCCAAAGATTCTAAAGTAATCGAGATGGATTTAGGGGGAAATAATCTTAGCCTAATTAGTGAAAGTATAATGGGTTCAACTGTTTACCCTGGTATGGAAGCAACAGATGACTGGATTGTTTTGGAAACGGAGGGATACGCTACTGACTTCCGATTTGGAGGTTTACCTCAATTGCACATGGATGTTACACCTCTAAGTTCTGGCGGATCGCTCTATGCACTTATGGAGGATTGTTCTACAGATGGTGAATGTATACACATTGGACACGCCATAATGGATTTAAGATATCATAAAGGAGGAAATGAATACCAAAACATTGTTCCGGGCATTACCATAAGGGCCAAAATGGAGTTTTTTGCTATGGACGTTTTAATCCCTGAAGGGCACAAGATACGCCTTTCACTTAGAGATATTGGTGAAGATTATTTGCCTCCAAGTACTGAAGCTGCTATAGATATAGATCTTAGTGGAAATAGTGTTTTAAGGCTCCATGAAATAAATAGAGATAGCAAAGTTTTTTTCACGCCTCCGGTTTGTTTGCATACTGATTGCATAGAAGAGTAGATATCTCTTAAAACTCAGACCTATAAGGAAATGTGAACCGATTAGGAACAATAGCATTAGCTTTCTTATTTTTGATGCCCTCTATTGCAGGGTGTTTAGAGGATGAAAAACCAAATATGATCACAGCAAATGATATTGTCATTTCACCTGAAGTGATGATTGCAGGAGAATTTCAACCTCTAGTTATAACTGCAAAAAAAGACATGTCTGTTTTTATCCCTAATTTAGTTATTGATCCTTTGTCTAATTATGTGCAAAATGGCACTGTATTAGATATGAAAGCCGGAGATACTAAACAATTAATCTCTCTAGCTCCACCTCGGATTGACACGGCCTTTATATTTTTAGCAAAATATAGTACGGAAAATTGGCCAATAAGAAATCCGAACGAAAGTTGGGATCAATGGGTCAAGCGAAATGGAATGAAAGAAGGTGGAATGTCTGTTTCAAGAATAGAACCTGCTGAAGGAAATGCCCTTTATACTCTAAATAACACAAAAGAAAAGGCTGGCATTACTATTCCTGTTCGAATTGATATCGAAAGGCAAATTTCAGCAGCTTATTCTATAGATGAAGGTGGATTATTCTCAACTGGGTTTGTAGATGGTCGAACTGTATACAATAATATTCATCGCATTACAGATGACACTCCTGATCTTTTAGATCCTGCTGACGGGGCTGTAGGGTATCTTGATAGATGGGCCGGACAAGGAAATTTAGCATACGAAGATGCGGCTCAATTTTTAATTGCTGAAATGACGGCTTACGGATTGCGTGTAGAAACACAACGATTTGATTTAACTGATGTGCTAGAAAATCAAAACCCTGAAGCATACAATGTTTGTGGATTTAGAGATGGTACTCTTTATCCTGATGAATGGTTGGTCTTTGGCGCTCATTTTGATATTGCTCCACCTGCAAATGCCGTATTAGTTGATCCTCATGATTCAGGATCAAGAACTTACGGTACCCGATACGGTGCTTATGATAATACAGCAGGAACTTCTATGGTCTTAGCTACTGCTGAAGCAATGGCTGACATGCCATATGACACTCGAAGAACAATGGTATTCTGTTTGTGGTCCGGAGAAGAAGGTGGAAAAAGAGGTAGTGACTATTGGACTGATACTTTAGATGACGAACATCCTGGAGTAACTGTTACTAATTACATAAATTTAGACATGGCTGGCGTTAATTGGCCCGGCGGAGGAGGGGCTCCTTGTGGTGATGAACATGGTGGCGATGGTAATTGTGATCCTGATCCACAACCTGATGCTGATGGATATCCAAAAGATAGTGAAGTTTGGCCTATGAGAATATACATTGGACCTTCGCTAAATTACAATAAAATTGACCAGCCAGATATGGTGTATCTCAGTCAATGGATTGGATCTGACGCAATTAATGTTTCAATGCAACAAGATATTTTAGTTGGTGGTGATAATAATTCGGAAGATACGTGGAAATATGATGTTTGGGTCGAACAAGATAGACCTGAAATAATAATATATGAAGATACAACGGCACGAAGTGATCATGCGTCTTTCCAAGATAATTTAGGTACGATTACTCTAGGCTATGGTGGATTAGTTGATGGATATTGGTGTTATCACCAAACTTGTGACACTTTAGAAGAGATGGAAGACTGGATGGATACACAAAGCAGAGATTACGGAAATAATGCAACTGGAAAAAATAATCTTGTTAACTCTCTTGATATGATTACGTGGTGGGCTACGTACAGCTTCTTCCACATGGATCAAAAACCTATTTTGAATGTTTATTTAGATTAGAAAAAGGAAGTATAATCTTCTAATTTCTTCTTTTGGATATTTGGGACTGTAGCTTTTTCAGAAGGAAAACCTGTAACAAGAATCAAGAATGCCCTTTCGTTTTCTCCTCTCCCTAATATTTCACGTAAGAAATTCATAGGACTTGGTGTATGGGTCAGGGTGGCTAAGCCTGCATTGTGAAGCGCTGTAATCAAAATACCTGTAGCAATACCTACTGATTCTGGAACATAGTAATTCTTAATCTTATTTCCTTTCTCGTCTAATCCATAAGCTTCAGAAAATATTACAATCAAATAAGGGGCTTTCTCAAGAAAAGGTTTGTTCTCATCAGTTCCTAATGGTTCCAAAGCTTCTAGCCACTCATCTGGCGCTCTTTCGTTATAAAATTTTTTTTCTTCTTCTTCTGCAGCTTCTCTTATTTTTCTTTTAGTTTCAGGATTACTTATGATTGAAAAATGCCATGGTTGACGATTTGCCCCACTGGGTGCCGTTCCTGCAGATTTTAAGCAATTAACAATTATATTTTCAGGTACAAATTTATCTGAAAAATCTCGAATGGTGCGTCTTCGTTGAATATCTTCAAGAAACTTTGCTGAACGCTCTTGCATCTCTTCTATAGGATAAGATTTAGAACCTTCGTAATGAACAAACTTGCCTTGATCCATACTACAGACTTTTTTTTTTAGATAAAAGACTTTGTATTGGCATTGCAATAAGGTATTGTGAGTGAAACGATTGAATGGACTGATTTTACCAAAGTTGACATTCGCGTTGGGAAAATTTGTGATGTCAAGGATTTCCCTGAAGCAAGAAAACCAGCATATATTTTAACTATTGATTTTGGAAAATTAGGCGTTAGAAAAACTTCAGCTCAAGTTACTAATTATACACATGAAGAATTATTGGGACGTGAAATAGTTGCTGTTTTTAATTTTCTGCCAAAACAAATCGGACCTATTATGTCTGAAGTTTTAGTTTTAGGAGGTGTTGAAAAAGACGGGACCGTTCGCCTTTTGAAACCAGACCCTAGTTGTGAGCTAGGAAGTCGTGTTGGATGAATCCCTATATCGCTTTGATTAGACCTGGAAATGCCATTCTAACTGCAATAGCAGTCATAGCTGGTGCATTTATTGCAGCAGGGCCTGAAATAATTGAATTTCAAATTGAAATTGCTATTTGTTGTATATCTGCTATGATGCTAGTAGGGGGTGGAAATACATTAAATGATTACAATGATCGGGAGTCGGATAAAGAAAATCATCCAAATAGACCAATACCTTCTGGAGAAATATCTGCTGATACGGCCTTAAATTATTCCTATGCTTTGCTGGGATTGGGGCTTGCAATTTTATTTCTTGCTCCAAATATGATTGAAAATCTTGATTTGATGCCATTTGTAATTGCATTACTAGGGATAATAACTCTAACTGCCTATGAAAATGGATTAAAAGCTGCAGGAATTACTGGAAACATTGCTGTTGGGTTTATGTCTGGTGCTGTTTTTCTATATGCCGGAATGGCGGTTAACAATCCTGAATCCACAATATGGATATTTGGACTTGCTTTTCTTGCCACTATCGCCCGTGAAATAGTAAAAGATATTCAAGATTTAGAAGGCGATCGTGATAGGAAAACACTTCCTTCAAGAATTGGGATTGATTATTCATTAAATATAGCTATTTTGATACTTGGAATTGCAGTCGGCTTAAGTTATACTGCAACAAGTCAATTTGAAGAAATAGCATTGAATGTTTATATTGGGGGAATAACGTTTGCAAATGCAATTATGTTTTTTGGAACCTACAATGCAAAGAAAGGCAATTATTTCAAGGGACAGAAAAATATCAAACAAGGGATGGGGGTTGCCATGCTGGCTTTCATTCTTGCAGCTGGTTTAAGTTAAATTTTTTGCAGGATATATTAATATATGTGCATTTATACATATATTTAATGAACAGTTCTATTTTCAAGGCTCTTGGAAATGAAACAAGATTAAAAATTGTTCAAACTTTAATGATTAAAGAACACAATGTAACCGATTTGACTATTAGAGCGGGTAAGGATCAAACGACCGTCTCTAGGCATTTGGCTACATTAGTAAATTCAGAAATAATAAGTCAAAAGCGAGTTGGAAGAAATATTTTTTATAAAATTATTGATTCAGAAATGAAAGAATGGTTAAATTCTACAATAAATGTAAAAAATAAACATTATGAAAAGAAAGAACTTAGAAACAAAATAGAAGATTTTTTGAAAAAACAAAGAGTTAAAAATGAATGATGAATTGAATGAAATCAAAGAAGAACGGTTATTGAGACTACGAATTCTAGGAGAAAGATTGGATGAATCTATCAAGATACCTGGAACAAATTACAAAATAGGTCTTGACCCAATAATTGGAACTATACCTGTAATTGGTGATTTAATTGGGGGAGTTCTTTCAACCTATATTTTGTATTCAGGAATAAAAATGGGTGCGTCCCCTAAAATTGTAGCTCAAATGGCTACAAACATAGCCCTTGAGTTTGCTATTGGTTCAATCCCTATAGTTGGTGATGTTTTTGACGTTATCTGGAAAGCAAACATAAAAAATATAGAACTAATAGAAGAAACAACCTTTGATAATGAGGGAAATAATAGTATGAACTATTTGATAACCGCTACGCTAATTGTGGTATTACTAGGTATAATCCTAGTAATTTTAGGATTATTATCCTAAAAATTGTGAGTGTAGCAACTATTCAGTAGACAAAAATATTTTTTCTACTTAACTAAGCTTTACCTAGAATTCGGTACATTCCAGTGCCACAGGTTCCGCATGATCCTTTCATTGCTCTACGACCATTCTTCATTGTGACTTCTTCTCCGTTACCGATTTCTCTTTTGGCTTTGCACTTTACGCAATATCCTTCCATAGTATCTTATCGAGGAACGCGGCATATAAAACAAACGGCAGTCAGATTTTAATGAACGTGGCCGATTAAGGTTGTCAAAAATACTAAAAACACACCTAGTACAACAAACCAAACTGGATCGTCATGATTATGATCATGGCTATGAACTTCAGGAAGTACGTCCACTGTTGCAACATAGATGAAAGTACCTGCTGAAAATAGTAATGTTAGCCCTATATTATCGTCGGTAGCAAATGAAGTGTCTTTTAGTGCAAAAAAAGTAAGAACTGCCACTACAGGTGATGATAAAGCAAATAAAATCAAGTACATTTTTGCCTTTGAATCTTCTATTTTAATATGTTTTAAGAAGGAAGAAAGACCAAAAGCTGCAGGCCCCTTATGAAGCATGATTGCTACAAACACAATCAAACCTGTTTCTGCACTGCTGGATACTGAAGCCCCAACTGCAAGTCCGTCTGCTGCTGCATGAGCTATCAGGCCGATTGTTGCTGAAAGACCTAAAAGATCCTTATCTTCGTCATGATGTATTGCATGTGGTAAACCAAACGTTTCTAACAAAAGCATCAATACAAAACCAAATAAAATTGCTAGACCTAATGTTGAAGGTTCTATATGGCCTTCCTCATCGTGAGAATGTGACGTGTCTGAGATTAACTCCTCAATTTCCTCTAACCCTGCTGTAGCATTAATTTCATCTTCTTCTACTTCTTCTATAACGTGAAGTACTAATTCAGAAAGTAAGTCTTCGGTAGATTCTTCACTGTGTGAATCTTCATGTCCATGCCCATCATGACCTCCGACTAATGTTTCAATTTCTTCTATGGCTTGATCTGCGCTGATATCTCCGCGATCAACTTCGAGAATCACTAGGGCAATCAATCCTGCAATTTTGCTGTCATCATCTTCATGGTCTTCAAATAATTCTAAAGCTTCAGGTATTACAACAAGAAAAGCTGATGCGATCAAAACTCCGGCACCTATCGCCGTTAATTTTTTAAGATTGTTAGATGATAATTCTAAGGTTAAAGGGATATAACCAAAAGCAGCTACTGATATGAACATAACTGCGGCAAAAACAAGTACTGACGCCTGTGCATCCATCTAACAACATCCCAATTTACAACTACAATTTACTTCTGCTTCATGTTTATGATTATGTTCACATTCAGGATATAGGGAGTCTATAGCTCCTTCATCTAATGACCATTTCAATAAGTCTGAAATCAATTGAGAACGATTTATTCCTTCGATTGAAGCTTTCCAACCATCTAATTGCTGAACCAACGAAGCTGGAAGATCTGCTGAAACTTTTGTTAAGGCATACCTTGAACGTCTTGACATAAAACATCGATTACAATATATTATAAATAGATTACGATTGTATTACGATTGTATTATTATTATTTTAGATCTATATAGTAAAATAAATAAACTGATGCCCAATAAATGATAATCTATGAATCAAAATATTATGCAAATTACAGGGGCATTAGTTATAATGAATTTGCTTGCTTGGGGTGCATATACTGCCTTACAAGATGAACAGGAATACATTGAAAAAATAATATACCAACAACCAGATGTGGAAATAGCCAACGTTACAGTCATAATAAATTACAACGGAGCTGAAGAAAATGCAACGGCCAATACAAACATTACAATTGTAAACTACAACGTGACTGTGATTGATGATACTTCAGCATTAAATGCGACTTTAGAAGCTAGTGAAGATAACTTCCAAGTAACGTTTAGTTGGCATCCTACTTTAGGTGTATTTATTGATGAGATTGATGGAATAGCTGGCAATTGTGCATATTGGGAACTCTTACACAATGGAGAAATTGCAAATATTGGGGCTTCTAGTTTGATACTGGAAGAAAATGACACAATTACTTGGAAATACAATTCTGACTACTGTTAATCTTTAGCAAAAATCATACCATCATTTCTAAAGGCTTTGAATTCTAATGCATTCCCGCAAGGATCTAAGAAAAACATTGTAGACTGTTCTCCTATTTTACCCTTAAACCTAGTATATGGTTCAATAATAAAATCCATACCTTTTTTCTTTAACTGTTTAGCTAAATCTCCCCATTCGCTTATAGTTAGTATAACTCCAAAATGACTAGCTGGAACGTCATTACCATCTACTGGATTAGTTTGAATTTTGTCAAGTTTATCAACCAAATGCGCTACAACTTGATGTCCGTACATATCAAAATCTATCCATTTATTAGAACTGCGACCTTCGTTACATCCTAATACTTTTGTGTAAAATTCACGAGTTTTTTCGAGATTGTCTACTGGGAAGGCTAAATGGAAAGGTCTCATAGAATAACATAAATCTGCTCTTTTTAGCAATTCGCTTAAGTAGGATAAGCTCAAATATCAAATAATGGACCAATTAGTTTTGATTGGCGCCCTAGTAATCTATGGTGTGTTTATTATCTTTGGAACAAAATGGGTTTTTGAATTGATGATGGCGCGTAATCTCAAAGAAAATGTTGCCATATATTATAACAGAAAAATATTACATATGTTTTGTGGAGGGTTAATTGGAATAATGGCTCCATCTGTGCTAAATGAACCAATTTATGCATTATACATTGGAATATTATTTACAATTATTACATACATTCCATACTACACTGGACACTTACTATATTGGGTGCAAACAAATGACAATAAGAATGACGTCAACTTCTGTTTCATGGCTGGAGTTTCTGTGTATATTCTTTGGGAAGTACTTGACGACCCATATCTAGCAATTATGCCTCTACTTTTCATGGCTTTTGGAGATGGAGTAACTGGAATTGCAAGAAATATTAAATTTGGATATAGAACCAAGAACCCTATTGGAAATGTCTTCATGGCGATTGTTTGCATTCCTATAGGTTATTACTTGGGTGATCAAGCAACTCCTGGCCTTCCCATATGGGGTATTATAGCAGCAATTGTAGCAACCTTTGTTGAAAGATATGAATTCGGACCCATTGATGATAATGTATTAATTACAGCAAGTGCTACAATTGTTCTGTTTATCGGCGATGCTGTCGGGCCTTTGGCTTAACCTGGTAATTTATGGGGTTTCGCTAAATTAGATTCCATCAATTTTAACTCATCTATTCCGCTTATCAAAATTTTCGAATCTAGAATTAATTCATCATCTGAAATTTTACCTTCATAGTCTATCATTGAAAGGATATATTTCATGCAATTAACTCTGGCTTTTTTCTTATTATCTGAACGGACAACCGTCCAAGGTGATAAAGTCGTATTCGTTTCCAATAACATCTGGAACTTTCGCATAGTGTATTCGCCCCACAAATCTTGAGCCTGCATATCTACAGGGGACAATTTGTATTGTTTTAACGGATCTTTAGATCTTTTTTCAAATCTTTTAAGCTGCATCTTTTTAGATACTGAGAAATATAATTTAATTAAGATTATCCCCTCTTTTACTAAAATACGTTCAAAAACAGGAGCGTACTTCAAGAAGCGTTTATGTTGTTCATCAGTACAAAAACCCATTACGGGCTCAACCATAGCTCTATTGTACCAACTTCTATCGAAAATAACTATTTCTCCAGCTGATGGTAAATGATCTGTATATCTTTGAAAATACCATTGAGTTTTCTCGGTATCGCTTGGCTTTTCTAAAGCTACGACACGTGCACCTCGGGGATTAAGATGTTCTCGAATTCTTTTGATTGTACCGCCTTTACCTGCTGCATCTCGACCTTCAAATAACAAAACTATTCTTTGGCCTGTTTTTTTAACATGGGTTTGTAATTTTAAGAGTTCTATCTGTAATTTTAATTTCTCTTCTTCATACTCTAAAGTAGACTTAGGAATCCAAATTTGTACCTTATTGTCTGAAGCTTTTAAATCTTTATTCTTCAAAGCTTCGCCTTCGGAAAGTTTAACTTTTTTGGTATCAGTCACGGGAATTTGAAACCAAATAGGGAGATATAATATTTATTATTTGGAATGATTACTCAGAAAATCCCAAATAATTTGAGCCGTGTCTACAGTACCTCCATTGCCTAATCCTCCTGAATAAGCATCATGAGTTCCTGCATGAATTGTAACTAAGGCTACTTCTGCCCCATTAGTACAATCTGTGAATCCTTGAATGTTGTAATATATGGATTCTTCGTTTCTATCTGGAATGGTGCCTGAACATGCATTCATTTCTTTCCAAAAATATAAATTTTGAATAGCTCCAGTATTCCAATTAGTACCTCCATCAGAAACACCGAGAATATAATCAAACACAATGCCTGTTGCCATTAAATTAGAATAATGTGCAATTTCATCAAAGAAACCGTGAATTTCCATCACGGGGATGGGGGAGTAATTAGGTGATTCATCTCCTATAAAATACATTGCAACGCATGCAACTGCCGTAATTATATCTGATGCCTCATTGGCAAGGCCTTGAGACATTGCACACCCATTTGAATGTCCTGTAAGATAAACTCTATTCGAATCTATCGGAAACTCTTCCAAAGAACGGTTAATCACACCACGAATGAAATCTACATCATCAATATTGTTTTCTTTAGCGTCTCCACAACAGATGCCGAAATTCCAAGAATCACCATATCCTTGGGGAAATAAGATAATTGCGTTATTATCCTCGGCTATTTTATCCATTTCAGTATGGTTCATTTGTTGATAACTATTTCCTCCAAAACCATGAAGATCAAGCAAAAGAGGGACTGAGTTTGTTTCATCTGTACTATCTGGAACATACGTTAGCCAACATCTCTCAAAACCTCCATGAACGATACAATCTTCTCTCAATCCGCGGAAAAAAGTGTCATTACTTTCTACAGGAGGGGCTACGGGTTCTTCATCAACAGTATCGTTTGAATTTTGTGGCCCTTCATCCAATTCTGTTTCTATTGATGAAGGGGGTGATTCTTCGGATTTGTAAATAAAAAAATAGCCATATGCTCCACTGACTCCGGCAACTATAACGAGAGCGGCTGCTAATACTGCTATTTTTTTCATTTTATTCTTATATTTCTAATTCTGGTGAATATTCTCCATGACAGGCTTTAGAATTCATCTCGGCTCTGTGGTAAAAAGTAGCATAAGTTGTTTCTAAATTAGCATTATTTCCATTCCAAGTGTGCAACGCTGACTGTTGAAGTGCCCGACCATATGAAAAACTCAAGGCCCAAGGATGGTCTCCCATCATATTCATTGCATTCAAATGTTCAGTAGCTTCAGTTTCAGATTGACCGCCTGAAAGGAATACGATGCCAGGAACATCTGCAGGGACTGATGATTTGAGGCATTTTACTGTCATCTCTGCAACGGCATTTATATCGCCTTGGACTGAACAACCTTTACCTGAAATAACCATATTTGGTTTCAATAATATTCCTGGCAAATAAACTCCTTCTTTTTCTAATTCTGCAAAAACTACTTTGAGAGTCTTTTCTGAAACTTCATAACATCTTTCAATCGTATGATCTCCGTCCATCAATACTTCAGGTTCAACAATTGGTACTAATTCTGCTTCTTGACAGGCTTTTGCATATTTCGCAAGTGCTGATGCGTTGGCTTTGATGCAATCATCTGTAGGTATGCCATCTCCAATAATTATGACTGCGCGCCATTTAGCAAATCTTGCCCCTAACTTGTAATAGTCCAAACATCTCTCATACAGTTCATCAAGTCCTTTTGTTAATTTCTCAGAAGGTGAACCACCCATCGGATGGGCTCCTTTATCGACTTTTATTCCTGGATAAACTCCTTTTGATTCTAAAACTTTTGAAAGTCTAACGCCTTCACTTGATTTCTGTTTTAATGTTTCTTCAAACAAAATAACTCCTGAAATGAAGCTCTCCATCCCGTCTGTATCAAACAATGCTTGACGAAAATCTCTACGATTCTCTTCTGTATTTTCTTGACCTATTAATGCCAACCTTTTGCCCATTGTTGGCGTACTTTCATCGGCTGCTAAGATCCCCTTACCAGATGCTACTATATCGCTAGCTACTTTAGCTAAACTTTCTTTGTTCATGGACTACACAAAACAGCCTGAATAAAACAATTTAGGGCTTACTTTTGACCAATTGCTATTAACATATCCTGGAACCAAGGTTGGGTTGTATCAAATTCCTTGCCTCCTTTGATTAATTGCAAGTCAATAAGTCCTAATTCGCCGCTATTATTCTCATCTAAACCCACTAAACCACTTTTGCCATTTAATGCAAATTCAGCCGCCATAAATGCGGATTTCTTAATCAAATCTAAATCTCTTACGTTGGGTTTTGCAGAACGGGCGAAGTATCCACTTTTTTGAATTAAGGTTTTGTCGGCATCTAAGGCTTCTGCAAACTGTTTTGCAAACCATTGCCCTGGATTAATATCATCTAAACGTATATGTCCAAAAGCATCACGCGGAATTTCTTCACCTTTAGATTCAATCTCACGAACTATAGCATCCATTCCAGCTCCTTCACTTAAAAATATATTCACAGAATCATTTTCATCCATGCATTTACGAAGCCTCTTGGATTCTTTTTGAAAATCAACATCAATCTCAGGTATGTAAACGGCATGAATATCCCATCTTTCTTTAGAAATGTTTAATTCGGGAAGAAACGACATATTTTCTAATGATTTTCGATATTCATGTGCCGTTCCTGCTGTAAGCCAACCGCAATGTCGTCCCATTACTTCATGAATTATCAATTGTCTACGGCTTGTTGTGTTTTCGTTAACAATATTTTGAAAAAAACGAGCTCCCTGCTCCGCTGCAGTCCATGCTCCTAATGTTTGTTTAACGGGGATTATATCATTGTCTACTGTCTTTGGGAGCCCAACGACTGTTAATTTTTTACCTGTTTTTTCTAAATATTTAGATAATGCGGCAGCCATGGTGTTGGTGTCGTCGCCTCCTATTGTATGTAAAATATCAATTTTATCTTTTTCTAATTGCCTTGCGGCTACTTCTAACGGATCTTGACCTTCTGAAACATATCCTTTATTTACACAATCTGTAACATTAATAAGTTTAACTCTGCTATTGCCGAGAGGTGTTCCTCCAAAATTATAAAGAATTGAATAATTTTGTTTAACTTTATCTGAAAAAATTATACTCTTACCTAGCAGCAATCCTCTATACCCGTGTTCATAACCTATGATTACAGAATTCGGAGAAATTTCATTATATTTTTCAATGAGGCCTCCTATAGATGCTGAAAGGCACGGAGCAATTCCTCCACTTGTCAATATGGCCACTCTTGGCATGATGTGCGAAGGGGGAGGGATGTTAAAAATTGTTGCGCTTTTTTAAAAAAATATCCTTTATATACTAATCCCTATGAAACCTTAGGATAATTTGATGCTTGCCCTTAAAATAATTAAATATAGGGCGTTGTGCTCCTCTATAGAGGGTAATTTGACCTGTTTTGAGGGTAGAATTTATATAAACGACTTAACTGGCCACAAGCTCCAGTATTTCATCTGTTCATGGTTAGAGGACACAAGGGCCTGTAGCTCAGCTAGGTAGAGCGTCCGGCTTTTAACCGGACGGCCAAGGGTTCGAATCCCTTCAGGCCCGCCAGATGATTTGGAAAGGATGCCAAAATGAATGATAACATATTGTGGTTAAACAAGCTCGTACCGAAGCACGTTTTGCTTAAGGAATCTGAAATTGATGAAAAATTAAGTCCATTGAATATAACCAGAGAACAATTGCCTAAAATTCTTCTAAAAGATCCTGCTTTAAAAGCTCTAGATGAAGAAGCTAAACCAAATGATGTTGTTGAAGTACATCGATTTAGTGAAA
>DASCSW010000021.1:0-14098 GCA_034399455.1 Candidatus Poseidoniia archaeon
TTCTTTTGCTTCTTTATCATTCCACAATTGTTCTAATTTCCTTAGTGCTTCGTGGGCTTCAATAGAATTGCTTATAATGTGTTTTTTACCTTTTTTCTTGAAATTCTTCTTTCCAACTATATCAAATACTGCTTTTGAACCCTTGCCAGAGGAAACAGTTATGGTTGGGGCTTGGTAAAATCGTGGAGCAACTGCGCATTGCCATTTTGTATGCTTTTGTGCGTTACCCATCTTTGCTTTAGCATAAACTAAAATTGCCTGTCCCTCAGACAGCTTCACAATAGGAACATTAGTTTCAGGTATTATAAGAGAATCATCTCCATTTACAGGTTCTAAATCACCAGAATAAACGGTACATGGACCTTGTTTGTGTAGTGAATACATAATATCTGGTTGTTTGCTATCATCACCTATTGAATCTCCGAAAGCTTCAATTGTTTTTTTATCGGTTGGAATAGGTAGCATTCCTAATCTATGTGCTACTATTTCATTAAACATAGCACTTATTGATTCATATTCTTTTTCATCTCCACTTTCTTCTTCAACATAAGATCCTAATGAACCCATGTGAAAATCGATTTCATGTAACGCTAAGCAGGGGACCATTGAAAGTAAAGATCGCCTTACTGAGTTAACGAAAGAGTAGTTAACATCTTTGAACTCAATCTGTGCATAATAATCATCCATTTTCAATATATTAACTTTCATTTTATACTCTCCTACCTCTCCTTCCACCTTTTGGTCTTCCACCGTCATGTGGAATAGGAGTTACATCATCTATCCTGGTAATTAATATTCCTGCTCTTGCTAAGGTTCTTATTGCAGCTTGAGCTCCAGGACCGGGTGTTCCACTTCTTTTACCACCAGCTCCTCTTAGTTTAACGTGAACATTTTGAATACCTTTTTCCTTTAATGTTTCAGCCACTTCTCCAGCAGCTAGCATTGCAGCATGGGGTCGTGATTCTTCACGTTGAGATCTAACAACCATTCCTCCAGAAGACTTTGCAATAGTTTCAGCACCAGTCGAATCTGTAACTGTTATAATTATGTTGTTGTGAGAAGCAAAAATATGTGCAATAGCCCATTTATCCATTATTTTTCTTCTCCTGAGGCTTTAGGTTTTTCAACACCAGATGTTTCTTTCTTAGTTCCTTCGGTTATTGGTTTATCTTCAGGTTCTTTTTCAACTGTTTCTTCAATTTCTGGGGAATCATCATAGGTTTCTTGTGTGCCTGGTCTAACAGGATGTAAATCACTATTTAATGCTGAAGAAGGAGAATAAGAAATATTTTTTTCTTGTAATTTGGTTACTAACATACCTGGAACTCTGGTTACAGAACCATCTACAGATATATGTCCGTGAATTATTAATTGCCTGGATTGCTTAGGTGTTGAAGCTAAGCCTTGAAGATATACTTGTGTTTGTAGTCTACGATCTAAGATATTTTCGGGAGTCATTCTTAAAACATCTTCTAAGCCTGAATCTTGTTCTAACATACCTAAACGGTTAAGTTTTGAAATAAGATTACCTTTTTCTTTTTGGGCTTGGTCATCACCAGAAGTAGCAGTAAGTTTCCTAGCTTGTCTTCTCATACTTCTGATTTTGGTATTTGCCTTCCAAATTTCTTGTTTATTTTTAAGTCCATACTGGTGAATGAGAGTTCTTTCCTGTTCAATCCTAACTTTTTGCCATGGATGTGAAGGTGTGTTGTAATGTTTGCTTGGAAATTTTGGATCACCCATATTTTACCTAGGCTCCTTTTCTCTTACTAACGCCTAAAGCTAATCCCTTACGTCCATTAGAATATGTTCTCTGACCTCTAACTTTATGGCCTGATGCATGTCGAATTCCTTTGTAGGACTTAACCTTCTTCATTCTATTTAAATCGTCTTCGTGTAACATTTTTAAGTCAATACTAACAGGATGAATATTCTCGCCAGAATCATAATCTTTTTGTCTGTTCAAAAGCCATTTTGGTACATAATCATTTATGTTTTCTATAGCTTCTTCAATATTTTCTATTTCTTTATCAGATAATTTTCCAGCTAAACTTTCTGAGTTTAAATTTAGTTTATTAATAATAGCATTACTAATCCTAGGTCCTATCCCCCTTATTGATGTCAAGGCATAAGCTAATCGCTCCTCACCAGCAACATCTGAGTTTGCAATGCGGATTATGTACTTGAAATCAGGGTCATCTGACATGTTAAATTTTCCAGAATATAATTCAGGGTCTGCGCCATTCTGGCACCCTATTTATATGCTTTTGTTGAAATAATCGTTAATTAGAGGCATGGGTAACTATTAATATAGCTCAAATAAGTAATAAAATAATGAAGAAGATAACATTACTCTTTATGATTTTATTTGTGGCCATAGGTGCTTCTGGAGCCTATGCTTACAATGAAGGTATGTTAGATGAGTTATTAGGTGTAGATGAGGATGAGGAAGAGGATGATGAACAGAATTCTTCAAGTGGGAATGCGCCTATAGCTAGGATAACACCATCAAACCCCAAAATACAGGCAGACGAAATAATATCTTTTTCAGCCTCAGATTCTACAGATGCAGATGGAGATGAGTTGTCATTCGTATGGATTTTTGAGGGAGATAGCAAAAAGTATGAGGGTGCTAATATTGAACGAAATTATACTGCTAAAGGCGAGTATATTGTAACTTTGACAGTTACAGATTCTACAGGTTTAGAAGATACGATTGAAACTACTGTTCTGGTTGTAGAGGATTATCACGAGGAGCATAGCGGAAACGTCAATGGTAATGATGATACAGAAGAAATTTCATTGCCCGTAGATAATGGTTTTATTAGCCTTAGAATAGAGTACTCTTTAGAATCGGCTAATATCAATCCGCTGGAAGAATCAGAAGTGACACTTAGACTTACTGATGCTGATGGCGTAGTTGTCCAAGAAGAGAATGCAGTTGGTGAAGGAGATGGTTCTTGGTCTTACTCTAGTGATGATTTGAGTTCTACAGGGGAATACATTTTCACTATAGAAAGTGAATCTGGAAGCATGGATTTTGATATTATTATTGATGTAAAATATTAATTCTTTTCCATTACCAAAATATATCTTGTTAACGATTTGTGTATATACCATTCAAATTGATGTATTGTGGTGTAATTTTTATTTTGCACTAGTTTGGGATTCGAAACTGCCATTACTAATCTTTGTTTCGTAGCCATTTTCTTTGCAAATAACTCTAGACTCCGTTTCATCAGTTTTTCTACACCCTCTCCTTTTGTTGTTGTTGATATCCCGTAAGGCGGATCTGTAACAATAGCATCAAAGTTAGAGTTTCCTAACTTTTCAATATCACCTTTTATGATTTTAGCTTTTAAATCATAATGTTTTAGATTTCCCTTGGAATATTCGGTCATTTTATTTAGAATATCAATTCCTATTGCCTTAATTTTCATATTCGCAATTTCAATTAAAATCCCTCCTGTACCACAAAAAGGATCAATGATTATATCACCATTTGAGCAATTTGATAGGTTGACCATTGATCTAGCAATTCGAGGATGTATGCTTATTGGGGAAAAATAAGGCCTATATCTTACATGATGTTCCAAGCATTTGGTATAATATGTTTCATTTTTTTTATTCCAAATAGATATTATTGATTTTTCATTAGAGTAGTATAATATTTTGAGATCAGGATTTGTTAAATTTACTTTATTTTTAGGTGAAATTTTTTCACCCAATTTTCTTGCAATATTACTCTCAGATTTTTCTTTCTTTTGTATTATACGTATCGCAAAACTATTACAGCCTATGTCTATTTCAGGTATATTTTTTAAAATATTATCAATATTTTCTTCCTGTTTGTAATGTATAATTCTTGAAATTCTTTTTGTCATACCCAGTCTTCTAATTACTTGTTTCTTGATTTCTTTTGAAACCTCTATAACTATTGTATTTTTCTTATCCAAAATAAGTTTTGGAGAATATTTTTCAGTTTTAAACAACTCTAGTGCTTCATGCTTTGCTAATTCAGTATTTTCACCGCCAAGCTCTAGCAAGTATTTTTCTTTCACAAGGGTCCAGTAAAGTTGTTTTATAATGTTGCATCTATCTAGTACATTTGTGTTAAGAGTTGCAAGGAGATTTCTTTCACCAGTTTACAAACTATACGAGAAGCGCTTAGAAAGAGAAATTCGGAAAGGGCAGGTCCCTAAGCATTTAGCAGTTATAATGGATGGAAATCGGCGTTATGCTGAAAATTTAGGTATTCTTCCACATGAGGGTCACAAAGAAGGTAAAAATACCTTAGAGAATTTATCTGATTGGTGCCGTAATTTAGGCATTAAATATTTAACGGTTTATGCCTTTTCTTTAGAAAATTTTAATAGAGACAAAACTGAGCTAGATCCTTTGATGGATCTTTTTGAAGAATCTTTTATGAGTGCAGCAGACGATTATAGGGTACATAAAAATAAAGTTAGAATAAGAGCGATTGGTCATCGGGAAATGCTACCTGATAATGTTGTTAAGGCCATAGAATATGCTGAATCTAAGACTAAAAATTATACTGATTTTAATTATAACCTAGCAGTAGCTTATGGGGGTCGACAAGAATTAGTAAGATCTATGGAAAAGATTGCTATGAAAATTAAGGATGGTTCACTAGATCCTAAAGATATAGATGCTGATTTAGTATCATCTAATCTGTATACAAGTGACTTACCCGATCCTGATTTAATATTGAGAACATCAGGCGAAGAAAGAATTAGTAATTTCTTATTGTGGCAATTAGCTTATTCAGAATTATATTTTTCCGATGTTTATTGGCCGGATATGAGAAAGATAGATTTTTTGAGGGCAATTCGTTCTTTTCAAAAGCGAAAAAGACGTTTAGGGCATTGACAGACACGTTTTAACCAAGCGTCTTATGCAAGGCAATATGATAGAGCGTTATGCGAGGCTTCCAATCGATAGCCCCAGGCAAATTATCCTGTTTGTAGCTCTTATTACTATACTTCTTTCTCCATTTATTCTTCAAGTTCAATTTGAAACTGATGTCCAAGCTTTTCTTCCCCAATCTGATGAAGTTGAAGCTTATGATGAAATTAATGAAGATTTCGGGCGTGATTCAAGTATTGTTCAGCTTTATCTTACTTCTGAAGTAGAAGGTAATGTCCTGAGTATAGATAATTTGATGGATATATTAGTTTTGCATAATGATTGTGATAAAATAAGTGGAGTTAAAGATGTTCTTTCAGTTGCTGGATTTTTTGATTCGGCTCTTATAGACTCAGATCTTTCTTTAAATGAAGTTAGCCAACGTGAAAGTCCATGGCAGTTAGTTTATGAATCTATATCCTCTTCTGGTGCCGGAAATTATTCATGGAATGAGGTTGATTTTGTTACAGATGTTTTGGTTAATAAGGATTTTAATCCAGATCCACTTTTAATTATTGAAGGAGATTCAATTCGTTCAGCTCCTATTGCTAGTTCTACAATAATAATGATTTATCTAGATCCAGATTTAAACACTATTGATAAAAAAGTCATAGGTCAAAAAATTAGAGTTTTAGCAGATGAACATAATTCTAATTCAGGTAGTGAGATTCAAGCGGACGCTTTTTCAGTAGATTTACTTGCATATGATGTTGATAAATCTACTCAGCAGACAAACATATTGATGGCCTTAGGAATGCTTGTAGTGACAACAATCCTGTTATGGTTATCATTCAGAGATTGGAGCTATGTTTTATTTCCTATTTTGACATTAATTTTATCAGTATTTTGGACATTTTCTTTTGCAGGCATGTTGGGCATTCAGTTAACTGCTTTGGCAGTAGCAGTTATACCTTTAGTAGTTGGTTTAGGAATAGATTTTGCAGTTCATATAAGCCGTAGATATCAAGAAGGATTAAAAGTAGGAAATTCAGTTGCAGACTCTTTAATGGATGCCCAATTGCATACAGGTCAGGCCCTCACACTAGCAATGTTTACCACAGTTATAGCCTTTTTATCTGGTATTAGTGCTGGTGTTGGTCCTGTGAGAGACTTTAGTTTATTATGTGCTATTGGAATTTTCACATCATTTGTTTTAACATTATTATTTTACACATCACTTAGATATCTTTTAGATTCAAATTCGGAGGATAATCTTACTGAAGTAAAAGGTTCAGAATTAGTAGATAGTTCTATTTCTCGAGCTGCAGAGGTAGTGGATCAATATCCTAGTGCTATAATTTCGGCAGTAATTATTTTGACTTTAGTGGCTGCATTTTACGGTTCTAATGTTGACACCTCATTTGGGTTAGAGGATTTTTTATCAGATGATTTGGAAATAATGGTAACTGCAGATAGTATCCAAGAAGAGTTTAGAGGAGCTAGATACTCACAATCACAAATTTTGATAGAAGGGCCTATAGCAACTACAGATTTTCTAAACGGTTCATATGAAGTTCAATTTGGTGAACAAGGTACTGATAATGATGGTTTGAATGGAGATAGATATTCTATCAAAGTAGGTTCTGAGGCTAGAGTCGAGTCTGTTTACGAAGTTGTTCATGAAGCAGTTTATTCACAGGAATATAATGTAGGTCAAGGTAATGATGCAACACATCAGTGGGTAAAAACCAATATTTTCAGGGTTTCATCAGGGGAGACACTTTTGATAGGTTGGAATATAGATAATTCATTATCTTCTTCTACTCTTGACGGGGAAATTTTTTGGTATGATCAAAATAATGGTGAACCTATCAGTTCACAAAAGATAATATGTAATAGTTTAAATCCAAATCTTTCATTGTGTTCTAAAGCTTCAGTTAGTGTTCCACCAGAAGCTCATAAATCAAGGATAAAATTTGAACATGTTAAGATTCAAGAAGGTCTAACAGATTCTCTTGTTTCTGGTATTAGTGTAAAAAATGAGAAAGAATATGTCTATGTTCAATCATTAACTGGTACATTCAATTTGACTTACAAGGCTAAACCATATAGTTTGACTAAAGATTCAGATATCAGGAATTTGTATGATTATTTGTACCAAAGAGATTTAGATATTTCGGATCCATTCACAGGTGAAACATATTCAGATAGGATAAAGCATGTTCTTTACAGAGATATGAATGGTGATTATACATCCTCGGTAATTAGAGTATATTTAGGTCCTTCAATGAATTATGATTTAGATAATGAGGGACTTGAATTTATGCGCAAGGAGCTCTCAGAGAATATACCTTCAATCTTTTCAATTAATAATCAAGAAGATCAGTACGAAATTAGTATAACTGGCGGTCATGTTCTTACTAGTGTTACTGTTAATGAGATACAATCAACTCAAATTAGTTCTACATTATTGTCTGTGGTTTTAGCAGCTATTGTTTTGACCGTAGTTTACCGTAATTTAGAATTAGGTATTATAGCTACTTTGCCAACAATTTTAGCTACAATATGGATACTAGCAACAATGTGGCAAGTTGGTATAACCTTGAATGTATTGACAGTAATGGTTACAGCATTAACGGTAGGTCTTGGAATCGATTATGCTATACATATCGTTGAAAGGTATAGAGAAGAGAGAGTTCATAAAAGTGAAAGACAAGCTATTGAATCAACTATTAAACTTACAGGTTCAGCCATTCTAATCTCGGGACTTACTACAGTTTGTGGTTTTGCAGTATTATTCTTGTCTCCTATGCCGTTAGTTAGAAATTTTGGAATAATAACAGCAGCCACAATAGTATATTCTATTATTATAGCAATCTTTGTTCTCCCAAGCATGATTTGGTTATCTAATAGAATAAAAGAATGGTATTCTAGTCAAATTTCAAGTTAGTTTTGCGTTTTCTTCTCTTTTCCCACAATTCTCTTGCTAATTGTCTCATATCTTCTACAGAGTCAGATTCATCAACAATCTCAGCACCTAACAAAGTTTCCATAGCGTCTTCTAAAGTAATTATTCCTTGAGTAGCTCCATGTTCATCTACAACAAGAAAGACATGTTCTCTCTTTTTCAAGAACTCATCAAGCAACATAGCTACAGAATCTTCAGGACCAACTGTAGATAATTCAGAGATTATATCTTCCATTTTGACATTTGATTCTCCATCACTGTTTAATTCCATTATTTCGCTCCTGAATACTACACCAATAATGTCATCTAACCCCTCATCAACTACAGGGATTCTTGAAAAGGGAATAGGAGAATATTTCTCTATTACTTCATCAATAGTGAAATTTTTTTGGAAAGTCATCATGACAGTACTAGGAGTCATTACGTCTTCTGCCAGTATTTTATCTAAAGTAAGTAAATTTTTGATGACGCGTGTTTCTTGTTTTTCTAGTGCACCTTGTGTTTCGCCTATCTCAGCTACAGCTATCATTTCTTCTCTTGTCATTTCTTTTTGATCTTCATTGCCTTCTGATATTTTCTTAGAGAAATAGTTTAGTGAAATTACAATTGGCCAAGTAATCCAAATCATCATATCTAGTATGTATGCTGCAGACAGAGACATTTTCCTCCAATATATAGCACCCAAAGTTTTTGGAATTATTTCTGAAAAAACTAGTATCAATATAGTTAGTATTATGGATGCTGCTGTGAACCATTCATTACCTAGTTTATGAAATTCAGATCCAACGCCTGCAGCACCTACTGTGTGAGAAATAGTATTGAGAGTTAGTATTGCAGCTAGTGGTTGATCTATTTCTTCTTTCAATCTTTTTAGTCTTTTACCACTATTGTTTTCATCTTTGCTAAGTATTTCAATATGTGACCAAGTAACAGACAAAATTATTGCTTCTAAAAGCGAGCATGAGAATGAAACTCCTAGAGCTAGGAACAGAAATACTGTAATCCTGCCCCAATTTAGTTCATCACTACCTAAATCCTCAAATACAGATGTAAAAAAAGATAAAAAATCCACTAAATTAAAACCCTCCTCCATAAGAGACAAATTCATTTTTTTGCGAATAACTTAGAGATACTAAGCTTCTAACCAACTTCTAGAAACCTCTGGTAACATTTGCCCCACAGGGCCTTAGATTCATAACATGCTATGGAAGCTTCTTTATTAGCTCTTTTGGTCTTAATTAGTTTTTTGGCACAATCATTATAACCACACCCTCTACGGCGCCAGAATGGCACGTTTCCCTGAAGCCGAAGCCCGCATGTTCAACAAAAAAGTCTGCATGCAGTGTAACGCAATTAATGCTTGGAAGGCCGTTAAATGTCGTAAATGTAATTACAAAGGTTTGAGGCCTAAGGCAAAAGAACAACGTGGTAAATGATTATTCCAGTATTTCTACACCATTCTCTTTTCCAATTATGATTTTAGTAGCCATATTTAGGAAGAGTCCCGTATCTTTTACACCACTAATACTCATTAATTTTTTATTTATTTCATTTGGTTCTTCAATTCCTTCAGGGAAATTACAATGATATATGTAATTTTTATTATCAGTAATAAATATCTTTCCATTCTTTTCAATTCTAAGATTAGCCTTACAACCTAATTTTTCAATTTCAGAGGCTATACTTTCATGGTTATCATCACTAACTTCTACAGGAAGTTCTCCTCTGCCCAATTTTTTAACAATTTTCCCTTCATCTACAATTATAATTAATTCTTTTGCTTTTTTTTCAACTTTCTTTTCACGCAATAGAGCACCTCCTAGTCCTTTAATCAGAGACAAGTCAGGGGAAACTTCATCGGCTCCATCAATTGCAATATCGATTTGTTCGGCCTCATCAATATCAATTAATTGTATTCCTAAGCTTTCGGCCTGTTTTTTTGTTTGTATAGATGTAGGCATTCCTATTATTTTGAAATCATCACTTAATTTTGAACCTATAATATCAACCGCTATTTTTGCAGTAGATCCAGTACCTAAACCAACAATCATACCATTTTTAACAAATTTAACAGCCTCTTTAGCTGCGTTTCTTTTTGAAATATCTTTATTCAATAGTATAGACCGCCTTCAGGCTCTGAGATTTCAGCTTCATTCAGACGATTCTTTACTTTATTAAGGGCTTCATCAAAATCTTTAGAATTAATTTTTACTCTCTTATTTTTGATTGCATGCATTCCAGCTTCTACACAGAGAGCTCTAAGATCAGCACCAGAAAGCCCGTCTGTTTCTGAGGCTATTTTTTTATAATTTATTCCTTTTGCCATTGACATTTTAGTAGTATGTATTTTTAGTATTTTCAATCGAGCTTCTTCTTCAGGAAGTGGAATCTTGATAATTCTATCAAATCTACCGGGCCTTAGCAAAGCTTCGTCCAGTATATCGGGTCTATTAGAGGCAGCCATTATCGAAACATTTCCTCTCGGCGTAAATCCATCTAATTCACCAAGTAATTGCATTAATGTTCTCTGAACTTCTCTATCTCCAGTAGTTCCCACATCCATTCTTTTAGCACCAACAGCATCTAATTCATCAATAAAAATAATACTTGGAGATTTTTCTTGTGCTAATTGGAAAAGCTCTCTAACTAGTCTTGCGCCTTCACCAATATATTTTTGAACTAATTCACTACCAATTAGTCGTATAAAAGTTGCATTAGTTGCGTTTGCAACAGCTTTTGCCATGAGTGTTTTTCCAGTTCCCGGAGGCCCTATAAGCAACACACCTTTCGGAGGTTCAACTCCGATTTTTGAAAATCTTTTTGGATGAAGCATTGGTAATTCTACAGTGCTTCTAAGTTCGTCAACTTCTTCAACAAGCCCACCAATATCACTGTAATTCTCACTTGGTTTGCTATCTACTTCTGCACCCATAACCAGAGGGTCTTTTGTGGAAGGTAGAGTTTCTAAAA
Organism: Candidatus Poseidoniia archaeon; assembly: GCA_034399455.1. Taxonomy (GTDB): domain Archaea; phylum Thermoplasmatota; class Poseidoniia; order MGIII; family CG-Epi1; genus CG-Epi1. The sequence goes on from DASCSW010000021.1 coordinate 10,805, forward strand.
CAGCGAGTGTCTGGCGATGTAAAGCAACACGATCGCCTACATCCAATTTTTCTTTGTCAATTCCTTCTGAAATGTGAACTACAAAATCAGGTCCACTACTCGACTTTATGCTGACACGACCATCCTCCAGACAATCAGTTACAGTTCCTATTACTTGTGGAGGAGCTCTTAATCTGGCTAATTCGCCTTTCAAATGTGCATTTTCCCTTTTCATACGGGAAATATCAGATTCAAGCTGACGTTTTTCAGACTCAAACCTTTCAGTTTCCTCAATGAGCCATTTATTCCAGTCTTCACCTTTTTCAGGCGTTGAGACGTCTCCGTCATTTTCTTCTGAGGTCACTTATAATCACTAAACATTTAATTGGCTTAGATATATATGAGTTTCTGATTTAATATGCTTTGTGAAATGTGCGGTGCCGAATCTGCCTCTTTAGAATCTAGAAAAGTTTCAGGTTCTATTCTCCGTCTTTGCAGTTCTTGTGGTGATATGGGTTCTCAAACAAGTTATCGAGAGTCAATTGGACATAGGGCATATGTGGCCCAAACTTTGGAAAAACGTCAGCAAAAGAATAGATATGAAGAAATAGAACCCGATGAATTTGTTTTGGTTAAGGATTACGGTTTAATAGTCCGTAGAGCTAGAGAAAAAGCAGGTCTTGATCATGCTTCTCTTGCAAGTAAAATATCCGAAAAGAAATCCATTTTAACTTCCGTCGAGGCAGGGAATATGAAACCCAATGAGAAGTTAATAAAGAAATTAGAAAATTATTTGAAAATAAAATTGACAGAGAAAATCGAAAGTTCAAATGAATCTCAATCCTCTTCACCAGGAAAGGCTCTAACGATGGGTGATCTTTTAAAGCAGGCCATGGACGAAGATTAAGCTAAGTAGGTACACAAAATCTATTTGTAGTAACTTTCAAACTAATAGATTAATGGGGTTGTTAGGTCGTCAGTTTAGGTTAGAGCGTTCAGCAGAGGATTCTTTACTCTTAGCTTTATCATTTTTAACTTTCACGGTATCACTTTTTTGTGGTTACATTGAGGGAGGAATTGGTCAATTAATTTCATTGCCATTATTTGGTATTGAATTTCACTTAATTTCAACACCAGTTTGGTTACTTTCCGGAATTCTTTGTTTAATATGCCTTCAGCAACTTTTTTACAAAATTTGGACGCATGGTGTTTGGCTAATTGGAGTTTATTGGTTAACAGCCTTCGGTACGATTATTTTGTTTATAATGTTTAATGAAGGTTATGTTTGGTTTATAGTTAGTTTAATTTTAATTTTCTTAGCTATTTTCCTTATGTATTGGATGATTCTTGAAATTTATGGATTAAGATATAATATTATTGGGCAAGTTCCTGAGGCTGATAGAGCAATAAGCCTTACAGATTGGTTATTATCAGTACCATCGTTTTTCATTTGCACTTTCATAAGTTATTATTATTATACTAAGTTGTATTTGGATGAAGAAGGTTGGTTTACCTTTGGCCATGCTTCAGAGGGATATCTTATTTTTCAATTTGGTGTATTTTTATCAGGTATGTATATTCTTTATATTCCTCAAACTTTATTGGGAGATTACTTAGAATTTAGTGATTTAGATATCAATACCAGTTACAATGTCGATGAAGAAAAAGTTGCGCAAAGATTAGTTGACTATTCAAAAAATTATGACGAAGGTAAAATCCAGGCAACTTTGATTGATCTTTATCGTATGGCAGATGAAGATCCAGAAGCTTGGGTTCAATTAGGGGAGTTTTACCCTGAATGGAGTGTTGAAGAAGTTAAATTATTCATAACAAAGTTAGAAGATTTGAGTTCTGAAAAAGAGTAATTAGTTATACAACAAAGGTTAAATAAGATTTTTTTTACAAGACATATAGAGTTTCATAATTTGAAACTAAACTTATTGCGTGCAATAGGAGAAAATCAGTGAGTGAAAATAGTGGTTTACCAGAATGGACAGCACAGGCCCTTGTGGCCTTAGGAGCAGTTTTCCTGCTTATATCAGCATACGTTATGGGCGTTATGGTACCAAATGGTTTACTTGCCCCTAATGATTTCGATGCTAATTTTTATTTTGAAGGAGACATCGAAACTTTTGATATAGATAGCGATAATCGTACTGGGGCTTTCTTTGATAAAGTAGGTAGCGGTTCATATGAGCCTACAGCAGCCACACCAGGTGGCGGTGCAACTCTAAATGTAGTTGGTAAACCTGATGGCGATGATTATACGATACTCACTCAGAATTTCAGTCTTACTCAAAATGGCATTAATGGTGAAGGTGAGTGGTTAGGGACAATATCAGATACAACAGATAATCCTGCATTGTTAGACCGGAAAACTTACGAAGTAGATGGAAAGCAAGGAACTTGGACACCTACAAATCTTCCTGAGGAAGGTAAGACATATGAATTCCCTAATCCTGTAAATGGAGATTACACGGATAATTTCACATGCTCAGACAAGAGAGTGATTGATGGTCTAGAAGTCATGACCTGCATTGCTGAATCGGGTGAAGGTGAAAAAATGGATTTTGTACCGGGTGAAGGTAGTGATCTGAAAACATTACAAGAAACATTTGAGAGCTACAATGCTTTAGGTGGTCCTGGAGCTGCACCTATGTGGTTTGACTATAGGGCTGAATACTTAGTCGGAACTGAAATAGGAGGTGTGGTTGATAGAATTTTCAATGTTACAGTTTACATGAGTGTTCCACAACTAGTGTATTTAGATTCAGAACATCCTAATATGTTCAATTTTACAACAGAGTATGAAGGTCGTGTAGGTGGTGTAAATACAGCTACATTCATCAATAGGTACTACGACGCTACAGGAATCAGATCCGGTTGTGTTGTGAAGGATGATTCAACAGATGAGTACATCAAGGTTATGGGATATTTGAGAATTTTTGAAACTTTTTATGATGAAAATGGAACTGCAATAACGCCTGATGAAAATGATGATGGTTTCCGTGATTCTTATGGTGAGCAGAGTTCTGATGGATGTTGGGCCTCACCAATGAACCAATTTGGAGCTTCAGATGGTACTTGGGAAGAATTAGTAAATGTCACATATAATGTTAGTAGAACAACAACTCAGTTTCAGGATGGTCATTATGATCCTGATGGAGATGGATGGGGCTATGATTTCTTCTCACCAGTTTGTAAAACTATAAGTTATGTTGACAAAACTTGTTGGGTCCCTGCAGAAGATGGTGCATGGCCAAATGCAATGCATAATCCTCATATCCAAAGTTATACCTACATGGGTGAAGAAGT
>DASCSW010000022.1:0-13685 GCA_034399455.1 Candidatus Poseidoniia archaeon
TATGCGCCTATCTCTTTTAACGTCATTACATTCTATAACGGTATTATCTACACTAATATCAAGCCACTGTGACGTAGAAATGCTACTATCTCTAACATAATATGTGTAATAAACTTCTTCTCTTTCATGTGCCTCTATTCTATAATTTAAATCATAATATGAGAATGAAAGAATTAAAACTATAAATATGGAAAAAAGCACCGTCTGACGATTTTTATGATCTTCAAGATTATCTACAAAGAAGTCCATGCCTGGAGCAATAAAGAGTAAAATTCCAAATGTTACTAAATAAGGAATATAAATTAAATCTGAAATTACAAAGAAACTAAGTGCCAAAAACGACATTGAAAACATATAACTCTGTGAAACTCGACCTTCTTGAATCCAAAATACTATACCGAGAATAGATATAAAAAGAAAAGGACCTATATTTAGCATGTAATAAACGCCTAAATTTGCCAAAGATGAAAACACGCCATAACCACTAAAAAGATAGACGCCTAAAAGTTCATCATCGGGATTATAGGGTGAAAAATCAAGATATTGAAGGTAAAAAAAGTATATAGATACAAAAAATAAAAAAAGTAATGCTTGCCTACCTGCCCTTTCACGATTAGTAGCACTTTCTTGCCAAATATACAATATTGTTGATAATAAAAAGGCTAATAAGAATCCAGGAAAAAGAAGCCCCATCCGATGCAAAGAGGGTAAAATTATTATCATAAAAGATAAAAGAAATAAATATCTTGTTGGTTTTCTGCCATATTTTGAATTTACTAATCTTAAGAGCAGCCAAATAAAAAATGGAAGTAAAGCAATCAAAGTAAATCTAAGAGAAAAACGCCAAATTGAAAATGTAAGAAATCGCGGTGCCAATGAAAAACAAAGTGCTGCAAACCAACGGCTTCGATGGTTCTCGGTAAATTCACCTGTCAACATAAAAAAACCAAATGTAGAAATTAATGAAAGAGATAAGCTATGTAAGATAATATATTGATAAATTGACAAACCTGTAATTGCACATATTGTTGTAGCTAATATTGGAGCTCCTAAAGGACTAGTACCTGGAAAAAGGCCATATAATGAAAGAACATGTTCGGCCCAAAAAATTTCTCCATTAGAAAGAATAGAATTTGTCATAGAAATGTAATAAAAATTATCTGTTCCTGTGGGTGATGGCGTTGTAGGATAACGACTAAGAAGTGTAAGAAACCCAAGCAAAATTAGGCTACTTTTTTTGCAGCTACTTGGATCTTTCATATTATAGCAAAAAGATGATATATTAAGTATATACCTTTGTCTAAATAATCTTCATTGTCACTGCATATTTTTATATAGCAGATACCATCATCTTAAAACACCTATTATGGGGGCGTGATTTGTCTATACCTGACAACATGAATTACAGTCTAATGGCACTGCTGATTGTAACAGCACTACTAGTTGGCAAAAGTGCTCAAGGATTTCCTAATGGAGGAGTGAGTGGTGGTGAGGAATGGGCTGAAGATTCTATTGCACACGGGTGCTCATGTCACATGGATGAACAACTTAACGAAGGAATGTATAATTTAAATGGAATTCCTGATAAATACAAACCTGAAAATACTTATAATATTTCATTAACTATTGCTGATAAAAATGTAGAAATGGAAGAAGATGCTTTGAGATACGGAGGTTTTCTAGCTGAAGTCAATGAAGGGACCTTTGTAGCAAATGAAAATTATTGGGTTGGTGGAGAAGGAACCTATATCTCACACAATGACAACAGCAATGATGTAAGAAATTGGACATTTGAATGGGCTGCTCCAGCAGATGGTTCTGGCGATGCTTTTTTCGTAATATATTTCAACGTAGTTAATGGCCAAGGAACTAATGGAGACCAATGGAGTTACCTAACTGCAGTGTCTCTTGGAACTCCACAAACTTCGTCACATGATGTTTCAATACATGAACTTGGTGTAACACTAATGCAATACTGGATTGGATTAATCGGACTTGGTGTAGGGCTTTTAGCAGTCTTGATTTCCTATGTAGTAATGAGAGGAGGTAGTTCACATTACCGAGGTTAATGATATACTAGAAAAGGTCTCCCAAGGAGAACTAACTGCAGAAGATGCTCAAAAAATATTGGGGACTTACAAAGATGAAGATTTAGGAAAAGAAATAAGAAACACTCCCGGTAAAGAACAATTGGAAATATTTGCAATTATTTTAGTGTTTTTAGTTTTAGAATTAATGTACGATTCACTATTTATTTACGGAATTATGGAAGGATGGGACCAACCATTCTTGTCCTTTATACTTGCTATGGCATTTTTAATCTTAGGACTTATGCTAGACTTTTACAGAAGATCATTCATGCCTGATATTCTTGAAGCCAAAAAACGAAGGAGGAAAGTTATTACAAAGCTTGAACGTTAACTATGGATATTACACGTAGAGGATTCCTAAAAGGAGCAATTGGATTGGCTGGTGCTGGAATGACTGGAGCACTGACTGTTCCTGCATTGAAATCCCTATTGCCGCCTCCAGTTACAAGATGTAACAAAGATGATGCTCACGATACTTTAACTTTCAAAGCTGAAGAAGGGAAATGGTATGAAAATAAAGGAAATGAAGTAGCAAAAATTGAAGATTTTGAGAATTTATGGGATGTCGCTATTGTTAATTGGGCGCCTGCTGAATTAGAAGAAGAATTAGGAAGTTGCGAAATTCAATTAGCTCTTGTAAAAGTGCCTATGGAAAGTGGAATGGAAGATTTAGGAGTAAGTACTGATGGGGGAAATTCAATGATGATGGCTTATCACACTTACAAATGTCCGCACTTATGCTGTAAGCCTGTTTTTACTGATGAAGGAAAGAGTACAATAAGTGGTAAAGATTATGAAAACATGTTTTTATGTCCTTGCCATTTGTCTTTGTTTGATCCAATATCCATCATAAAAAACATAGATGAACAAGGAAGAGAAGTCATGGCTGCTGAATTATTAGAAGGGCCGGCACCTTATGGGTTGCCTGTTGTTCCTATAGCTGTAAAAGATGGAGGATTAGTAGGGCTAACTACTCACTTAGATTGGCTAAAATATTGTGGTCAAGGTTAATTTATGAAAATAAATAAAATTATTATGGTTATTGTTGGGTGTTTAGCTCTTTTCTCTTTACCTGTTAGTGCTGAAACTCCAATCTTAGAAGAATTGATGAGAAAATACACTTTCCCATTAATCTTTCTTTCATTACTTGGAGGTGTGCTAACTATAGGATATTTGTACGCTATTGGACTACTTCCAAAAGTAATATTCGAAACTTGGAAATGGATTGATGAAAGATTTGCATTACACCGATATGTTTCTTTGATGAAAAGAGAATATTATTCTGTTGTATATACCTTACTTCCTGCAACGGGGAGAACTATGCCGCAATCACATACTGAACGTTATAATGTAAAAGCCGTTTGGTATTGGTACCCTTTTTATTCATTAGGAGGATTATCCTTTTTTGCCTATATTGTCCTTACAATAACTGGAATTTATTTAGGATTCTACTATGTTCCTGATGGGGCATTCGTAGAGGACCCAGATACTGGAGAAATGACTTCAGGAGCATACCAATCAATGGAATTAATTATGACAAAAGTTACGTTTGGGTATATCATCAGAGCTGTACATCATTGGTCTGCGCATTTCATGGTTGCTTCGGTATTTCTTCATATGATGAGAGTTTATTTTGTTGGAGCTTATAGAAATCCAAGAGAAGTTAATTGGATACTTGGATCTATTTTACTAATGGTAACTATCTTCTTTGGTTACACAGGTTACTTGTTACCGTGGGACGAACTTGGCTTTGCTGCAGGTTCAATTGGGCTTGAAATGGCGACTTCCATACCTGCAATGGGGCCTTTAATGGCTCAAATTGTGTTTGGAGGTACTCAACTTACTGGTGATACAATAACTCGAATGTATTGGCTCCATATTTTCGTCTTGCCATTAGTAGGTACTATTTTGATTATAATTCATATGGCGCTTGTATGGATACAGGGGGAGGCTGAACCGCATTAATGAGTGACGATGATGCAACCGAAATGATTTATGAACATCAAGACGAACAAATAACTCTTGATACAAAAAATAAATTAGAAAATCGTGAAGAACACTCTGGCCTTGAAGCTGAAATGGTAAAGGGTGAACCTCTTTATCCTCATGAATTGACGCGAGATGCAGTTCTTGCTTTGTATATTATGGCCTTATTTTTCTACTTGTCTGCCTTTGTTCCTCCACCTCTACACAAAGCTGCTGACCCAACTGCAGGTACTGCTTTTCCACCTCCTTTACCTGATTGGTACTTACTTTGGGCTTTTGGCTGCCTAAAAGTTGCTTGGGATATCAAAATAGGAATTCCACTTTCAATGATTCCATTTTTAGGATTAGAAGATGTGGAGCTATTCTTAATGACTGCAAAAGTATGGGGAACTCTTGTCCAAGGATTAATTGTTGGACTTGTAGTTGGAGTACCGTTCATAGACAAAGCAATAGGTGCTCTAATTGATCCTAAATATGGAGATGTTGTCAATAGAGGACATGAGCGGAGACCCATCGAAGATCCTGTAAGGGCTGCAATTGGAGTCTACGGTCTTGCATTGATGGTTATGTTATCTGTATTCTCAATAAATGCCAATATTGCAATATACTATCCTCAAATTAATACAGATGTACTTTCACAACTAACTCTTTGGGGACCTCTCAGTTGTGCACTTATTACATATGTTTTCTTAGATAGAAGAAGATCTGAAGGGGCCAAACCACTAACTGATGAAGAAAGGTTTAACCTATATGTAGATGGAATTAAAGATCGGCGAATGCAGCGCATATATGAATTCAAATTAAATCGTTGCTACCAATGCGGTCTTTGTGATGACATTTGCCCTGTAAGAGATATGGAAGGAGAACATGAGTTGAATATTATTTATAATTCATTCCAAAATGAACACGATGGTGTAGCTATGTGGTCATGCATTACTTGTGGAATGTGTACTGCTGTTTGTCCACAAAACATTGAGTATATTGATTATGTTTTAGAGCAAAGAGCGCTTGCTACATCTGGAGCTTCTCTATGAACCGAACAAAACCCTATTCCCGAACTATACCGCACCCGCTCTTCGAAAGAATGATTGTTGAAGATGCTATGGATAAAGACAACGAGTCTTGGAAGCCTGAAAGGCCTCATGAATACGGATACTTCCCCGGATGTGTTGACTTTATGGATGTAGAAGTTAAATTTACTCATTTGAATAAAGGTGATGCTGATCACGCTTCTATAGCTGCTGCATCAATAAAATTGTTGAATTATGCTGATATTGATCCTCTTATATTAGATATGAACATATTCAAATGTTCAGGGCATGATCAATTGTGGCAGGGACAACTAGAAGTATTTGATTCTTTAAAAGAGCACAATATGAAAAGACTAAAAGAGTCTGGAATTAAAATTATAACTTGTTCATGTGCTGAATGTTTTCGTACTTTTGCAGTCGATTATGACCTTCCAAGAACATTGGGAATAAAAGTTGAGCATATAACGCAAACACTACAAGGGCGTGGATTGAAATTTAAGGCTCCTGAAGATGTAACTGTTGCTTACCATGACCCGTGTCGTTTAGGAAGAATGATGGGGGAATACAAAGCTCCAAGAGATTTGATACAACTTGTAGACGGAGCTACCATGGTAGAATTAGAAAATAACAAAGAACGTGCACTGTGTTGCGGTGTTTCATCTATGATGTATTGTAATGATGCAACCAAAGCAGTACGTAGAAAGAGATTGGACCAAGGAACTGATGCTGGCATTGATTTGATGCTCGGAGGATGTCCTAAATGTTACATGCATATGCAATGTATGCTAAATGAAGAAAGAATGAATCCAGAAGAAGGTCACCACCATGACTATGAAATGATGGATTTAATGCAATTTCTAGTTGCTTGCTTAGAGGAAGAAAAGTAGTGTCTGAAACAGATATTTCTGCATTTGTCTCAGAAGGAGATAGAAATCTAAACATTTTGTTTGGATCACAAAGTGGAAATTCGGAAGGATTAGCTGAAACTTGGGAACAAGAGGCTCCAAGATATGGGCTCAAAGCAAAAGTTCACGACATGGATGGTTTCGATATCAAATCCATGGCTAATATGTCAAGAGTCATGATTGTTTGTTCAACATGGGGTGAAGGCGAAATGCCAGATAATGCTGAAGAATTGTATGAAGAAGCAACTTCTGCAGGTAAAATTTTGTCTAAAACAAATTTTTCGATTTGTGCCCTCGGAGATACAGGTTATGATTTATTCTGCCAATCGGGAAAAGATTGGGATAAAACACTTGAAGAAATGGGGGGTTCACGAATACATGACCGTGTAGATTGTGATGTAGATTATGAAATGCCAGCTGAAGAATGGATGAAAAGCGCAATGTCTAAACTAGCATGTGTTGATGATGGCGGGAAATTTCTTCCCGATTTAGTGGATGATATCCTTGCTTACGCTTCTGGTGTGGAAATAGAAGCACCTCCAACTGAAGTTGAAGAAACTGCAGGGGGCACAACTGCTTATCAAGCTATGACGACAACTTCACTTTTCTTTCATAAGCCTAATAAATGGCTAAAAAGAGTCAAAAGTATTCTTGATGAAGATGAATTACCGACAACTGGCATTGAAAAAGCAAAGGATATGTTTAAAGAATTAAGAAAAATTACTTTGAAATCCCTACCTCAAGGCAAAGATTACATTGCTTTAGTAAATAATGAAAAATGTATTGGTTGTACTCAATGTGTTTATTATTGTAATTTTGCTTCAATAGACATGATTTCTTGGGATTTAAATGCAAGAACATCACAATTTGAATCGAAAAAAGCACTTATTTTAGATGATACGTGTGTTGGTTGTACTTTGTGTGCTTTTGCTTGCCCTGTAGAAGCAATAACTATGGAAAGTAACGTTTAAAGTCCGTGTTATGGATTTGTACAAATCAATCATTGTAGCAATATGGCTTTGTGTTGTTTATGCAATATGGGCTGCAACAGAGGCTGGCGATCCAGGATATGGACAAGCTTCATTTTTAGCAGGAGGGATTTTGGCTCATTTATACTTAAGAAAAAGAAAATTAGAAAAACCAAGAGATGATAGTGAGATTATAATTCCTGAAGCTGATTTCTCTGTTGAAATACCAGATGAAGGAGATAAATATTACTTCAGTGAAAAAGATTATAAAAAAATAATATGGCTTAGTACTATTTTTTCATTAATTTCAATTAGTATTTTTATAGAAATTGTAATATATCATCAAGATTACCTGATTTGGGGAATTGTATCGCTAATATTAGGGATTATTGTATTTCTTAATTCCTATATTTTTACCTGTTAAAGATGATATGGAAACTTTAAAAAAAAGAGCAGAAAAAGAAAGAACGAAGGCTTGGCGTAAAGGTAAATTCGACCTGCCTATTGAGGAAGAGTGAACCAACTACTAAATCAAGTCTTGGAAAGAATACGGCCTGAGAACAAAGAAATAGACAAAATAGCTAAAATTTCTAAGAAACTTTTGGACAAAGCCAACGACTCTAAAGTCGAGCCATTGATTGTAGGCTCTGTAGCAAAAGGAACAAATCTAAAAGATGCGGACATTGATTTATTTATTAAATTTGATTCTGAAATCGACCTTAAAAAACAAGGGTTAAAAATAGCTCGCAAACTTTTACCTGAGGGAAAAGAACTCTATGCACAACATCCCTATCTTCGTGGTGAAATTGAAGGAATTGGTGTTGATGTAGTACCATGTTATTCTATTAATGATTCTTCTAAATCAATTTCTGCTGTCGATAGGACTCCATTTCATACAAAATGGGTTAACAAAAATATTAACGGAAAAGAGGACGAAGTTCGATTAGCAAAGCAATTTCTTAAAGGTGCTGGGGCCTATGGTGCTAATGCTGCAATAGGGGGGTTTTCAGGGTATTTAGTAGAAATATTAATCATAAAATATGGGGATTTTATGAATTTGATTAAAGAGATTTCTAAATGGAGACCTCCAGTCATTATTGAAAAAGTAAAAAAGGTTCCAGATTCGGCAATAATGCTGCAAGATCCTGTAGATGAAAAAAGAAACGTTGCGGCCGGAGTTACACTGAAAGGTTTGGGTGCGGCTGTTTTAGCTTCGAAAGCATTTTTGAATAAACCTACTATCGAATTCTTCTTCCCAAAAACTAAAACTAGAGAATCTAAAGGATTTGTTACTACTGTAACATTACCACATTCTGGTGGAAGTGACGAAACTGTTTTGCCTTGGTTACAAAAACAGGGTAGAAAAATTTACAATGCAATCTCAAATTTTGAGCCAATTGCTTGGAATGCGAATCTAGGAGATAAATGCTTTCTAGTATTTGAAACGGCTATTATTGAATTACCTGATATTGTTCCACATAAAGGTCCTGCACCTTGGGATAATGGAGCTATCGAATTTCTGAAAAAATACCCTGATGCTTCATTGAGTGGGGAAAGATTAGAAGTCGGAAAACCCCCTAGACATTCAAAAATTTCTGGAATTATACAAGAATTAATTCCTGAAGCCAAAGTTTATTCGGGATTAATTGATGGAGCTCAACCAGTACAAAGAGTTCCCTGGTTAGATTAAAAAAAATTGGTAAACGGGGGTCGAAACCCCCAGATTACCTTCGAGCAGGGACATAGTCCCTACTCTATTTCCGGTAACTAAGTCTATGCTTGTAGACTTATATCGTAACCGATTGTGTCGCCATTAGGCGTGAACTTCAAACGGAATGCGTAATCAGTTACATCATTAACTGAAGATAATTCCGAATCTGCTTCACCTGGGTGAACTTCAAACTTATCACCTGGGCTTAACCTACCATTGAAGTCGTTGTCAATAAAAATGACTGCTTTACCTTGGCCTTCATAATATCCATAGATATCAGAAACTATGCCTGTGGTTGCAGTATTTCCTTCTTCATCCAGTAAATACCATGCTACTGAATTTACGGAAACTTGGGGATTGATCTTGACAATCTGAATTGTCCAATCACCTTGACCGTCTTCGCTTGCTATCATACTGCCGGTTGGTGCGTTCTTGGTTGTACCACCAAGGAAACTACTAGCCCAAACGTACAATACTGCAGCCAGAACGACTGTAATAGCTACCATTAAAATAACAGCAATTACAGGTGAAACTGCCTGCTCATCGTTTACTATTCTTCGTTTCATTGTTGTGTCCTCTGACCGAAGTCAGACTATGGGACTATTGGGACAGCATATATACCTTACGTCAAATTTAACTTAACTAACTGTTAAAGTCAACATCATAACCGATTGTATCACCTGTTGGATCAAATTTCAACCGGAATGAAAAGTCGTCTAATGATGATAACTCTGCCAAAGTGTCACCTTCACCAGGATGGAATCTAAATATATCTCCTGGGCTAACTTTAGCATTATAATCATTATCAATGTAAATTACAGACTTACCTTCACCTGCTTTGTATCCATAAATATCAGTAACTACCCCTTCAGCTTTGGTAAGACCTTGAATATCCATCAAATACCAATGTACTGAATTTATAGAAGCTTGAGGATTCATTTTAATTATTTGAACATCCCAAATGCCACTACCGTCTTCACTAGCCATCATACTACCTGTTGGCGAGTTCTTTGGTTGTAATCCCCATCCAGATACCCAAGCGTAAAGAACTGCTGCCATAACGACAGTGATAGCAACCATTAAGATGACTGCAATTACCGGAGATACGGCTTCTTCATTGTTAACAAATCTGCGTTTCATAGATTAATCCTCTGACCGAAGTCTAACGAGTTACCTCTGAGATAGCATATATACCTTACGTCAAACGGTCTCTACGTAGTACTATACCGCCTACTATTGTCAACAACACTGTAATACTGACTCCAATCCAAGCCAATGATGACGCCCATTGTGGGACGGAAGTTGCATCTTCGCCGTGTATTTCAGGTGGGCGCAAAACTGAATCGAAAGTTGCCCATACTGAATCATCATCCTCACTAAAAATAATTGAAAGTCCAGCTTCTCCTTCTCCTAAATCAAATGATTCAGAAGGTGCTTGCCAATAAAATATCCAACCTGATTCACTACTACCTAATTCAAGATTCTGAATAGCCTCACCAAATTCTTCAGTTTCACTCAAAGAACCATTAGTAACCAAAATAGAGACTGTGGAAATTTCTGAATCTTCATTTGCCGTCAAACCTATTTGATATGTTTTTCCCGTTTCATAATGTAAATCTTCTGGAAGACCTTCAACTCGGTAAACATTATCTTCAGCTTGTGATAAAGGTAAAAAAATGCAAATTGCAATTACCAAAACCAGACTACTTCTTAATGAATACATAATGAACTTACAAACTGATTTTAGTATTCTATTTAAGAATACGTGCTTACCTAGTTAAACCTCTATTTTGCAAACTTTCAAGTATTAATCTTACTTCAGCTTCACGGAGACCTAAAGAAGAAGCAGCCCCTTCTATCGTATAATCCTTATTGCGAAGTATGTGATGTAATAATCTTCTTTCCTGATAATCACATTCGGCCCTTTGTGCTGTAAATGTAATTTCCCTATTTAGTTCACCAACAAGAGCCATTAAACTGCGTCTTTCATTTTCAACATCATCTATGGATTTACGCAAGTCTTCTGAAACGCGAGACAACAAATCCATTCTAGCTTTTGAATCCATATCTCTTGACTCTTCTATTGCATCTAAAACATGCTTATGTTGTGTAGAAAGACTTGAAATATCAAAATCAGTTTCAGCTTTCTGCTTGTAAGTTGAAGGCCCTACATCAATATGAAGTGAAATTTCTCTAGAAGCGGTGTAAACTCTGCGATTAGGTCCTCTGCTACTAGGCTCATCTTTGGATTCTACAATGCCATGTTCTTCTAAGATCTTTAAATGTTTAACTATAGATTGTTGTGTAACGTCCATCTCTTTTGACAACTGTTTATGCATTTTTAGAGGATAAAGACGTTCTAGAGACAATAATTGAAGAATCCTACGTCTAGTTGGATTCTCTAACAAATGAAACAACTGATCCACTTCGTCAAATGACATATCAACCTCTGGTTGTATACCTATTGTTGTAATGGGCTAATAAAAATTGCTATTGGTCCCAACAGCCTTTAACCTATGTGTTCATTGTGAAATTATGGACTATCGGAAACCTAACAAGAAAGCAATTGTTGAAGCGGTTGTAGGTGTCCTAAAAGAACGAGGCTCCATTGATACACAAACCAAAATGCATCGTAAAGTCGTTCAGAAATTGAAAGAAGAAGATGAAACATATAGGCTGTCTGCAGAAAGAATGAGAGTTATTGCAATCTTATCTAAAAAAGTAAAAGTCGGAATTAGAACAAGATCTGTTGGGGCTGCTCCTGAAGCTGATGAAAATGATTTTAAAAAACAAGGATTGGGATATGATCCTGTTGTAAAAAGGTGGAGAAGAATAAGACCTGGAGAGGATCAGAGCGGGCACCATCACCATCGTGGAGAATTTGCCTCGCCTGGGCAACCATGCCCTGTTTGTACTTCTCCATTAAAGAAAGTACATAATGCAACGCTATATGGTGGAAAAGTTGCTATTGGATTTAAATGTAATTTATGTGGATATCTAACTGGCCATAGATGGAGAGAACCATCTCGATACTCTTTCAGTTTGAAAGGCGGGAGATAATTGGATATTTTCAACCATAAAGGAATCTGTCTTAGGGAAGGAAAAAAAGCAGTATATTTAGATCCTGCAACCAGTAGACCTGATGGTGCTGTAACTCACGCCCATTCTGACCATCTCAGACCAAATACCCATATGACAAAACCAACTGCTGAAGTTATGAAAGTGAGAACTGGATCAACAAAAGCTACGACACATGATTATCATGAAAAATTCAAAATAAATGACTTTGAACTAGAATTCATCTCTGCCGGTCATGTAGTAGGCTCGGCAATGATTGAGTGTAATGGATTACTTTACACGGGTGACTACAACCCATACGGAACTGTAACTTCTGGTAAAGCTGAACCTCAAAAATGTGAAACTTTGATTGTAGAATCAACCTATGGAAAACCTGACCAAATACTGCCTGATAGAAATGAAGTTCTAGAAGACTTGCAAGCTTGGATTGGTGCTACTTCTGCTAATGGTGGTGGAATAATAGGTGCCTATTCACTTGGAAAAGCCCAAGAAGTTATAGCAACGGCAAATAAGGCTGGAGTAATACCTGCTGTGTCAAATGAAGTCGGGTCTGTTAGTGATATATACAAAAAATACAATGTTCCCTTGGATTATGTTAGATATGAAGATTTAGATGATGTTGAAAAGAAAAAACCCGGATTATTAGTTACTTCGACTAGTGCTACTAATGGTAAAAAACCTGAATCGGCCGTCCAAGAATTAAGAAAAAGTGGAGCTAAAGTAGCCAGAGTATCGGGATGGTGTGCTTTTGCAAAATGGGCTCTAAGAGGGGTTGATGCAGGCTTTCCAATAAGTGATCATGCAGATTTTGCAAGTACAATGAAATTTGTAGAAGAATGTAATCCAAAACAAGTCTATACTGTACATGGCTCAACCAAAGAATTAGCCAAACAAATTGAAAAAAAATTAGGAATAAATGCACAGCCATTACCTAAATATGGGGAAGCTACAATAGAAGATTACAACTAATATGTCAACAGGAAAACTAGTTTTGGTGAGGCATGGACTTTCTGTCTACAATGATCAAAATCGATTTACAGGATGGAAGGATGTAGACCTAAATCAACAAGGTAGAAATGAAGCTGAACAAGCTGTAGAACTATTAGAAAATTATAACTTCGATATAGCTTTTACATCTGATTTAATCAGAGCACAAGACACCTTGGAAATAATACTAGAAGGAATTAAACAAAGCAATATTCCTATCATAAAAAATTTGGCACTCAACGAAAGAGATTACGGTGATTTAATTGGTCAAAATAAAGCTGAAGCTGCTGAAAAATTTGGTGCTGAACAAGTTCACATATGGAGAAGGAGTTACGATATTCCGCCTCCCGGTGGTGAATCGCTAAAAGATACTGCCGATAGGGTAATACCATATCTAAAGAATGAGATAATGCCGCACATTATAGAAGGAAAACATGTCATAATCGGCGCCCATGGTAATAGTATCAGAGCTATTGTTATGCATTTACAGAATTATACTCCAGAACAAATATTGAAAACTGAAATCGGATGGTGTGAACCATGGATTTTTGATTTTAAAGATAATGATGTCACTAAATTAGAAATCGTATCTAGGCCTGGAAGCAAAAGTATGAGTCGATTGCCGAACTAACGTTCTTCAGACCAACCTTTAATCATTTGAAGATTACCTTTGGTGGCTTTTATTTTCTGAGCACGACCCCATTCATCTTTGATGATTATATCATTACCATCTGCAAGTAAAGTTGCTGTAACAAAATATCCTGATTCTGATTTAAACTGAATCTCTAACTGTCTTTCAGAACCTACGTCCTCCCAAACGACAGGATAACCTAGTTCATCATAGTAATCACTTATTTTTTTCATGAACCTATCAGCTGCAGACATATCTATTTCAGACACCGGGAGACCGTTATTAATTGTTGTTTACC
>DASCSW010000023.1:0-13641 GCA_034399455.1 Candidatus Poseidoniia archaeon
TCATTTCCAATAACTTCTGTAGCTGATTTTCCTGAGATAATAGTATTAGAATAATCTGGGAACATAGTAGGACTATGGTTTCCAAAAATAGCCATACCTGAAACTTCTGTGATATCAACTCCAGCTTCTACAGCGAGCATCGATACTGCTCTGTTTTGATCGAGTCGTGTCATAGCTGTAAATCTGTTAGAATCAAATCGATCAGATTGGGATGCTGCTATCATACAATTAGTATTACATGGATTACCAACAACGACAATACGGCAATCATCGGCTGCATTTTCAGATATTGACTTTCCTTGACCTACAAAAATTCTTCCATTATCCTTTAGTAAATCTGATCTTTCCATACCAGGCCCACGAGGTTTACTACCTACTAAAAGACAAAGATTAGCTCCACTAAAGGCTTCATCAGGATCAGAAGTAACAACTACACTTTCTAAGAGTGGAAAAGCGCAATCTTGAAGTTCCATAGCCACACCACCTAAAGCTTCCAAAGCTGGAGGAATTTCAAGCAATTGTAATGATATTTTTGTTTGAGAACCAAACATCTCACCAGCTGCAATTCTAGGAAGTAAACTGTAACCTATCTGCCCTGCAGCACCAGTTATTGCAATACGTATAGTTGCCATATTTCACTATCATAGAAGGGGTGATAAAATTAACACTACAAAATGCCCCTAATTGCCCATAACCCTTTTAGAGTGCGTGACTATATGGGTGAATGAATGAACCTGTCACTGATGTAAAGAAATACGACATCAATCGAAGAATTTACCTCCCTAAATGGGTTGAAGAAGATTTAGGCATAATCCCTGGCCAATCATATGTTACATTTGTACAAGATGGAAGCAATATAGTTATCAAAAAGGTTAGTATTAGTATAGCTTAAACCGTTTCTTTGAGCCACTGTAAATCACTCTGGTAAAGCATTCGAATATCTTTGATTCCTAAATGTAGCATAGCTAATCTTTCAAGGCCAAGACCCCAAGCTAGAACTGGACATTCAATTCCAAAAGGCGCTGTAACCTCAGGTCTAAAAATTCCCGCACCCCCTAACTCTAACCACTTATCTCCAAAACGAACTTCAACTTCTAGAGAAGGCTCTGTGTATGGAAAATATGCCGGTCTAACTCTTACATCGTGAAAACCCATTCTTCTGTAAAATTCTTTCAATACGCCAATAAGCATACCAAAATTAGCCTCCGGTTCGACAATTATACCTTCGACTTGAGTAAATTCGGGTAAATGTGTGGCATCCAAAGCTTCACGCCTGAAAACACGACCCACACTAAAAACCCGTATAGGCGGTTCTGGATTATTAGATAAATATCGAATTGTACCAACCGTTGTATGTGTCCTCAACAAAGCCTGCTGAGCTGTTTCTTTACTCCACTTGCTGCCCCACCCTATTGACTCGGTATCGCCACCATCTTCGTGTATAGACTTAACTTGATCTAACAATTCATCATCATTAATTACAAATGACGCTGGTTCGGAAAGATAGAAAGTATCTTGTAATTCACGGGCTGGATGGTCCTGTGGAATAAACAAAGCATCCATATTCCAAAAGGCTGACTCAACATAATCTCCCTCAATTTCCGTAAAACCCATTTGTAAAAATATAGATCTAATCTCTTCTGTAAATCTAGTTAAAGGATGTAAAGTGGCAAAATTGGAAGATTCAACACTTGTTTCGGCACTATAACGCTGAAAATTCTTATCTTTCCATTCACCTGATTGCAACATCTCAGGAGTTACCTCTCCTATCAAATTTTCACCAATTTCATCAGCATTAAAGTTTTGACCTTCTTCAGTCAAATTAAAAATCCTTGATACTTCTTCCTTAGTAGACAAAACTTGTCTTCCTTTTAGCAAAGTAAGACCATCTTTATCTATCTCATTTTCAGGTATAGGCTTCCGACTTAGAAGAACTAAAACCTCTTCATCAGGAGTTTCTTCAACATTACCTGTAGGAATTAATTTTAGACCCTCTTCTGTTTTTTCTAAATCCGCAAATTTCTTTCTTTTCAACCAGCCAATTACAACTTTCTTTTCGTTATCATCTAAGGGCAATTCATCTAGTAACGATTCGCCCATTTGATTGAGCCATTCGACCGCACGCCTTTCTGGCAAACCTTGTTCAGCATATTTTTTTCCCTCATCATTAGGAAAAAGAAAAATTGTTGATTCCTCAGATATGTCAACCAAACCCTTACTTCGAAGCCAGGATGCTGCGGACATGGCTTCTTTTTCCCCTAACTCCGATTTCAATGACGCTTCATGAGGAGAAAGGGGGCCCTCCTTCAAACATTTCAACAATTTCAATTCATTCAGAGATAAGTCCACATTAACCATTGTACTAGGCTGTTTATTAATTTGTTCGAAAGCCAAAATCGTCTAACTTTTCTAATATTTCTTGAAAAACTTCATCAGGTTCCTTGTTATTTGTATCTAATACTATATCATATCCTTTCAAATTACCATAATCAAAACCATATAATTTGGAGTATCTAACTCTATCATCTTCGTCACGACTCTGATTTTCTATAAAATCAGTCATTATCTCTTCCCTTCCCTCTATTTCTAAATTCTCAATTTCAGTATTCAGAGATTCTAAATTTTTATAATCTTTTTCCGGTATTTGGGATTTACCTGCCAGATATGCCTTTTCACCTGCTTCTCTTCTCAAAAATCTCAAAGCCTGTTCCCTAATTGAACATCGTAAATATAAACGAATTATATTTTTCTTACCTAAACTAACCATAAAGCTTCCCATGTAGGCTGGTTGTCTACCCTCTACAACACCTAAATTAGTAGTAATTTCTGCCCCCGTAATCACTTGACAGGTTTTGTAGTCTATTTCAACATCAATACCTCTCTCAACTAATAATAAACGAGCCTGTTCTGCGACCGTTATCCCTCTATTTCTGGCAGCTTCTCTAAAAAGAGAACCAACAGAATGGAAAGAGCCTTTGAAAAATTCGGCTAAACTTTTAGCTTGTGTAGATTTACCAGTTAACTGATCTCCTGCAATCAAAATCATAGGCTTATCATTTATATTATCTTGAAGCTCACCGATAGCTCCCTCTCCTATATACGTCTTGAATGCTGATGCAATTCCTGAAATATAATCCACTAATCTTAGGTCTCTGTAGTACTATTTACCTTTTTTGGGAGTTTAGCATGTAAATGAGGATTCGAGGTGCCCTGTAGCCGGATCTCCAAAATCTATCACACGACCCTCCCAATCTTCTTCGGCCACCAAAGCAATTAAACTATTTGGAGCTTCATCTATAATTTTCCAACCTAATTCTAAAGCCAACTTATTTGAAAATTCTAAAATTTCTTCATAGGATAACATGTTATCTTGACTCAAACGTTTACGTGCTGGTCCTAAATGCATGTATGATTTTACTTCAATCATCACTCTTTCACCAGCTAATTTAACTAATTTTGCATAACCAGGAATATCAAAATCATTCCATCCCTTAACTACTGTTAATCTAAGAACTTTCCGAGTATTAAGGCCATTCATTAACTTCAACGTACCTTTGACTTTATCCCAAAAATTGGGAATCAAAGGAATATCTATTTTTTTCCATGTTTTTTCATCTGGGGCATCTAATGACATATACAATTGAGTCGGAAGTGAATCTTCATCCCTAAGCTTTTCAATCATTTCTGGATGTAAACCATTTGTGACTAGGAATGATGATATCTTACGTGAACGGAGTTCTCTAAGCATACCTGGTAATCCTTTGTACAATGTAGGTTCACCTGTCAAAGAAATTGCAAAATGACGTACAGTTTGTGACTCTAAAAATTTTTGTTTGTCAACCTTTGGATTTCCACCAAAACCAGATAATTTTCTCAAATGACCTTCAATTGAACCTTGAACAATATCTGCTGGCTCGTCATTGGCATATTCCATCAAATCTTGCTGACCTGAGAACATTTCATTTGCGCGCCAACAATAAACGCATTTTTGATCGCAAGCTACTGCTGCTGGCGTCATTTGTGTACACTGATGTGACCGAATTCCATAAAATTTTTGCTTATAACATCCTGAACTTTCATTATTCATCCCCTTTTTAGTCCAACCACAAATTTCTACTGCTGAATGATTGCCCACAATTTCATAAGATGCCTTCTCAAGTGCTTTCTTATATTCATCCGTAAAAAGAAGATTACCTTCTTCCAAATTAGTTTCCATCATACTTCTGCAATCTCTCTTATATTATCAAAATCCCAAGTATAATAAATTAATGTAATTGTATAATCAATACTCTCACTTGTGAGAGGAGTGATGTCTGCAAGTGTACTCTCTGATGTATATGTGAATTTACCTCCCATCCATTCACCATTTGTTTCAAAAGACAACAAGAACGAATCAGGGTCATCTGCAGTACCTGAGACTGTTTCAGGCAATTGATTCACAGGCCAAATAATTGTTATTGTTCCTCCATTACCTCCGCTATTCTGGCTTTCACCTACAGTGTTATTTTGTGAAGATGCATCAAGTGTTACCTGGCGACCTCCTCCACCCCCTCCACTAGATGACCAATCAACTACAATATCAAAATGTGAAATTCGCATATTAGATGTATAATCCCAAACAGCTTCCTCAACAACGTAACCAAAATCAACAAAATCACCCTCATCATTCAATGTATCGCTAAGTGAAGGTCCTGTATTTTCTGTTATTACCACATCTGCCGTAAAAGCTGTATTCCCATCAAGGTCTGCTGGCTGAAATGATTTGGCTGCAGATGAAAATGTAACCATTAGCATCAAAATTATGACTACGAAGCCAATAAAGGCTGAAACTAAACGACCTGTAACTACAAAACTGCCAAAATTGTAAACTTCTTTATTGTTGTACTTTTCAAAATTCGTCATCGAATCGCTAAGAGTATCTGACAGACCCATCTTCTACTGTATTTGAATCGGGCTTATTTAGCTTATCTAACTATGAACAACCTGTAGTTGAACCACAACTTACACATTTTAGACAACTGCCATTAGATACTAAAGTAAACTGCCCACATTCTGGACAAGGATCACCTTCAAAACCAAATTTACCCGCTTCCTCCACAGCCGAACTATCTCCTGAACTTGAAACTAAAGGTGCTGTAGAAGTCAATGGCATTTCACTCAAATCTGTTTGAACCGTTGAAGTGTCTGCCTGAGCAGGGTCAACATCATCCAAAGTAAGTTGGATTTCATGATTATCAGTTGCTGAACCTGCAGGACTTAAACCTGAATTAAGATTCAACTCAGTCTCTGCTTCACCTTCTGAACGGACAATATCTGGCTTCAAATCCTCAGGTTTAACGTGAGCTAAATCGTTTCTATCAAGATAATTGACTGCTAAATCACGAAATATATAATCTAGGATACTTGTTGACATTTTTATCCGATCATTACCCTGAACTGGGCCATTAGGTTCAAATCTTGTAAAAACAAATGCATCTACAAACTCCTTGAGTGGAACGCCATGTTGAAGACCTAAACTAACTGCAATTGCAAAAGCATTTGTTAGTGCTTTGAAAGCAGCACCCTCTTTGTGCATGTCAAGGAAAATTTCTCCCAAACTACCGTCTCCATATTCTCCAGTATGCAAGTATACATTATGCCCTCCAATCTTGGCTTTTTGAATATAACCTCCTCTTTTATTTGGAAGTCTTCGCCTTTGAGCAATATACCTAGTAACTACTTTTCTGGCTAAAGGTTCAGCATCTGAAATTGGTAAAGCATCAGCCATAACTTCAACTGCCTTTTCAGCACTCATTAGTCCTTCAGCTAAATCTTCCTCTTCCTCTATATTTACCTTCAATACTGTCCCAGACATTAACGGTTGGCTTAATTTTGAACTATCTCTATACAATGCATTGGCCTTGATCATACCTCTCCATGAATCCATGTAGGCTTGTTTAATATCATCAATAGTTGATTCATGAGGCATATTAATTGTCTTAGATATTGCCCCTGATATGAATGGTTGAGCTGAAGCCATTATGTTAATATGTGCATTCCAAGCAATAAAGCGAGTTCCATATTGACCACACTTGCTGGCACAATCAAAAACTGCCAAGTCACTTTCTTTCATGTGTGGTGCTCCTTCTATAGTCAATCTACCAAAAATATAGTCGTTGGCTGAATCAATTTCTTCACTGGTGAAACCTAAATGAGATAACAAATCAAAGGTCCAATCTTCAGCCTGAGATTCACTCACACGTAACTTAGAAGTACAAAAATCTTCCCCAACTGAAGACACAGTGACCAAATGACCTATAGACGTGAAATTAGCTATTTGAGATTCAAGTGAATCTAAAATCTCAGGAGTTAAACCTTTCTTCTTCAAAGATTCAAAATTTATTTCGGGAGAATTATCGAATGTCCCGGACCCTATTATGTAATCTACAATTTCTTTAGATTGATTTTGGTCATATCCTAGGCGGTCTAAAGCTACAGGAACTGATTGATTAATTATTCTAAGCATTCCACCTCCTGCCAAAGTCTTGAATTTTACAAGAGCAAAATCAGGCTCTATTCCTGTAGTGTCACAGTCCATGACAATACCTATTGTTCCAGTAGGTGCAATTACTGTGGACTGTGCATTACGGAAACCGTGTTTCTCCCCTAAGTCAATAACCTGATCCCAACATTCTCTTGCAGCTGTTAGCAAATATTCAGGGCAATAATTCGGATCTATTCCTCGAGGTTTTACTGTAAGCCCCTCATACTCATCATCTGGAACATTATATGAAGCTCTTTGATGATTTCTCATTACCCTTAGCATGTTTTCTTTATTATTTTCATACCTTGGGAATGGTCCTTTTACAGAAGCCATTTCTGCACTAGTTGAATATGAAATACCACCCAGCATAGAAGTTAACGTTCCACATATTGCTGAAGCTCTATTATCATCATAAGGAATTCCCATACGCATCAACAAAGAACCTATGTTCGCATAGCCTAATCCCAATGTTCTATAGTCATAACTTCGTTGTGCAATCTCTACTGATGGAAATTGAGCCATAAGCACTGAAATTTCAAGTGCAACGGTCCAAAGACGAATAGAATGAATATATTCTTCCGTGTTGAACTTAGTTGTTTCGGCATCATAATATTTAACCAAATTTAAACTAGCCAAATTACAAGCTGTATCATCTAAGAACATATACTCTGAGCAAGGATTACTTCCATTAATTTTCCCATCTGCTGAACATGTATGCCACTCATTAATTGTAGTATCATATTGTAAGCCCGGATCTGCACAAGACCAAGCCGCTCTAGCAACCGTATCCCATAGATCATTTGCAGCTAGTGTCTTACAAGGCTTAGGTGCACGACCTTCTTCTTCGGCATCATCAAGTTCTGTGCGCCAATAAAGATTCCAATCTTTTCCATCAATGACAGAATGCATAAAATCATTACTAACTCTTACCGAATTATTACTATTCTGTCCTGATACTGTTGAATAAGCTTCACCTTCCCATGAAGTATCGTAAGTGTCAATTTCAATTTGCGTATATCCTTGCTGACCTAACTCAAGAACTCTTGCAATCAAATTTTCAGGAATATAGGCCTTTATTGCTGAATTTATTGCTATAGCTAATGGTTTATTCTTAGATTGATTAAAACTATCTTCGCCTTCATCATAAGCCTGGATAGCTGCTAAAATTTCATTGCCGTGGTTTTGAAGATGCTGTGAACCTGCAACAAGTGCAGCCACTTTTTCTTCTTCGGTCATCTTCCAATTAACAAATGCTTCGATATCTGGATGGTCCATATCCAAACTTACCATCTTAGCTGCTCTGCGTGTAGTTCCTCCTGATTTAATGGCTCCTGCTGCCCTGTCTCCAATTCTTAAGAAAGACATAAGACCTGACGACATTCCTCCACCAGACAAAGGTTCTCCCTCTCCTCTTATTCTTGAAAAATTACTTCCTGTACCTGAACCAAATTTGAACAACCGTGCCTCACGAGTCCACAAGTCCATAATGCCACCCTCATTAACTAAATCATCCGAGACTGATTGAATAAAACAGGCATGAGGTTGAGGATGTTCATATGCGTTTACAGATCGTTCAAGTTCTTCAGTTTCAGGATTTACAAAATAGTGTCCCTGGGCAGGTCCTTCAATCCCATAAGCCCAATTCAAACCTGTATTGAACCACTGTGGGGAATTAGGTGAAGCTCGTTGAGAAGCAAGCATAAAACACATTTCATCATAATAAGCTCTAGCATCATCTTCACTTGCAAAATAACCATGCTTCCAACCCCAATAAGTCCAAGTACCGGCTAATCTTCTAAAAGTTTGGCGACCATCAACTTCCTCTCCATATTTTTCAGATTCAGGCAATTTCTCCATAGCCTTATGATCTGGAACACTCTTCTGAAGCCAAATTGGAACTCCTTTTTCCCTAAGCTTTTTTAAATTTTTAGGAACACCTGCTTTTCTAAGATACTTTTGTGAAAGAACATTTGCTGCAACCTGACTATAATTATCAGGAAGATTTACACCCTTCATCGAAAAAGCAACAGAGCCGTCAAAGTTCCGAATTTCTACATCTCTCTTACTCCAATTTAATTTATTAAAAGGATCTTTACCACTCTCAGTGAATTTGCGTTCTATTTTCAAACCGTTAACTTTAGCTGGCAATTAGGCCACCCCCAAGGGTGGCAAAAATGAATCATACTGTGTTTTTATTCGAATTAATTTCATCGGTTCTCCGCTATTAAGGTACTATATATTAAGCGTTACATAACCTTCGAAAAAATACTTTTTAACTATTTTTAAGGGTACTACCACCCCGGAAAAGTTAAAAAAAAGGTAGAACCTGTCAAAAAAGACATGTTGGTTCCACTGTATTAAACAATAAAATATATTATCGCATCGATTCGTCTTTTGCCGTAATAAGCAAATTTTAGATTTATTTACTTCCTATCGTTTCCCGCCAGTCTAAACCAACCGTCCTACGGCCTATTTTACAAACTGGTGGAAAAACTCGTTTGTGAATTGAAAGTTTAATTAAATTATCAATTCTAAATATAGATTCCCTACTAATTTCAGTTGTTAAAGAAATTTCATCAACAGATAATTGACGCTCTAATCCCAATAATATTTTATCCAATGTTAAATAATCAATTCCGAGCTCTTCTTCATCACTTTGACCTTCCCAAAGTTCAGCCGTTGGAACTCTTTTAAGAATATCCTCAGGTATGTTCAAAACTTTAGCTAAAGCATATACCTGCGACTTATACAAATCACCCATTGGTAAAAAATCTGAAGCTCCATCACCCCATTTAGTATAATAACCAACTAATAATTCAGACTTATTCGAAGTACCCATAACTAAAGTATTCGAAGAAAACGCTTCGCCATACAATAAAGACATTCTAACTCTAGAATGCAAATTACCTTCAGAAGATTTAGAAGAATAAGACGGAGTAACTTCCTTGTAACTGTTTACAATTGAAGCGATACTGTATTCCTCTGTTTTAACATTCAATGAATTTGCATGATCTGAAGCAAAAGATATAGATTCAGATTCTTTAAATGGCATAATAAAACCCTTAACCTTGTCTGGACCCAAAGCAGACACTGCCAAGGCAAGAGATGTAGCTGAGTCAATACCTCCTGATAAACCAAGAACAACGCCCTTTGCTCCAGCATCTTTTACACGAGTTTTGATAAACGTCTCAATTATTGTTAATGTGTCTGGAGGTAGTTTCACAACTTATTCAGAGCAATGCCCTTATTGAAATTTAGCAATAGCATCTATTATTAGCAGGCTCAAATGGGACTTATGTATTTGGCACTGGGACAAGCCCCCATTGTACTCGGAGATATTAATAAAAATCTTGAAATTATGGAAAAACTAATTGTAAAGGCTCAAGGCAAGTGCAAAAATCAATTAGATTTAATTGCATTCCCTGAATTGTTTATCACCGGTTATAATCTAAGAGACAATTATACCAAAATAGCTGAAAAAATACCTAGTTCTGGTAAGGCTCAAGATGGAATTTATAATCTATCAAAGAAATATAATGTTCACATTGCTACAGGAATGGTCGAAAAGAAAGGGAAATCTCTTTTCAATTCAGCAATCATAGCAGGACCTGAAGGTTACATTGGCCATTATCGCAAACAATTTTTACCAAATTTTGGCCCTTTCGAAGAAAAAATGTTTTTTGGTGAAGGAAACGAAACACCCGTTTTTGATACACCTTTTGGGAAAATAGGCATCCAAATATGCTATGATATTTTCTTCCCAGAGACATCTATGGGTTTGGCTCTTAATGGAGCTGAATTAATATTAAACTTAGCTGCAAGCCCTACTACCTCAAGACCTTTATTTCATAGAGTTTTACCTGCCAGAGCCATTGAAACAACTTGTTTCTATGCCTATTCAAATAATATTGGAACTCAAGGAAGCTTAACCTTTGCAGGAGAGTCAACTATTGTTGACCCTCGAGGCAAAATAATATCTGAAATTCCTAGATTTAAGGAAGGAGTTATTGTTTGTGAATTAGATTTTAAGAAACTTGAATCTTTCAGAGAGGCAAGACCTGTTTTGAAAGATTCTAAGAAAAAAGAGTAGACTTATTATGAAGGTGCAATCGGACCTTCCTATGTATGATGTAGCTGTAGTTGGTCAAGGTCCTGCTGGAGGAATGACTGCATTACGCTTAGCTGAGGCAGGACATTCAGTTATAGCATTTGATAGAAAAAAACGTGTAGGAGACCCAATTCATTGTGGAGAAGGGTTAGGGAAAATTGCACTAGAACATACAAATTACCCTGTTGGTGATTGGGCCATAAGGGAAGTAAAAGGTAATCGCATCAGAATGCCGAACGGGAAATCTGTAGGTCTCATGTCGCCAGGATATTCTATACATCGTTGGGGACTCGATAGAAGCATATCTGATGATGCTGTTGCAGCAGGAGCTGAGAGGCATGAAAATTTAGGAATCTCAAAAGTAACTAAAGAAAATGGCCACTGGAAACTTTTCTCCAAAGAAGAAAAAGTAGCTGAAGCAAAACAATTAGTCATAGCTGAGGGACGAGTTCCAAAAATAATTACTCAAGTTGGTTTGAAAGGCAACGATAAACTAAGACTGCTACCTGGACTTCAATACAAATTTAAAACAAGCGACGTAGATTTTCCAGATACTGACTATTTTGATTTCTACATAGATCCTGTTTTTGCCGACGGATATATTTGGGTTTTTCCTAGAGATGGTATCTTCAATGTTGGTATTGTTGCAACAAATGGTCCAAAGAAAGGACTAGAATATTTCTGCAAGGAATATATGAATGTTGATCCTGAAAAAAGAATAAAAAATGAACTAGGTGATAAGCAGAATGGTGGTTTAATCCCAAGAGATGGACCAATTCCTCAATTTTCTACCAAAGACGCCTATGTTGTCGGTGATTCTGCAGGCTTGACAAATCCAATAACAAAAGGTGGCGTTCATGTTGGAATGCTTTCAGGAGAATATGCAGCTATAGCAATCAGGAATGAGTTAGGCTCTGGGAAATTAACACCACCATCACATGCAATAAATTGTCATGAACTTAGAGGAAGATACTGGGATTCTTGTGGAAAGTCACTACATTCTGATTTAGATTCTCATATATGGTACGATAGGATATTGAAAAGACAACCATGGACTCAGCAAAAATTCGTTGAACAATCAAAACTAATTTACTCATTAGATAAAAGAACTTTAAATCTAATTGGAGAAATATACGATGGAAGGAATTATTCAAATCTACCTTGGCACAAAATGTTAGGAATATTAATCAAAAATCCTGATTTGATTCCAATGGCTGGAAAACTTCTAAAAATTAAAGCTAGTTTGAAAGTTACAGAAACCTATGGCTGGTAACTTGTAGGATAAATATTATGACGGTTACCCCAAATACACCGATAGGAATGAAATTCGATTTTAGAATTCTAGGTATTTGTTTCATGCTCATAATGATGAGTACTGCTGGTTGTCTCGAGGATGAACCAAAAAAGCAAACACCTATTGAAGAACCATCTCTTCCGGATGGAACCTTCGTTACAGGACCTAATGGAACTGCAATAGAAGGTGAACCCTTAGCTATGGATTTTGTTTTTAGTGACGTTGGAGAAGAAGGTGCAGAACCAAGTATTGGAGTTACTTCGAGTGGCTGTATATTCTTCATAGCATTCGAAAAACCGATGCGCTCGTGCGATCATGGACTAACATGGGAAGATACAAGTGATGGTACACAGGCATTCTTCACTAATGACCCGTATGGTTGGGTTGATCCAATAACTGATAGA
This sequence comes from Candidatus Poseidoniia archaeon, assembly GCA_034399455.1. GTDB lineage: Archaea > Thermoplasmatota > Poseidoniia > MGIII > CG-Epi1 > CG-Epi1. The sequence goes on from DASCSW010000023.1 coordinate 12,330, forward strand.
GTTTTCAATATTCATATGATGGGACTATGGACTACATGGATTGGTTGGAGTGATAATGATGGAGATAGCTGGGAAGCAAACCCACATGATTCTGGAGCGCCAGTAAATGACCACATTAAGCTAGGATCAGGGCCATGGACTGATGAAGGATACGGGATTGGCGGAGGAATTACTTAAAATATTTACGAAACTGCCGTATATTTTTGTTACAATAAACTATTATACATTTCATGTTACACTAGTTATGATGGTGGGGCATCATTTGAGGCTGGCGGGGATCTTGTTGGAATAGCCACTGCAAATGGAGGATTGCATGGAGCAATTACAAGTGCACCTGATGGGACTGTATATCTGCCTCCTCGAGTAGCCACGCCTTCAATCATTTTTTCCAAGGATAATGGCCTTACTTGGGAAGAAAGAACAATGGGACAAGATGTAGGAACACCAAATCCTAGAAAGAATGGAGAAATTGCAACCGATACTGAATCTAATGCTTACAATGTATGGGTTGGAAGTAATCAAGGTGTTTACATGTCAAGAAGCACTGATTCAGGTGAATCTTGGGAACAAGAAAGCACTAGAATTAGCCCTGTAGAAGTTATTTCAGCAACATTTCCTCACACTTCTGCCGGAGATCCTGGTAGAATTGCAATTACATATCTTGGAAGTGAAGATTTTGAGGCACTAGGGCAACCCAATATTGATGGAGAACCATGGGACGGAAACGCACACTATGCCACTACCAATGTTAGTCACTACCTTTATGTTACTTACAGTCTTAATGCATTAGATGAGAATCCTGTTTTTCATACACAGAAAGTATCACCAGATCCCGTCCAAGTTGGAAGTATCTGTCTAAACAGTGGTGATTGTCGCTCAAATGAAGGTGGCTCTAATCGTAATCTTCTGGATTTTAATGATTTACATATTGATTTGGAAGGTAGAGTCTACATTGCTTTTGCAGATGGATGTACTGGAACCTGCGCATCTGGAAATGATACTACTGCGTCAAATTCAAGAGATAGATTGGGATCTGTTTACTACTTAGGAAACGGACCAAGTTTGTATGAGTCTGTAGGTAATTTAACCGAATTTTACCCCGATGATTTAGGAGAACCAACTAAAATTTCACTGACACCTATATTCATTGTTGGAATGTTTGTTATACCAAGTTCATTTAAGCGATTTAGACTATCATCGTTTTCGATAATCAAATAGATTTTTTTGTCAAAAAAACCGTAGTCTGATTAGGATCATATTTTACACTTCCAAAAATTTCTTTCTCAGGCAATTCTTCTACTTCAAGAGAATT
>DASCSW010000024.1:0-13262 GCA_034399455.1 Candidatus Poseidoniia archaeon
CTGGCGCATCGTACTTCAATACAACATCCTTATTTTTAGATCTAAACTCTCTGAGAGACTTGGCGTGTGCACTTAATTTAAGACCTGCAGCCATTTCGCAAAGAATCCAAAGTGCATAAATATCAGTCATTTTTTGTGTTTGTACAAGAACAGTTTCTTCGTAATATGATTGGTAATCGTCTAAAAATTCCCTCCAAAGAGGAGGTAATTCTCTATAAGCTCTATTTCTACTCCAAGTTTTAGCCTCAATAAGTGCCTCACGATTGATCAATCGCTGTTCTTTCCTCGTAGCCTTAGCTGTAGGTATTAATTCAGCTAATTTCCCATCACCCAATACTTGCTTGTGAAATTTGCAAGCCATATCTAACTTATCTAATTGTTCTTTAACTGAATCATTAGGAGGCTTGTATTCTTTACCATATATGGCTGACCAGGCTTTCTTTTCCCTTTCTCTTCTATCCATCTCATCTCTGAAGAATATAGCCTCAATGAAAACTTCCATATGGAATTTTACAAGAAGAATATTTGTTGGTGTGCTCCACTTCCTCTTCCTAATATCTGTTACATGAGCTGTAGCATACTCAGTTCCCTTCTGAGCTCTTGCCAATGCAGTTTTTTGCCATCTAACTGCACCTCTTATTTGTGACTTCATAGTCTTTCTTTCTACTTCTACTTTGTAGGTATAAGCTCCTTTGCGAATATCGTTAGTAACTGTTAATAATTTACCTGAAAATTCTAATAATTGTTCTATATTTAATAATATTTTTTCTTCCTCAATTGAAGAGGTCCCTCCAGGATACATGTCCTCAGGTGGATCATCTGCCCCTGAATTCTTTACTAAATCAGGAATATGTACATCTCTCAGATCCTTGAAACTTTCATAATCCAACATTTTAGGAGCTATGACAACTTCTAATTTATTCGATATTGAGCTACCATCTTTGCTATGTAGTGAAATTGTATTTGTTCCTATATAATCTGGAACTATAAATTGTAAAGAATGAGTTGTATTTGACCTTACAGGAGGCAAAGAATCTACCTTTGCACTACCTACTCTAATATGTACATCTTCTAATGCCTTGAATGCGTTAACATTAAGCATAACAGATTCGCCTTCCGTTAAATTTTCCGGATGACCTTCTGGTAACCTAAGATCTATAGTTGCATCAGGTAAACTCATATCAACCGAATACGCTTAAACCTGGAGAATCAACCATTTTTTCTAATGTGCTTGATATACCATGGTTTGGTCCAAGAACTTCTTGCGCTTTTAACATCAAACACTTCAACTCATTCCTCTCTAATCCTTCAAGTGCAGGCATTATATTTGACTTAATCACATCCTCCAAAGCTCTATCTAAATCATACTGCCCTTTTGAATTAAAGACAGTCAACATTGAATCTATAATAACAGCAGGTCCTATTTTCCTATAGGTTCTGACACCTCTTGCAATTTCATCATCTCTAGATTGAGGTAACTCCTCTTCCTCCAAGAAATTCATAAATTTATTGAATGCTTTAAACATTGTACTATCATCATCGTAAAAATCAAACATCTCCTTAGCATACCAATCCTCCTCTTCCTCGGGTCTTTCAGGTGCAATTCCTAATTTGTTAAGTTTATTGAAAACAAAAATAGGCATGCGTTTGTATTCATCGTCTCGATCCGGTAGACCAATTTCGACAAAGGCAAAACGTCTCATTAATGCATGACCTACATTGAACAATGTATTCTTATCCTGCGTATTCATAGTTCCAATTATTCTAAACTCTGGTGGCATCATAAATGGAGCTCCGCCTGTTTCTTTGGCTGTAAGAAGTGCCTGTTTATCTCTATACTCAAACACAGTGAATAACTTACCAAAAGCTTCATCAATATTTGCTCTATTAAATTCATCAATTACAAGATAGTGGGGCTTTCCAACTTCTTGCATTGTTTTCTCACAACTTTTAGCCGCATCTGCAACATAACCATCCTTGAAATAATAACCACCTGAGTCATCGGGAGAAATACCTCCAATAACTTCAAAATTAGACCATTCAGCGTTAGCAGTGACAATCGTATAATTAGGAATTTGACTTCCATCTTTAGCCTCTTTCACGCCACAAATTTGAGATAAAAGTAAATTTGCTAATGCTGTTTTACCAGTACCTGGGTCACCATACAACATTATGTTTCTACCTGATTTAAGATGTGTTACGGTTTGATTAATAGTATCTTCAGTAGTTGAATAAAATTTAGATAATTCTTCATAATCTACCTTGTAATCAACCTTCATAGCCTTTCGAATTTTTGGAGATTCGGCTAATTCTTCTTTTAAATCTTTTTCTAAATCATCTAAGTGAGAAAGATCAGCCCCATAATTTTCATCTTCTGTTGGTTTAATATCAATAGTAGCTTCAGGGAACTCAGATAGAAGTCTGTCCATTGCATCCTCTAAACTAACCTCTCCACTAGATGATGGAGCCGAAGGTTCATCCAGCTTAGAAACTTCTTCAGGTTCAAACGAAGAATCAAAAGGATCTGCGACTGGTGGATTAGATAGTTGCATCTCCATCATTCTATCTTTGAATTTATCTACACCAAATTTCCAGCCATACCAAATTGCACCGCCTGAAACAAGAAGTGGAATTACAAACATAGCCCACTCTTGATTACTACCTGGAGATGAAATCTCAGAACCTGATAGAAGTGCTGGAGCAATCATTGTAGCGAACAAAGTTCCTATCCCTGCAACAAATAAACCAAAATATGCGAATCCTTCCATGCTTTCTTCAGATTTCCTCTTACGATAAAACAAAAAGACTCCCAAGAAAGTTATAGCCATGAAAAGAACAGTCAAAATCCAATCACTTGTTTCAAAGTAAAAATTGGCACTATTCCTTAATAAATTCCATAACAACACTATAAACTGGAAACCAAGACCAAATAATATGAAAAAGAAATATTTTGCTTCTTCCATATCTTTCAATCTAATTGTTTGAAGAACATAAGCCGCAATACCAATGACAAGAGCCAAAAGACCCAACATCATCACTAACATTTCGCCAGCTTGAAGATTAACGAGAACTATCATAGGATCTCCACCAACATCGCCACATGCTGCATCCGAATCTATACTATAATCCGCTATAGCTTTACTGCAAGAATCCCACGGTCCTTGAACCCAATTATGGTGCAAAGCTGCAAAAACTAGGGAACCTGCACCAACAAATGAATAAATTGTACTAAGTGGTGCGTCACTAATATCCTTACCTGTTACAGCATATAAGAAAACGATATAAGATACAATGATAACAATTAAAGCTGCAGTAACACCAATCGTTGAATAAAATGCATCCAACGCCCCCTGAGGATAATTTTCATTAATACTATCCACCTTTTCTTCGCTTGCAGCAGAATAACCACCACCCACATAAACATAAATTATAGCCATCACCAAAATACAAGCTATCAGTGGAGCCATTATGTTACTATCATTTATTCTTCTAGCTTGTATAATAATACAAAGACCAAGAAGAGCAATCAAAGCAAGTATAGTCTGAAATTGATGAGTTTCAACACTAAATCCAGTAACATCAAAATTAAAGGATTTATCACTCCCTCCATTTTCCAGAACTAATGGACAACCATTAGGATCCATAGCCGCATCTGGATTTATCCAAGGAGGGCAATCCAATGGTTGGTCTGTATGTGTATAGGTATCCAATAAACGTGCTGCCTTCTCATCTTCAGTCATATTCATCTGACTTGTGGCTGATGATTCAGACTCAGTGGTTGGAACATCTCCAGTAGTATAATACAAAACTAAACCCAAAAGAGCTACTGCAACCAAAAATTGAATAGCTGGAAGATAAAAACTAGACCTAGAGTTACCAGCCTTCGGTGTCGGGGCTGACGGGGCTGGTTTACCTCCAGACTTAGTTACTGGTGTCTCAACTACAGAAGGACCAACATCTTTGGCACCAGCTAGATTAACACCACAAATATTACAAAATGGTGCACCATCTTCAACATCTACTGCACAAACTGGGCACTTTTTCATTACCATGCATTTACACCTATTAGTTAAAAGCTTTTGATTGTGGCAAACATACTTAACAACCTTTTCAATGCGAAAACAATGTCTACGGATTTAATGACTTTAAGGGATTTAAGAGTGCAAACATTAAAGGAAAGAAGAGAAGGTAGATTGACCAACTTACCTTCTAATTTTTATAATCGATTAAAGAATTTAGAGGCTAATATTAAAAAATTCATAGAAAATTCAAAAGATGATTCTCAAAAATTAGATAAGGCTAATAACGATGTCAGGAAATTCTTAGATATGAAGCTAGAAATGCATAAACATAGGGAAAGAAAACTAACCGATCTAGCTAGAGAAAGAATTAATGGTCAAAATCCCAATACCGATAACGTTCATCCTAGTGAAACTGAATATCTTAAATCATTATGTGAAGTTATTGAGAATCATAGAAAAAGAACATTACTTGGAGATATCTCTGAGGAAATTATTGAATTAGAAGTTCCCACAAAAGAGGAATTTAAAGGAGTCGAAGAAACAATAGATGAAAAGGTACCTGAAAAGAATGAAATCGCTGATGATTATATTGAAGTAGAAATTCTTGAAGATTTACCCACATTTACAGGGATGGATGCAAAAAATTATACTCTCAAAATTAATAAAACCGAAATTATACCTATATACAATGCTAAAATTTTAAGTGATGCTGGAAAAGTGAAAATCGTTAATGAGGTGAAGGCCTGACCTACAAAATCAAACAAAACGGCATATTGGTTACTGATGAAAGGTTAGCTGCACAAATATATAACAAAGGAAAAACAGGGACACCACACGAAAAAGGTCATTTATTATTAAGACCTGAAGAGGCACTATATTGTGATTATAGGAACGACTTGGAACTTACAGACAGTGAAAGGAAGAATTTCAAATCTAATAATTATATTGTCTATAAGGATTTAAAAGAACGTGGATTGGTAGTAAAAGTTGACGAATTAGGATTGAGAGTTTATGATAGAAAAACTGAAACGCAAGGGCAATCATCTGCTATTATTCTGCCGAAAAACTTTGATGATGAAATAGACTTTACAAATATTTTTGCTGAACTAGAAAAAGGACTGGACAGACGAGTTCAAATTGGAATAATAGATTCAGATAAAGATGTTGTATATTATGTAATAAAAAACATAGAATGGCCAAATACTAAGATAAAAGAGGGACAAGAAAGTACTATTACCGACGATGAAGTCAAAGAATTAGTGGATAAAGGATATCAGATAAATTCGGGATTGAAATTTGGAACCCATTATAGAGTCTATAATCATGAATCAAATCATGCGCCTTGGCTAATTCATGTTGTAAAAGAAGGAATCAATTGGTTAGACATTGCCCGAATGGTTCGTGTTGGACATGGTGTAAATAAAATAATTGTTTTATCTTACAAACAAAAATGGCTTAGTATCGAATGGATTAAACCCTGATTATTGGATTATACAATAAAGATTCGCGTTACTAAATAAAATAACAAATGTACTGAAAAGATGAAATTAAAATGGAGTTAGGCACTCTATTGACATATTTATATAGACAAATAACAAGGGCAGGGAAATGGCATTACTAGAAGTTCAAGAGTTAAAGAGAGGATTTGGTTCTAAAACATTTAACACAAGACTTGAAGTTCTGAAAGGAGTCAATTTAGAGATTAAAGAGGGTGAATTAGTTGCTTTGATGGGACCTTCTGGATGTGGTAAGTCTACCTTACTGAACATAATTGGAGGATTACTGCCTGCAGACTCAGGCAAAATTGAACTTGAAGAAAAACCAAATAAGGATCTTGAAGGGGATGGGGAAATTGGGAAATCTAACAAATTCGTTTATGGTACTAAAACCCCTAACAAAGTTGTTGATGTAAGAAGGAATGGAGTAGGGTGGATATTTCAGGATTTTCACTTAATAGAGCACTTAACAGCCATAGACAACGTTGCACTATCACTTGAGATTTCAGGATTAACTGAAACAGAGGCCGAAGAAAAGGCTAGAATAGCTCTAACTAAAGTTGGTCTTGAAGACAGAATAGACTTTGGGGTCGAACAACTTTCAGGAGGACAACGTCAGCGAGTTGCTGTTGCAAGAGCTATTGCAGGATCTAGACCATTATTATTGGCAGACGAACCAACAGGCAATCTAGATATTGAAAGTGGAAATGATGTCATTAAATTATTCAAAATGCTGACTAAAGCAGAAAAACCAATCTCTGTGCTAATGGTCACACATGATCCTAATCTGGCTAGCCAAGCTGATCGTATGTTATTGCTAAAAGATGGAATTGTCGCTGCGAGTGATATAAAATCAGCGTGGGGAATAGAAGGTGAAAAATGAGAAATAGGATAACTAAATGGAAAAATAGATTTAGAGATCTTCCTGATAATCTCAGAATAGCTGGTCTTAGTTCATGGCGTGATAAGGAAAGAGGATTAGCTGTATTTGCAGGGGTTTTTCTCGCAAGTTTAGTAATTACTTTAGTATTGGTATATGGTGTTGGTCTCTCACAAGCTTTTTTAGAAGAATCCTTAGAACAGACAGTTTTTGACTCAAAAATAGAATTTAAAAATGCCCCAACACAAGGCTCTACTGGATGGACAAATGACACTACTATTTTACAAAATATGTGTGATGAAGTTACACTAAAGGAAGAATTTAGTGATTGCACAGTAATCTTAGGGAAAAGTGGGATACATAGTGAACTAAGCTTCTCTAATGATGCTGCATTTTATGCATCTCCACTTTTTTTGAAGCAAATTGAATCTTCTGACAATGGCAGAAATTGGAATCAAGAAGATTTATGGGAGTATGAATACACTACAGGCCCTCCTGTAGTAAATATAAGAGCTATTTCATTTTTAGGGCCTGAAGCTTTTGATGGCGAAATCTCTGAACGCTTATCTAAAAACATAATTTATGAAATGGGCGAGTGGAAGACCCATGAAGAGGTTCATGCTGAAAGAGGTATATACATTCCATTAGATATTGCATCCACTACTGGTGCGGAAGTAGGAGATAAAATAGATCATATAACATTTACTTACACTTCTGAAAGAAGTCTTCCAGGAGGGATGTCTGATGAAGATTGTGCTGGTGAGATAATTGAAGGTGAAGAATTCAGACTTCTGTATTGCCAAATTCCTCTAACTCTTGATAATGTCACAATTCTAGGAATATATGAACCATGGCCACAGGGCAATCCAGTTCTTGCTGCTAATCCTATATACACAACATGGACCATACTTGATGAAAATCAGCAAACTACTCTAATTGATAATGACCATGTATACCTTGGTGTAACTGTAGATCGCACTCTATTACCAACATCATCTATCTCAGCTGCAGAAGATTGGTTAGAAATTGTTGCAAATGATATGCAAAAACAAACTTACGATGATGGAAATGTAAAGATATTCTATGTAGACATAATAAGTAGCAGTATTTTGTGGCTTGAATTTTTCCTTGGATTCGTTCAAGTATTCGATTATATCTTAATGATACCTGTTGTTATTCTCTCCCTATACTTGCTAATTTATGGACTAGAACTTTCTTTAGAACAAAGAAGAAGAGAAATAAGTATTCATAGAGCAATTGGTGCAACAGCAGAAAAACTTAAGGGAATGGTGCTCTTTGAACTGTTTATAATCTCTACAGTTGCCTGGTTAGGTGGATATTTACTTGCCCTTGTGGCAGTTCCCTTTGTCCTATCGAGTGTTGGTTTTATGGAATTTGAGGCTTTAGAAATCGATGTCAATCCAAGTCTCAGCTTTGGCGCTACATTCTTCACCATTCTTACTACTTTAGGATTAGCTTTAATTTTTGGTAATTCTCGCACGAAAAGCTTCCTCGAAATGGAAATTGATGAGGGGGTCAGAAAGACAAAAGAGGCTGGTAAACCAAGAGTTTGGTTGCATTGGACTATGTTTGTCATTGGAGCTATAGGTGCATTCGATACTTGGCAGGAATTGAACACAACTGGTGAAGGAATAATAACTAACTGGTTTGTAGGTGGATTAATTAATATTTTTGGACCTTTCTTATTATGGATAGGAGGGGCTTTGTTGCTTTCAAGATTGGGTGCAGCCGGACCCTCTATAATGCTTAAATTCTTCAGAAAAACCCCCTTACTCTCTGATGTAAAAAGAGGCCTTGAGTCAACTGGAACAAGTGAATCCACCGGTAGACTAGCGACAATTATGCTATTGACATTATCAATAGTAACTCTCGCAGCCGTACAAGGTTATACTGGCTCCCTTGTCGATGAGAGGACGGCTGATTTAGAGATTGGTAGTGATATCAAAGTTTATGCTGTTGAACCAATGACATCAATTGAAGTAGAACAAGCAATTACTAATATCAGCTCTAAAGACATAACTGTAAATGCAGTAAATGTCCCAATTATTCCTTTAATATCTGAAGATGGAACTGACGTTAATGCATACGTACTAATGAATGAAAGTACCGAGATCCTCAAATGGTTTCCTCAAGCCATTCCTGGAGATGATATTTCTGAAGCAATGATTGCATACAAAGGAGGAGGATTTACCGCCGGTTCAGATATAGCCTTTACACTGGATTTATGGGGTTCTGGCCGTTATGGAGATTCAGAAGATATATTACTTAAAGAAAGTAACAAAGACTCCGGAAATTTGACTTTTACATGGGAAGAAACTATTGTTACATTTACCGGTGAGGGAAATGAAGATCAAGACCCAATAATGGCATTAATATTGTATACTGGATTAATGGAAAAGAATTGGTCAAATCTTGACCTTTCTAACCAGGATTTAAGCAACCGGAATTTTACACACACTGATTTTTCAAATACAAACTTGTCTGGTGCTGACTTAACAAACTCCGATTTATCCGAGTCTATACTTTTTAACGTGGATTTAAGAGGCGCTAATCTGGCTGGTGCAAATCTGAATAATGCTATATTTGTAATACAACCACAAAACATTATAGATGCAAACTTTACGAATGCAAATCTAAGCGGCGCTTTTGAATATACTGGAATTGTTAATTTATCAAGTGCAGAACTTAATGGTGTTACTTGTCCTGATGGTACTATACAGAATAATGACAATAATTGCTCTGCTGGATTTAGTGCAATACCCCCTCCCTTACTAGCACCTATTTTTATTCCGGCATCAATTGAATTCGAAGTAATTCCGCATGAAACAAGTATAAGATATATTGGTGTTCATGAATTCATCCCTGGAGTTGCTACAAACGATATGAACAGTTATTTAGTAATAAATGAACAGGCATATAGAGATTTACGAGGGAATCAATTCGTTGATAGTGAAACTGCAACGACATGGATTGTAGAGATAGATGGGCTGAATAATGATGAGTTGCAAGTGCTAAACTTGTTAATAGCTGCAGATTCCCGTTTTGAAGGTGCAAATGATTGGGAAACCTCCCATGAAAATGTTGAAAGAAATGGAGGAATTATTTTTGGAACTCAAGGTCTTTTCACTCTACAATATCTTGTTGCGAGTATCGCTGCAATAGCTTCATCCTTTGTTTTCTTATCTTTAGTTTTAAATCAAAAGAAGAAAGAATTAGCGATTTTACAAGCAATAGGGGCAAGTCCTAACCAAATTATTAGACTTGTATTGTTCGAAATTTTGTCTATAGTATTTGTTTCTATGATACTAGGTGTTATACTTGGAATTGGTTTAGCTCTATCATTTAATGGATTGTTTAATATATTTGGATTCTTATTCCAACTATTTTCTGGAACTGGAGAAACCTCTGTAATTACAAGAGTACTACAATGGCCTTGGTGGGTTATAATCAAAGTCACTTTAGGTGTTCTATCGGTAGTTGTTTTAGCCCTAATTATGACCACTAGAAGAGCACTACGTGCCGATTTAGCAGTGGTGCTAAAGGGAGAATAAAATGAGTGAAGAACTATTTGAACATACAACGGGACAAGGAAAAGAAGATGAAGACTCTAAAAAACAAATAGAGGCTGCTCAATTCTCAGAGAAAATATATGATAAGAAAATTGACAGCAATGCTATCTTACAAGCAATAGCTTTGTACCATGTATATCAATCTACAGCAGAAGATGGGAATGTTGTAGCTTTAAGAGGATTGAATGTTAAAGTTAAAAATGGAGAAGCTGTAGCTATTGTTGGCCCTTCTGGATCAGGTAAATCAACCTTATTGAAATGTCTTGGGGTTTTGATGAAACCATCAGCAGGAGGTGTCATCCTAAATGGTATACCAACTACTCGGAAAACTGGACTTGAACTAGTAAAGATGAGGCAAGAAACAGTCTCTTTCATTTTTCAAGAAGGAAACCTTTTACCTGATTTAAGTGCACTTGATAATGTAGCACAACCTCTACGTCACAGAGATGTAAGTCCATACGAAGCAAGAGACAAAGCACGAGAATTATTAATTGAATTGGGCTTAGAAGAACGTTTACACGGATTGCCAGAAACACTCTCAGGAGGAGAACAGCAGCGTGTTGCTATTGCTAGGGCATTAATAACGAATCCAAAACTAATCTTAGCTGATGAACCTACTGGAGCCCTTGACCCCATAACAAGTAGGGAAGTCCTCGACTTATTTCGAAAATTACACAAGGAGAGAGGTGTAGCATTTCTCATTGTTACACACAGTGATGAAGTAGCAGCTTTTTGTGATCGCAGCCTAGAACTACGTGACGGAAGATTCGTAGCTGAACATGGAACTAATTTGGATATAGATGATTTAGAAGGATCTCGCGAGCTAATTGTAGATGAATTGGGAATGGTATCTTTTCCACCAGACGTACTAATGAAAATCGGAGGTTCTGGAAGATATGAAATTGAAAAAGCTGACAATGGAGAAATTACTTTAGTAGCTGCAGAAAAGAATAAATCGTTGATAAAGGGAAAAAAGAAATTAGCAGACAAATGTCCCGCTTGTAAACATAAATACAAAGATAAAAGCCAATTGTGCCCAGAATGTGGTTCAAGCCGACCAATGATTAAATCTAATTAATTAACTATTTAGAGTGTCTTCAATCGCATCTGTGAATTTTCTGATATCTGACTCATTATTGTAAAGATAAGCACTAGCTCTCGCAGTACCTTCTATTCCTCTAGAATTAAACCAAGAATGAACACAATGCATACCACTTCGAATTGCAATATTGTATTTTTCATCTAGATGCATTGCAACCTCTGTCGGATCCCACCCTTCAATATTAAATGAAAAGATTCCTCCTCTTTGTGAAACATCTTCAGGACCTACAACAGATATACCATCTAAATCTTTTAGCTTGTTTGACATAATAGTATTCAACATATTTTCATGTTCACGGATATTTTCACGACCGATACCAGTAACATAGTCTGCTGCCACACCCGCACCTATGGCGCCAGCATAATCTTGTAACCCAGCCTCAAAACAGGATGGTGGTGGCAATAATTTGTAGTCATCATATGAAGAATTAACAACAGTAGAACCTCCAACATATGTTGGAATCAATTTCTCCAATTCATCATATTTGCCATAAAGAGCCCCCATACCGCTAGGTCCACAAAATTTATGCGCACTTACTGCTGCAAAATCTACATCTAAATCAACTACATTCACTTCCTTGTGAGGTGCAGATTGTGCGGCATCCATCATAACTTTCACATCTTTATCATGGCAAATTTCTATTATCTCTTTAGCTGGATTGGTATGACCGTCCAAATTTGAGGTGTGAACAAAACTGACCAATTTAGTATCAGAAGTTATCTTCTCTTTCAGCCCTTCCAAATCAAAATAATAATTGTTTTTAGCTGGCAAAACTTCATACTTGATTCCTTTGTACTTTGCTAAATGATGCCATGGAACTACATTCGCATTATGCTCTTTATCTGATGTAAGAACCTTGTCTCCCTTTTGAAGATTAAGGCCATTGGCCACAATATTCATACCTTCTGTGGCATTTTTTGTGAATACTATCTCTGTCGATTTTTCAGCCCCCATAAAGCGCCGAATTTGATCTCTAGCTATTTCAAAATTTTCAGTAACCTGCCAACTTAATTTATGCACTGATCTTCCACCACATGCAGGATAATTAGTGTAATAATCCGTTAAAGCATCGATAACTACCTGAGGTCTAAGTGTCATGCATGCACTGTCTAAATAAGTAGGATTATCTTCTGAATTTAAAAGTGGAAAATCCTTTCTATATTTTGAAACGTCCATAGTCTGGCACCTTTAGCAACCCGTATAATTTAAAGACAATCTTAAACAGAAGTTGTTTTATACTCCATCAAATAGAATAAAATATGAGCTGTCTAACAAATCTGCCTGATGACTTAGAGCTTACTGTGACTTGTGCAACAGAAGTAGTCAATTTTGGACCTATTGCTGCATTACTTACAATACTTATTGGAATCCCCTTAGTTAGACTTGTATTAAGATACCTCAAAAAAATATTTGACACTTATGATTACATAGACAAAGGAATAGAAAATTTCCTTTTCAGAGTTACAAGTGTCTCCCTTTGGGCCGTCATAATCCTAACTGCTGCAAATGAATTAGGAATAAATGTTACCGGAATTGTAGCTGCTCTAGGTATTGTTGGTTTGGCAATGGCTTTTGCAGCCCAAGATACTATTGAAAATATAATCGCAGGCATTTTTCTGATGGTTGATAGGCCATTTCGTGAAGGTGATAGAATATTATTGCCTAAGAAAATAGGTAGCCTGTACTCAAGCTGGGGAGATGTAACTGAAGTTGGTCTTAGAACCACAAGAGTACGCTCGACCGACGGAGTTTTACTCACTATACCAAATAAAAATTTAACAAAAGATACCATTGCCAATTTTAATCATAAAGATGATAGAAACCTACGTGTGAGGATTAGATTAGGACTGGTACCTACCTGGGAGAACGTATCCAAAGGTGAAGAGATTGTAGAGAATATTGCTAAAAGTCATGAAGACATTTGTCAAGATAAACCAAAACCACCTCAGATAGTTTTGAGAGATTTTGGAGATCAAGAAGTTATTATGGAAATTAGATACTATGTTCCTAATGCACCTTTAATGAGGAGTACAAAATCATATTTTGTCAAAAATCAGAAAGAATTCTGTAAAAAAACTTCTGTCTGAATTTAAAAAACTTTCAAAAGACAAGGAAAAATACGAAGTGTTTTTTAATGAGTATGGAAAATTAATTAAAGAGGGTGTATATCAG
>DASCSW010000025.1:0-12997 GCA_034399455.1 Candidatus Poseidoniia archaeon
TGGCGGAGCACTTGGAATTGCTATTGGCGGGAGTGTTCTTAACCAAATTTATCAGAATAATTTGATTATTCCAGAGGGTTTGGAGTCTTCTTCAGCACTTGCAACAGAATCATTTCCTGCCGCGATGAGAATTGGAGGGCAGTTACTAGGTCAAGGAAATTTGCTAGGGTCAGAATTGATTGCAAATGCCAGTTTAGCTTTCATGGAAGGGATGGTAGGTTCAGCGATGGTATCTGCAGTAGTAGCCTTCATCACGGCCATACTCGTTAAAGTTTACATGCCTGGAAAAACAAAATAATTTTTTAGAAGAATGGTCCGTCCTCCCGGATTTGAACCGGGGACCTGCCGGTAACTGCGGCCTCCCGTACTCACGGGTAAAAGGGATAGACCCCTACAGCCGGCCGCTCTGGCCAGTCTGAGCTAAGGACGGTATTACGCCGATTAGTGGCCACTATTTGTTTCTTCTTCTAAATCATCAAAGTTTGCAGCAGTCAATTCAAGTTTGGAATAGTATTTTCCATATTCCAATGATTTGATTATAAAAATCAAACATAAGACAATCATAATGGCAATTAAGACATATGAAAAATAGACCCAAGCATCTCCATCCATTATGAATGGCATCGTTGCAAATCCATTCCATAATCCATGCATTATAACTCCAAATAAATAGGCAAGTGGGAGCGTCTTAGATTGTGGTGTTTGCATTTGATTGGATAAGGCAAGGGCGTATCCTACAGCAGCAGGCCCTACTGCATGAAGCACAGTAGATCCAATCCCTCTAACGAATGCGTTAATGGTCCATACATCTGCACCATACCAGATTAATATGAATAATTCATAGAGCAAATTTTCCATAATTGCAAACCCCATTCCACAAGCAACACCATACAATACACCTTCATATGGAGTTCTTAGTCTTTTCATGACAAAAATTAAACCGATAGGTTTCAATAATTCTTCTACTAACGGTGCGATGACAGATACTAGCATTAGTTCCGCATTTCCAAAGTCCCCATTTCCTAGGAGTGCATTTTGGTTAACATCAATAATTCTTGCACCAGCATCATTCAGCAGACTAGCAGGTAATGTTGAAAACATACCCCATGCTAAAGCGATTAACACTAGTCTTTGTGGTTCAGGGGACTTAATTGTACGATCATAGACATAACTTATCCATATTAGTCCGGGAAATGTAAAAGCTACTACGAAAGCAATTGGAAATAAATAAATGAAAGGTCCTCTTTCACCCAATGCAACTAATCCTACTGCTAAAGCAAATAAGAAACTGAAAAATAAAAATCCAGACCCAGGTAATTGTAGTTCTCTTTTGGAAAAAGAACCTAACTTCTTTTCGATATCCTTCGGTACATTCTCACCACTTCCCCAATTTAAGTCTTCATTTTCATCTGCTTTATTGTAGTATACATCTCCTGAGTTTTTGCTAAATTGTCCCGGATAAATTGGTCTGTATTGTTGCTTTTTAGATTCATTTGTTTCTTCTTTAGATACTTTAGTTAATGGTTCTTTGTTCACAGCAACATATGTTATTGGCAATGGTTTTCTTTGAAGTACGGCAGCCATTATCAATGCTCCCGCAATCATTAAAATAGTTGTTAAAAATCCTAAAAAGGGAATATCTGGTAATGTTATGGGCCTCCCATCATCCATTGAAATTGGGCCAACAAGGTAGAGATAGGTTAATTGCCCTCCCATCAGGAGAAGCATATTGGCGATAATTAGGCCGTAAATCCGGAAAATTGCCCTATATTTCACAAATAGTTAGGGAAACCTAGGGTTAAGGTAGTTGCCTTATGGAATCAATACAATTTTGTTTTGCAATATTGCTAATTGCTTCGGGATCGCCTTTTCCATTATATCCTGCAGCACCAGGATGACCTCCTGCTGATCCTCCATTCATATCTGTAATTTTTTCTAAAATAGTAGTTAAATTGAAACCCTGTGAAACAATTCGATTTGAAGCCCTTGTTGAAAGTCTCATTTCTCCTTTCTTGTTACCTGATGAGACCAATGCAACATCAGCACCCAGAACAATTAATAATCTAGCAGACCCAGATTCAAAAGATCCAACAATACTTTGAGCAATAATCCATTTGCCTTCTTGTATCCATTTCATTCTTTGGGCAGCTTTGAGAAACGTTGTTTTCTGAATTAACGGCCTTTCACTATCTAAAATATTGATTACTTCTTGAGGATCAGCTCCAGCTTTTGCTAGTTTACTTGCAGCAGTGAATGTTTCTCTGTTAGCATGTCTAAATTGCCCCGTATCTGTATAAATTCCACATAAAAGAGCCGTAGCACATTTTTTTGTAATATCTAAACCTAATTCAGCAATGACATCAAGAATTATTTCAGCTGTACTTGTTCGTTGAGGCTGGTGTATAATTTCGGTACCTTTTGGCCATCCTTCAATTTTAGTGTGATGGTCAATGACTACAATTTGTTTTGCTTTAGGTATTGGTCCACAATGTTCAGGATTAGGACTATCTAGGGCAATTACAGTTCCATCCCATGTTTTAGGAGGTTTTTCCATAATTTCGACGTCTATGATATTAGCAACTTTTTGCCCATGTGAGCTAATGCCATCAGATGCAGAAATGGTAGAATTTTCAAATACAGAATTAAGTCCAATAGCAGAGGCTATTGAATCAACATCAGCGTGATGGTGGACTACAAGTAACAAATCATTTTTAAATGCTTTTTTTATTTTATCATTTAGAAGCATTATTTACCTTGTTTTCTTGGATATCTTGTAAGATAGGAGTTAGTTGTTTTTGCATTTCTTCCAGTTCTTCATTCATTTTCTGAACTTGACTCTTCAAACTGTTATTCCTAATTTCCATACGTTCTTTTTCTTCTTCAAGGTCTTTTTTGAGTTTTTTTGGGTCCTCTATTTTTTTCATAACAGAACCTATTGCACGATACAAGGTAGCTTTATCTCCAACATCTTTAATTTCTTCTAAGGTACGTTCTGTTTCTCCAATTGACATATCAATTTGAGATACTTGTTGAGAAAGGTTTTGAACTTGTTGCTGTATTTGTTGGAAAAGGTTTAATTTTTCTTGTACATTTTCAGGCGTTATTTCACTCATTATTTATTACTCCTTCAGCACAATAAGCCCATCCCAAAAAGGAGTTTAATGCAGCCCTTAAACTGATAAAATCTTCTGCTTCTAAATCAATTTTGAGTTTTTCGCCAGTAGGCAGTACATCAACTTTGACTTTTGGTAATCCTGCTTTCGCTTCGACAATTAAGGCCTTAGCGATAGCTTTTGTATTTTTTCCTGTTTTTAGGCTCACTTGAGCTTTCATTAATCAGATATGACTGTTTTCTTGGTTGAAGGTCGTATTTTGTAAAAAATCTTCTCACCACAAACACGACATGTAAGACCAAGAACTTCCAAATCCATATCTAATTTGGATCCACATGATGCACATTTGTAATTGACCATTTTCAGTCCTCCATTGTGGGATAGTATGCTCCACTAGCAAATTGATAATCACAGCTATTGCATTTGAATATTCCGGTCGAAATTCGTTTTACATTAACTTTTGAGCATGAAGGACATTCATATTTTTGACGTTGTTTTTTCTCTACAGAGCCTAGTCTTCTTCGAACAGATACTCCGTATCTTGCCCCAAATCTCCCAGTACTTCCAACTTTTTTTGTCCCTTGACTCATTGTATACCTTTTAGAGCTTCACGTAAAACATTATCGCTTGTTCTTGCGGTTTTTACAGCTTCTCGAATTTCAGCATCAGTAAAAGCTCCATTCATTCCTTTTTGGGCGGCCCGTAGGTTGCCATTTTCATCGTGAGCTACTGTAAATCTTGCAGTCATTACACCCTCTTCATCTGAAGTTGGATCTAAGATAACAGTGTTACCAAGTTTTCCAAAGGTGCAAGAAATTGGCCAGCAAGTAACAGGTAAATCGACATCTTTATCAGCTACGCTATGTTGTACGTTCGGAATTTTAGCATTTGATAGTGCAGATGCTGCAGCTAAGGTACATGCATCAAATAAATTACCATTATTATCTAAAATATGTAAGTCAATATAAACCATCCAGACTTTTTCACCTTCTTCTATACAAAGAGCTTCAAAGTCAATCATACGAGATTCTCGAATTCCTCTATCTACTACTCGAGATAGTTCAATTGATTGTTCTCTTGGTGGCCCAGGGTCAAAGGATTGATCTGCTAATGGTGCTAACTCAGTAGAGGTTGTCATAGTTCCACTTTTTGGAGAATCTCCATATGGCGTTCCAATCAACATTTTTATGCCACAAAGTATTTTAGTTTTTCCAAGGTGAACCATTGCGGAACCTTCAGCAGTATTAAGCATACCTGTTTCAATTTTAACTTCTCTGTACTCATTAATACCTCTGCCATCAGCTCTTTTCCCTTCTGCCGCTAGAGTTTCCATATGACCTTTCATCAGGTTTGAGACGTGGTCGTTACTCATGCGCTTCCTCCATATCTGTTGTCAAGTGCATTTCTCATTTTTTCATATAAATCCATACAACCACTTGTAGCTAAATCCATAGCTTTTTCAAATTCATCTGGTGTTAAATGTCCATCTAATTGAAGTAAAACAACTTCCTTTGTACTTGGGATAATTGCCAATGGTAAATCAGCTTGGCCATAGTTGTCTTCTTCTTTATTTAAATCAAGTACGACTACATCATTTACTTTTCCAGAAGCACAAGCAGGAATCATATCTCTCATAGGTATTCCTGCATCAGCTAAAGCTACAGATGCTGCCGTAATTGCAGCACATCTTGTACCTGCATGAGCTTCTACAACTTGCATATCTACTCTAATTGATGCCTTTGGAAATTCTTCCACCATAACAACTTTTTCAAAAGCTTGAGAAGCTATGTATGAAATTTCAGTAGAGCGTCTATCAAGTCCAGGTCGTTTCCTGTCATTGACACTAAAAGGTGCCATAGTGTATCTAGCTTGTACTATCGCTCTATCAGCTTTCTGTTTGTGCCTAGGATGACACTCCATTGGCCCAAAAACTCCAGCATATACTTTGTTATTTCCCCATTCAAGATAACAAGACCCATCTGCATTGTCTAAAACTCCTGCGACAATTTTGACTTCTCTTAGTTCATCGGGTTTTCTTCCGTCTAATCGGACTCCATTCTTTATTAATTCCATATCGGTTTGGCCTGCCATTTTATTTCTCCAGTAATTTTTCTATTTTATTTGTTAATCCTTTAGAAGTAGCTTCTTGGTCTATTATTTCAATTGCTTTTTGAGCTAATGCAATATCTTCACCTTTTCCATCTATCCAAATGTAACCATTTTGTCCAATTTGAATTCTGGTTTGAGTATTTTCACGAATTGTTGTAATCATTGATCCTTGCTTACCAATAATACGCGGAACATTGGTTGTGTCTACTTTTACAATAGTTCCAGAGTATAATTTTCTACAGTCATCTTTCTTTAAACTAATTTGATGTGTTCCTGCAGCATCTACCATGAATATTTCAGCCCATACAGCATCGCCTATTGCTAAAAATCTAGCAGTATCTCCAAATGGTACCTTCCATCCAGATTCACTGTGGTGTAAGGTTGAATTAAATGATGATCCAATATCCATACGCCATATTGAGGGTCCCGTTTCAGCACATATTGCAATAATTTTATCTCCGATTTTAGGATTATACCTTCCACTTATTGCATTAACATTTATGTAACCAGATTTATCACTTGAGTGACCTAAAACAGAAGCATATATTTGCCCTTCACTTCGGAATATACCTCTCCCTGGTTTACTCTTGGTTTCCATAAGGTCACCTGGTAAAACTAACTTTCTTACGCTATCGCTACTTGATTCTTCGCTCATTATGAATCATCCTTTTTTTCCTTCTAATACAACCCTTCGCAAACTCGCCCCTATTTGAAGATTTGTTTCAGACTAAAGCATTTTCGTTTCTGCAGTACCCTTTGTTAAAGAACCTAATGAATCTTCAAGTTTAACAAAAGAGGCTGCAGATATTTCCATTATTCCTATCCAACTTCCATCCTTTTGGTATTCTTCACTTTCAATATTTCCTAAACTTGAAATTTGGCCATAGCATTTACCAACATGAATGGCTCTAATCTTTATAGCTACCTTTACTTTTTCGAATGAAATAGGAATGAGCATTTTTATTGATTTTATAAGTTTCTCAACTTGTTTCTCAACAGGTTCCATAGGATCTACAGAAAATCTTGCTTCATCCATTGCATTTTCTATTCTTTGAGGTGGATGAGGTCCCCCTGTTTGCGGATTCATTGCATTTGCTACAATGTGTGCTACAATCTGTTTCTTTTTCTGCTCAACCATTTCTTTACGTTGTTGAGAAGTTAATTGAATAGTTCCTTCGTCGAGGATTTTTTTGTAAATGTCAATTAAATTATTGGTTCCAAAGGTATCACTAACTAAATGTTCGGGAGCCCTATCTCCTTTTGCGCTATCGTTCCATATGCCATCTGCGGCAATAGCTTCTTCCCAATCTATTTCGTCTCCTTCACTATAACGTTGAGCTTCTTGGGGATCTATTAAAATCTCGAAACGATTGCCACCAGTTTCGTATCTGGCGACAACTGCGTCTTCAAGTGAAACCATTACTTAATTTTCTTTACGGCCTCGCCTACGCTTTTAGAATCTAGAGTGTGGAACCCTTTGCTAGTGTTTATTATTGCAATTTCAATGACGTCAGCTTTTAGGTTATTTTCATTTGCTGCAGATAGTCCTTTCAATCCTAAATTAATGGCTTGGTTTTGACTCATCTTTTCTTTGTATTCTTTTTCAAATATTTCCATAACTTCATTTCTACCAGCCCCAATTCCGCCAGCTTTGTATGCCGTTAATGCACCAGAAGGGTCAGTTTCAAACAGATGAGGGCCTGAACCATCAACACCGCCAATTAACATAGCAGTACCAAAAGGTCTGACTCCGCCGTATTGAGTGTAGCTTTGTTTATAATCGCATAATTTTTTTGCCAATGATTCAACTGCTAAATCTTCACTGTAATTAAATGAGTTAACTTGGCATTCCACTCTTGCACGGTCTACAAGGGCTCGTGCGTCTGCCACTAGTCCAGATGTGGCACATCCAATGTGTCCATCAATTTTAAATATTTTTTCAATACTTTCTGGTTCAACCAATTTAGAGCCGAGTCTTTTGTCAACGATTAATACAACACCATCTTTGAATTTAAGACCAACTGTAGTTGTTCCTCTCTTTACTGCTTCTCTAGCATATTCTACCTGAAATAATCGTCCATCAGGTGAAAATACTGTGATAGCTCGGTCATAAGCCATGTGTCCTGCTTGCATAAAATTCCCTTTTTGCCACGGTCTCAGATGGTAAAAAAGGGTATCGGTAGGTGGCTTAATTATTAAACGCCTTGTATTTAGCACACCGTGCGTAAAGTTCTAATTGTGGTAATTTTGATGCTGTTTCCGGGTTGTTTAGACACTAGTCCTGAGAAATTAGAAGGCATAGAAATATTGTCGCCTTCCGAGGTTATTGAGGGTGATTCTGCCGAATTTTTAGTTCATGGTTCAAAACCAAATGGAGCAAATTATCTTTGGGATTTTGGCGATGAATTAGGTGGTTCTGGTGAAACAGTTAATCATGTTTACATTGAAGAAGGACAATATACTATTACATTAACAGTAGTAGATGGGCAAGGTAGAATAGGTGTAGTTAAGGCGCAGATAAATGTTTTACATAGGAATGAACAACCAGTAGCTAGCCTAGCCTCTACTTATGGCGGATTAGGTCAGATAATCAAGGTTAATAGTCTAGCTTTTTTTGATGGTGGTGCATCTAGTGATCCTGATGGAGATGTTTTAACTTTCAGTTGGGATTTTGGCGATGGAAATACGGGTGATGGAATCCGTCCTAATCACTTTTATGAAAGTATAGGTAATTTCACAGTTACATTGGTTGTTAATGACAATGGCAATCTTTCTAGTATTTCACAAACTTGGGTATTGGTACAAATTCGTACATATAGCATTAGTTTTAGCGAACAAACAATTACAGTTCCCGCACTCGCCGGTTACACTGCTGAAGGCGATCAAACACTCTTAAATCATAATTATCCTTATAATCTTACTAGTTCATCCTATCGTCTTGAGTGGACAGAGGATGAAGACGCTGATTCTGAAGATTCACTTGGCGGTACTCTTAGACCTGATGATTTTTCGTTGTCTGTCAAAACTAATTATTTGGTAAATCTTACTGAAAATAGTACTTCTGGCGAAATGATTTTGAATTTCAATGTACTTAGTTCAATTCCTTCAAATTTAGTATTATCCTTTGGAAATGTTGAGGAAGTAAATACTTACCTTTTCCAAAATGGTTACACTAGTGCAAAAGGTCAAGGAGATTGGGATACTACTATAATTTGTAACAATGCACCATCTATAGGATTTTTAATTGATTTAGATAATGGTAATGATTGGGTATTATTTGTAGAGTATACTTTTTACACAGGGACAATAGTTGAGTTGTAGAATATTAGTTAGTTTCTAATCCTAATTGAGCTGCAAAATATTCTAAAGTTTTGTCGGGAGCGTTGTAATCACTTCCACCTTTTTCTTTAGCCATTTCTAATGAAGCATAAGCACTTTGGACGGCTCCTTTGATATTTTCAGGATTTCTCTTGAGTGCAAGGTGATAACTACATATGGCAAGATTATGCCATGCGCGCGGTTCTTCGGGATCAATTTCAGTAGCTCTTTTGTAATGTTCAGCAGCTCGTTCTAATCGTTTTTCAATCCATGCAGAATTGCCCAGTCTAAGATAATTTTTAACATCGCCTTTTACAACTTCAGAAGCAAATGCTCGATATTCTCCACCGGTGTCTATACTACTATTTGTTTGACTATAATTGTTATCGTATTCGGGCGTTCTTTCAGTGGAGGTTGTATATTGTTGATTGTATGTTTCTGGTTCAGATGTAATTTCGTCTTTAGCCAGTATTCCTGTTGTATCAGGTACTGGTTCATCAAACATTCCTACACCAAACATAGGTTCATATTCATTTTCGATTTTTTCTTCAATATTTGGTGACTCTGGAGTTTGTATTACAGGCGTCTCAATAGGTTTGGCATTAGCATTAATTCCAAAACCACATATTTTATCTGAGAGCCCTGAAACTACAATATCAACTTGTTTTGAAGCACATATACAAGTAACTTCCCCTTCCGTTTTGAATTTTTCTAATATTTCTCCTGAATTAGAAAGATGATATATGTTATTATCATGTGATCCTGCTATTACTCCTCCATTGTTTAGAGGTTCTACAGCTCTAACATAACCTTCTGTTTTGATATTCCACATATCATTGCCGTTTTGGTCGAGACAATGGATTTTTTCATCCCAACCACCAATAAATATAGTCTCGCCATTTTTATCTACAGAAACATCCCAGAGAGAATCACTTCTTTGTTTTTCCCACTTTAAGTTGCCTTCACAGTCTAGGCAATATAGGTGTTCATCACCACATCCTACTATTAAAGCTCCATTTTGTGATATTCCAATTCCAACCATTGCTCTGTTTGTAGGATATTCCCAAACTTGTAAGCCACCTTCTGTAAACATCGTAATTGAATCTCCAGTGCCTATTACTATGTATTGACCGCTAGGGTCTGCAGATAATGACCATATTGACTTTCCAATAGTTTGTTCCCATTCTACGCTTCCCAAGGAGTTAAACATTCTGAGCTTGCAATCCTTGCCTCCGCATATTACCTTGTTTCCGTTTCCTATTATTGAGAGCCCATGTATCCCCTCATCAATTTGTTTTTCCCATATAATTGAACCGGATTTATCAACTAGGGTTAAATTTCCGTTACGATCTCCAACTGCAATCCGAGTTCCATCCTCTGAACACGCTATACATATAACAGGTCCTGAAATGGTCAAGTCAAAAAGGGCCTTACCTAACATGGTATTATCGTTGTGAGACACTGCTTTATTTATCTGTTGTTATGCTATTTGTTTAAACAAATAAATTTATATAAAGCGGGATTGTGGTAACGCACTGACTTTGGCTGCAAACTGGTAAAAAATCAGAGAGCATATTCAAGGTCCTCGCAAATTGGTGTAAAAAATGACAAGCAACCGTGTTGTATTCGCGTCCGCTATTGGATTGGCCGTATTGGCTTTATTTATGTTGAATGGAGTTCAAGCTGCCGAATTTGGTGATACTCAATCTATAGTTCCTAACGACTCTCGTGTGGACGGAAATGAACCTATTAATTTTATTGTTGATTTTAGCGACGGTGGAGATGAGGTTACTAATTTAGTGATTAAAGTATGGATTAAAGAGGTTGATATGGATATTGAATTGACATGTGATTCTGGATCAGATCCAGCCAATTGTGAAGGTGGTTCTGTAAATGGAGATTATACCATTACAGACGCTACAAATAGACCTGAAGCAAGGACTCTTGTAAGTTCAGTTGGTGACGATGAAATAGCTTTTGGCTTTATAGCAACTTTCACAATAGGTAGTGGTGGTGATGAGGAAGATGTTGAGAGGCATTGGCCAGGCATGGGCGATAATTGTATACCTGGAGATGGTTGTTCTTCAGTAAGAGTTAATACATTACCTATCCTTACAGATAATGCGGCAGTCTCCGGAGGAGGAATGCCAGAAGATGATTATACTTTGACAATTACTTACACTGATGCGGATGATCACGAAGGAACTCTTACTGCGACAGTTTGTGATACTGAAGCAAGTCCTTGTGAAGACGTTATATTAGAAAAAGGTGGTTCTGATTTCATAGGTGGTGTAGTTTATTCAGTAGTTTTCAATACAAATCTTGGTGGTGTTCTTACAGTCACTGTAAGTGGAACTGATTCATATGACAGTGCTGCAGATAGAACTACTACTTTTACAGTAGATACAGAGACTCCTTGGTTAAAAAACCCTTCAGTTTCACCAGGAAGTGGTGGAGAAGATGATGATTTTACATTTTCAATAGTTTATTGTGTTTTTGACGACACAACAGGAACACCATCCGTGAATGTTGAAGTTGGGGCATGGGGTGACAATGAAATGGATGTAGGAACTGATAATCCCGATGCTTGTCTGAATGGTGTAAATTATTCACTTGTATCAGCAGTTCCATGGGCTAATACAGAACAAGCAATCACATTCAAGGCGTCTAACGATGAAGAGAGTGCAGTAAATGTCGCAGGCAGTTCGATTACTGTAAACGATGCACCCACTCTAACTACAGGTAGTGCAGAAAGGCATTTCAATGGTGTAGATTTTGTTTTCAACGCTACAGCAACTGATGCAAACTTGAATGATGGCGATACTTTCAAAGTTTATGTTACAATAGAAGCAGATAGTGAAAGAGAAATGACATGTGATGGTGCAGGAGATTGTACACTTACAGTAGCTGAAGCAGATATTATTGATCAATTGGGTGGAACTCGTTTAGTAAGTTTCCGTGTACAAGATGATACATGGGGTGCAGAAAATTCAGATGGTTTTTCACAAACTATTTTTGTTACTCAAACAAGCAGTTTTGGATGGGTAGCTCCAACTGATGCTTCTTTCCTACCAGGTCCAAATGGTTACGACTTTACTATAACTAATAACGGTAATTCTGAAGATACTTTCACAGT
This sequence comes from Candidatus Poseidoniia archaeon, assembly GCA_034399455.1. Lineage (GTDB taxonomy): Archaea > Thermoplasmatota > Poseidoniia > MGIII > CG-Epi1 > CG-Epi1. Next base: position 11,677 of record DASCSW010000025.1, read on the forward strand.
AACGGCAACAAGTGACAACGGATGGGTTGCTTCAGGTAGTGAAAGTCAAACAGTTACAGTTGGCAAAGATGCAACTGAAACATTTACAATTACCATGGATGTTGCACATGTGGATGCAGGAATTGTTGACCACTGGTCAGCATCAGTAACTGCAGGTAATGATGATACGCAGACAGGTAGTCATGACGGGCAAACAACTGTTGCCCCAGTTTTTGGACACACAGTTTCTATAGGAACTAATTCAGGTTCAGCACTTCCTGGTAGTTCAGTATCTTATTCTTTTGTAATAACTAATACAGGTAATACAGATGCAGATTTTACTTATTCTACTGATTCTGCAAGTGATTGGGGGCTTGCTGGTGGAGCTGGAGATATATCAAATTTAGCAAGTGGCGCTTCTGCAACAGTTACAGTGATTCACACAGTTGGTGAGGATGCAAGTAGTGAAGAAAGCGATGTAATTACATTTACTGCAACGGCGGATGAAGACTCAAGTAGTCAAAGTGCAACTGCTACAACTACGGCAGAACAAACTTATGGCGCAACTATTGCCTTAGGTACTAGTAATCAACCATCAACTTTGAATCCAGGTGCTAGTTTCACAGTCAGTTACACTGTGACTAACACAGGAAATGGAGATGATGATTTTTCAGTTTTCTTCGATGCAGCATGGATGAGCGGTAGTTCATCAACTTCTCTAAGCTTAGCTGGAGGTGCAAGTGGCACATCTACTTTGACAATCACAGTGCCTGCAGATGCAGCTAGTGGATCCTCGTCTACAGCTACAGCTAATGTGGCAGGTGGTGGAGATTCTTCAGATTCATACGGAGCAACAACATTTACAGTAGCAGATAACACACGTTCAGCTACAGTTGATACAGATAACAGTTACAGTCACAATGAAGGCGGTAGTACTTCAGGAACAGTTACAGTAACAAATACAGGTGTAACTAGTGGTTTTGCAGTTATTGCAATGGATGATGCATTAAGTTTTGACACTTCTGTGATTTTACTCGGTGCTGGCCAGAGTGGTACTTTATCTTTTACAGTTCACGCAGCAGCAACTGGTGATGTATCCTTTACAGTATCAGATGCAGTGGACGAGATAGCAGTATCACATACTTTTGCAATAACAGCTAGAGAATTCAATTCAGCACTTTTAACAACAGATACAGGAGATTGTGGGAATACAGGAATCGCTTGTGTAACTGATGCAGCCGGTGGATTTGATAACGGTGAATACACTAAGGCTGGAACATTCTTTACTACAATGACTGCTACAGACGTTAATGGTATGACTGGAACACATACATTTTCTACT
>DASCSW010000026.1:0-12899 GCA_034399455.1 Candidatus Poseidoniia archaeon
CATATAATAATGCACAAATTGGAGCGTTCTTTTCGGTATTGTCAATGGGATTTTTCATTATAGGACCTATATTAGGGATTATAGCCTTGTTTTACCTTAAAAAATACAAGTTTTTGTTCACCGCTTCTTTTAAAAACTAGAAGTACGCGCCTAATTTGTGAGTCTGAAGGCTGGACTGGAAGTTCATCAGCAGCTTGATTGTGGAAAACTATTCTGTAAATGTCATTCTTTAGATACGGGAAATGATTCTACTTTTACAAGAAAATTACATGCAACAACAAGTGAAATGGGAAATATGGATGCAGCTGCAAAGGCTGAAGGAATAAGGAAATTTACATATTTCAATAAAAGTTGTAACTGCCTAGTTTATACTGATGAAGAACCGCCTCGAGGGCCAAACAGAACTGCTATAGAAATCGCGCTTCAATTTGCAAAACTTGTCGATGCTAATATTATTGAAGAAATACATTTCATGAGGAAAGTAGTAGTTGATGGATCTAATACTAGTGGGTTCCAAAGAACGGCATTAATTGCCACCGGAGGTGAAATTGAATACGAAAATGGAACAATTGAACTCGAACAAATTTGTCTTGAAGAAGATTCGTGTAGACATGGTAAAAATAAAGATGAATACTTATTGGATAGATTAGGAATTCCCCTATTAGAAATTACAACAAAACCTCAACTAAAAAAACCTAAACAAGTACAGAATGCTGCAAGAGCATTAGGACGACTTTTACGGGCATGTAAAGTGAAAAGAGGATTAGGTACAATCCGCCAGGATGTAAATGTCTCTATAGACGGAGGAGAACGTGTAGAACTCAAAGGATTTCAGGATTTATCAACTATGGCGCAAGTTGTTGAAAATGAGATCGAGAGGCAGTGCAACTTAAAATCATTGAAGGGATGCAAAGTTTCAAAAACAAAGGATGTAACAAAGTACATTTCTAAGGATAGAGGAATCGCACTAGCATGCAAATTGCCGGGGTGGAAGAATAATCTAGGAACAAAAGAATCGCCTAAGGGTCACATAAGAATGGGGCAAGAACTCTCAGATTATGCTAAAAAAGCAGGTGTCAAAGGTCTAATGCATAGTGATGAATTACCGGCCTATGGTATAAGTTCTGAAGAAACTAAAGAACTATACAAACAATTAGATTGTAAAAAAGATGATGCTTTTGCTTTAATATTTGGAAAACAGAATACTGCTAAGGATGCAATGAATCGAGTTATTGAGAGGGCTAGTATTGATGGAGTGCCAAAAGAAGTCAGAAGAGTAACGCCTGAAGGAAATACGAAATTCCTTAGGCCTATGCCTGGTGCTTCAAGAATGTATCCTGAAACTGATATACCTCCAATGACGCTGAATCATATCGAAGTAGAAATTCCAAAAACCTTGGATCAACGAGAAAAAGAATTACCCCTGAATGAAGAAGAATCAAAACAAATTGTATCAAGTAATTTGGATGATGATTTTTACAACCTATCTAAAATACATAATAATCCTAAAATATTATCTAGATTACTTTTACACATCTTACCAAATTTAAAAAATGACGGACATAGAACAATTGATAACGATTCGATCGCTAAGGTTTTAAAATTAGTAAAAAACGACAAAATAGCTAAAGAAGGAATTGAAATAGCTCTAGTTCAAGCTAGTAAGGGTGAAGAAATAGAGCTAAAAAATGAAAATATTGAGACTGAAGTAAGTGTATTCATAAATAATTTAATAGAGGAAAAACTTGAATTTGTAAAAGAAAGAGGAATGGGGGCTATTGGACCTTTAATGGGGCCTGTAATGTCTGAATTTAGAGGCAAAATGGATGGCGCAAAAATAAATGAACTTCTAATTAAGGGTATAAAGGAAAAAATATGATTGAGAATGCATTGATTTTGGCGGCAGGAAAAGGAACAAGAATGTGGCCTTTAACTGAAAATTCACCTAAGCCTCTTTTACCTTTAGGTGGATTACCAATTATTGAAAGACAAATTCAGGAACTGAAAAAAGTAGGAGTAACCAATGTCCATGTTTTGATAGGATACAGAATGAAAGAAATTTCTGACTATCTAAATAATGCTGAACTAGGATTAAATGTTAATTATATTGTTCAAGAAGAACAGAAAGGAACGGGACATGCTGTAAATCAAGCCAAAGGAAAGATTAGTGGTAATTTTTACTGCTTAAATGGAGATGTTCTAATTGATTCAGAAAATTTAGAAAATCTTGGAAAGAACAAAGATAAAATGACAATGATGGTTACAAAAGTAAATGATGGAAGCAATTTTGGAGTAGTTAAGAGTAAAAACGGACGTTTGATTTCTATAGTTGAAAAAGGTATCAGTGGAAAATGTATGATTAATGCTGGAATTTTCTTATTTAATGAGGAAATATTCAAGGCAATTGAGGGTATAAATAAATCAATCAGAGGGGAATACGAAATTACAGATGCCCTTCAAAATATGCCTAATCAAATTCATATTTTAGAATACAAGGGATTATGGATGGATATTGGTAACCCCTGGAATTTAATTTCAGCAAACGAAGAATACATGAAAAATAATATTAAAAATATTGAAGGAACTATAGAAGAAAATGTAATGACTAAAGGAGAAATACATTTGGGTAAAGGATCTATTCTGAAATCAGGAACATATTTGGAAGGACCTATTTGGATTGGGGAAAACTGTGTTGTGGGGCCTAATTCATACTTGAGACCTGGTACCGTATTGTGTGGTATGAATAAAGTTGGAGCCTCTACTGAAATAAAAAATTCAATCTTACTAAGGGGGGCAAAAGCCCCACATCATAACTATGTTGGCGATTCTATTATTGGTGAAAATAGCAATTTAGGCTCCGGAACTAAAATTGCTAATCTGAGATTTGACAAAAAAGAAATTGAAGTTGTGCATAGAGGAAAGAAAACTGACTCAAGAAGAAGGAAATTAGGAGCCATCATTGGTAATAATGTAAATACAGGAATAAATGCTTCAATAAATGCAGGCTCAATTTTAGGAAATTGTGTGAAAGTTGGGCCAAATACAATCGTATCGGGAACTTACGAATCACAAAGTACAATCGCATAATGCACATACTTCAAGTAACACCGTATTTTTACCCTCATTTTGGAGGGGTCGAATCGCATGTATTAGGACTTTCTGAAAATTTGATCAAGTTAGGACATGAAGTAGAAGTTGTAACTTCAAGATATAGCCGTATGCCTGAAATTGAAATAATTAGCAATATAAAAATAACCCGATTGCCTCAATGGATTAACATGTATAATACGCCAGTAATGACTGCAGTTCAGGCTTTTGTAAGAAGAAGTCATGCCGATATAGTACATGTTCATTCACCACCGCCGTTTACAGAAAGATTTGCTGCAAAAGGAGCAAAAGAATCAAACAAACCTTTGGTAGTTACCCATCATTGTGATTTAGAATTAAAAGGTCTTTTTGGTAATGTTGCTGTAAATCTTTACCAAAAAATGCTAGGAAAATATCCCTTGAAGGTTGCAGACAGAGTTATTTCTACAACAAAAAGCTATGCTACTACATCAAGAAGTTTATGGGATATAGATGTAGATGTTGTTCCTAATGCAGTAGATATAGATAGATTTCATCCAAATAATGAAGGTGCACACATCAGAGAAAAGTATGCTAATCTTGATGAACCTGTTGCACTCTTTGTAGGTCGACTAGTCCCACATAAAGGAATTGGAATTATAATTAGAGCAATAAGTCGCACAACAACTGGAAAACTTATGATTGTTGGTGATGGGCCATATCTCCCTTGGTTGAAAAAATTGACAAAAAAATTAAACGTTGAAGAACGCGTAATCTTTGTAGGTCCAATTTCAGATTATTGGCTTCCAGCATATTATGCAGCTACCGATGTTGTTATTTTGCCTTCGACGTCTAGACTTGAAGCTTTTGGAATAGTTGGTTTAGAAGGCATGGCTTCAGGAAAACCTCTCATTCTAAGTGATATACCTGGTGTTAGGGATGTTATCTCTAAAGAAGAAGGTTTTATTGTTGAACCGTTAGATCCTGAAGAAATTAAAGAAGCATTAGAAAAAATTTGGAGTGCTCCTGAAATGGCAAAACAAATGGGTCAAAGAGGGAGACAAAGAGTTGAAAAATTATTTTCTTGGGAAAAAGTTTCAAAAGATATTGAGGAAATATTCTATGAAATTAGCTCTAAATAACCAAATTCGGATCTATTGCATCAAGTGCTTTATTATAATATGAAAAATCTTTATTCTTAGATTTTAATATTAACGCTTTTCCAAGTAAAGCATCCGGATTTGATATATCAATGCCTAATGCTGCTTCAAAATATCCCTCAGCCTCTTCAAAATTCTCTAATTCATATGAAATCCAAGCTGCTGAAATCCAACCGTCTATTTTCTTGGAATTAATATCAATCGCCTTCTTAGCAAAAAACAAAGCCTCCTTGACTTTTCCAATATTTTTTAAGCATCCTATTTTTAAAATTAAATCTGAAAAGTTATCATCATCTAAAAAACCTAATGAAATATTAGGCTCTTCATCAGCTAACTTGGAGGCAATTAAGGATGATATCTCTTTATTATTACTAAATTTTGAAAATTTAGTATCTAATGCTTCCATCACCTCCCTAGGATCCATAACCTGAAGCAATAATTTATGTCCTGTTATTGATTCAGAATCCATCGACAAACCAGTCAATATATCTTTTTTAGCTTCAATAATTTTGTCATAAATAATTAAAATTTCAGCTTTCTTAAAATAAGGTCTACTCGTCTCTGAAGCAACAGAAATTGCATTTGTATATTGACGAACACCTTCATGGGAAACGCCGGCTTTTTCTAATATACGACCTTTTTCAATCCAATCTAAATCTCGCATTCTATTTCTTGAAAGAACATCCTGCGCTCTAACTGCTTCATCATAACATTGTAATGCTTGTGTCTTATTTCCTAATTCAAAATTGATGTCGCCCAAAGCCATCCAACAAGGTACGTGTTGTCCATCAAGTGTGAGACCTAAATTAACAATTTGACGAGCCTTTACAGACATATCCAAAGCCATGTAACAACGGCATAATGCTTCATAGTAATCAGGATCTTCATCATCTAATTCAATTGATGTTTCGATATACTCCAGACCTTCATCTGCCCTATCAAGATTAGTTAAGGCTCTCCCTTTAGCCATCCAGGCGTAGTGGAATGTTGAATCTAATTCTATTGCCTTTTCATGATAAGGTATAGATTCTTCATACTTATGTAAGTGATCCAAGGCATTACCAATGTTGTTGACTGCAATTACATATTCGGGGTCTAATTCTAACGATTTCTTATAAATTTCAATACTCCTCTCATATTGGCCTTGATTATAATGAACATTAGCTAAATTGTTCCAAGCAATTTTGTCTTCTGGGTCCAATTCAACAGCTCTTTGATAATAATCCTTTGACTCATTTAAACGACCAGACAATTGCAGTGTGTATCCATAATTATACCATGCTACTGCATAGCTAGGATCTGAACGCATAGATTCATCATAACATCTTAAAGCCTCATTCCAGCGATTTATGTTGAAATTTGCAAAACCACGATTGTTCCAGGCTGGAGCATTTTTAGGTTCTAATTCTAAAGAACTTGCATAAGACTGAATTGCGTCTTCAAAATGACCTAACCTTTGAAAAGAATCTCCCAAACGCATATGATATCTTGAGACCTCTGGTGCAAGTTCACAGGCTTTAGTATAGTGTATCTGTGCCTTCTTTGGATTATCTTGAAACATTTCAAGCATTCCAAGCCTATTATGCAATTGTGGATCATCTGGCGCTAAAGATAATGCATCAATAAACTTAGAACGGGAACCTTGAATATCACCTTGTTCAAAGAGATTTTCTCCTAATTTTATCAAATCTACAACATCCATAATTAGTCTCCAATTATTTTAGTGATTCTATCTATTGCAAGATTCGTATCTTTTTCCAATTTTGCCCATTCATCTCCACCGTGTTCATTAGGATCTGGTTTATGCCCTAAGACCATTTCATAGCATTCAAGAGCTTCCCGAGGCCTATCAAGTAATTCTAAAACATACCCCTTATTATGCCAAGCCCATGAATAATCCTTTTTGAGAGATATAGCTCTATCATAACAATCCAAAGATTCTTCAAGATGATTTAATTGTCTGAGCGTTACACCTCTATTATTCCAAGCGCTGCGATTTTTAGGATTTAATTCAGTTGATTTTTTAAATGCTTTAAGGGCTTCTTTTAAATCTCCTACTCGGAAAAGGGCTTTTCCCAAATTAAACCAACAAACTGCATAATTAGGATTTGAAGCAAGAGCCCTACGATAACTGTCTATCGCCTTATGATTATATCCTAAACGTGTAAGAGCTACTCCTCTATCATTATAAACTACTTCATCTTCAACTAAAAGACTTCTATTGATAGCATCAGATGCTTCCTTGTATTCTTCTAATTCATCGTGGGATTTACCTTTAGCTGCTAACGCATCTGTATCTCTAGGTCTAAATTCTAAAACTTTATCAAAATAATCAAGCGATTCCCTATATTTTCCAATAATATGTAAAATTTTACCTTTTTGATACAATGCATCACGGTGCTTCGGATTATACTTTAAAATCTTCTCAAATTCCACCATTGCTTCATTATATTTCTCTAATTCTCGTAACGCTTTTCCTTTAAGAAAAATGGCTTCAATATAATCCTGACTTTGTTCCAACGATTTCACCGAGTAATCTAATGCTTTTTCTAATTTACCTATGCCAAAATATGCTAAGCCTATGTCTTTATACAATATATATTTTTTACTAATTTGAGGTTCTAAATCAATTAATATTTCCAAGGCTGAAACATAATTTTTAGATTTTAAAAGAATTTTAGCTAATTCATGATTTAAATTATTACTATTAGGTTTCAATTCCAACGCCTTACGTATTGCTTTTTCTGCTTTACTATATTCTTCTAATTTGCAATAAGAAATTGCTGATACTTTGAGCTCATGAATTTGACTCTTTGTTGTTTCTGCCACAAAACCCCAGAATTAGCCAATAAAAAGTAATCGAGAGACTAAAAAGTTTATTTAATGCCCAATTACTAACTAAATAATGGCTGTATACCTAGATGGTAATTCATTAACCATCAATAAACTAGTACGTGTTGCCCGAGATATGGAAAATATTAAGGTTACTGAAGAATCATGGAAAAGAATAGAAGATTGTAGAAACATGCTTCAGAGTAAAATAGATGCTCATGAAATTATGTATGGAATTACTACAGGTATTGGTGAATTTTCTGAAGTAACATTAACGCCAGAACAAACTCAAGAATTTCAAAAATTATTAGTTAGAAATCATGCAGCTGGTATCGGAGATCCTATGGATATTGAAATTGTAAGGGGAGCGATGTGTGGACGCATAAATGTACATGTTAAAGGTCACTCTGGTGGAAGAAGACAAATAACTGAATACCTTAAAGATGTATTAAACCATCAAATTACACCTGTTGTTTGTGAAAAAGGCTCTGTAGGAGCGTGTGGTGATTTAGCTCCGATGTCTCAAATTGCACTGGCATTAATGGGCGAAGGTGAAATGTTTGTAAATGGGAAAATTGTAGATTCTCAGGTTGCTTTAGAAAATATTGGTTTGAAGCCTTTAGAACTAAAAGCAAGAGATGGACTAGCTCTAATTAACGGGAGTAATGTTCTCACCGCTTTAGCTGCACTTATCCTCTATGATGCTGAAAGATGGATGAAAATGCATGATATTGCAGCCGCTATGTCATTAGAAGCTTTGAAAGCTAATATGAAACCGTATGATAAACGAATACATCATCTAAGAGGATTCAAAGGTTCACAGAAGATAGCGGCAAATTTAAACCTATTAACCACTGAATCTGAAATACTGTACAGTGGTGAAAAGAAAGTTCAAGATGCATATTCTATGAGATCAACACCTCAGGTAGCTGGAACTCTTAGAGATTCATTAGAATTTGCAAGAAAACAAATAGAAACTGAACTCAATGGTGTTGGTGACAACCCTATATTCTTGACAAAGGAAAAAGAAGTACTCACTGGAGCTAACTTCCAAGGTAGTCCAATTGCATTACCTATGGAAATGATTGGAACTGGTTTGAGTATGGTTGCAGTTTTATCTGAAAGAAGACTGAACAGATTAACAAACCCTGCATTGTCAGTTGGATTACCTCCTTTCTTAACTAAAAAACCAGGATTGCATTCTGGAATGATGCTTTCCCAATACACTGCTGATGCATTGATAGTTGAAACTAAAATACTATCACATCCTGCTGCAAATCAATCAATTCCAGCTGCCGCTGATCAAGAAGATTTTGTCTCTATGGGTTTAACTACATGTCAGAAAGTAAGGCAAATAATGGATAATTGTTTTGGAGTTTTAGGAATTGAAATGATGGCGGCTGCCCAAGCTTTAGACATTAGAGGAAAAGGCTTAGGAAAAGGAACATCTATTGCACATAAAATAATTAGAAAGTATGTTGATTATCTTGATGTGGATAGGCCACTTTACAGAGATCACAATACTATGGTAAAACTTCTAAAATCTAATGAAATACTAGAAGCCGTTGAATCCGAATTAGGGAAGAAACTAAACTAATTATTTGTAAAATTTATTATTGCTTCACGCACAATAGTTATTATCAAATCTATTTCTTCTGAAGTTATCATAAAATGAGGTGTAAAACGAAGTGCGTTTGAACCCCCATGAATCACACCTAAACCACGACGACGACACCAGGGCTCTACTGCATCAAAGCCAATCACTGGTAAAATATCTGGTTTAAGCTCAACACTACACAATAAACCAGTGCCCTGAACCTTAACTACATATTCAGGAAATTCTTTTTCTAAAACATTCAACTTTTCTAAAAATTCGGCGCCCCTTTCGCGGATGTTTTTGCGCAAATCTGGCGTTATATTATCAAGAACTGCGGAAGCTGTTTCTAATGCACGAGGGTTTGTAGTCATTGTATTTCCATAAATTCCATTAACATATAGTTCAGATGCTCTAGAATTCATCCCTAGAACTGAAAAAGGATATTGGCCTGCATTAACTGCCTTAGACCAAGTTTCAAGATCTGGTTCCTCACTATCTTGGAAACCATCATAATCAATTATTGATAAACATCCTTGACCTCGAATACCTGCCTGAATAGAATCGATTAACAATAGTGAATCATGAGCCTTAGTTAATTTTCTAGCTTCATCATAAAAATCTCTACTGATACATTGGCCTGGATTTCCTTCTCCTTGAACAGGTTCAATAGCCATTAATTCAATGAAAACATTATCCTTCTCTGCCTTCCTAAATACGTCTCTTAATGCCTGAACATCATTTGGAGGAACTAGGTAAAGATTATCTCTGTCACGAAAAGAGGCTAAATTTTTGTCATAGCTATCCTTGCATGAATGAGACATCTGTGCTGGTCGATCTGTTCGCCCATGAAATCCCTGTTCAATTGCAAGAAGTCTAATCTCTTTTCCTTCATGTTTACCTCCTGGAGAGGTTAAAATATTTGAATTTACATCAGCAATGCGCAAACTAACTGTTACGGATTCTGAACCACTATTCATACATATAAAATGACTGAATGGACATTCGCCTCTTGTATGGCCTAATTCTCTACGGAGACTATCATCAAGACGCTTCTGGGAAAAAGAAGGCGTCATTACATTGGCCATAACCCAATTTTTCGACATCGTCTCAATAACTGAATCAGGACCATGCCCTGAACCAAGCATACCATAACCTCCATTATCATGCACTACAGCACCATGAGAAGTGATAATCCATGGTCCCTTAGCTGCAATGGCAATGTATTGATTGACTGTTGCAAGCTTATAAAAATTAACAAAACCACTCTGTAGTATCTTGATTAAAGCTGATTCATCCTGCATTAATGTATCTAAACCCAGCTCCTCTCTAAGCTGTAAATGATATGAATGTGCTTGTTCGATGGCAATTACTAAATTTGGATCTAAAGAAATAAATCTTGATATTTCAGAATCTAACAATCCTGAAGTATCCGGTTTACCACTATTCGTTCTAATTTCCTCTAACTTAGAAAACAAGACTTCAGATTCCTTGTTCATACTAACTTCACCGGACATCAGATTTGTGTATCAAATAAGCCATAATTAAACTATTTGATGTATTCAGGAAGATATCTTTAGCATATTTACGAAAGTTGGAAGCTCTTCTATACAAGCAATATCTTTAGAACAAAGAGATGAAAGATTTCTTCTTATTCGTAAATTAGGTACTAAATCACAAGATTCACCATATTTTTGTAGTTTTTTAGCCAACTTTTCACCAGTTCGATCCCAATCCATCAGTATAACGAAAATTCCTTGTCTCCCCAGTTTTTTAGCTAACATCTCAACCGTAAAGAGGATTGATTTGCCATCATTTAATTCAATTAACTCTCCTTTGTATCCTAGGTTCCTTAAAGCACTCACATCTCTTTTACCTTCCACAACAATTGGTGAATTAAGTTCTTTCATTGATTCGAGAATCCGATCAAAAGATTCTAAGCGCTCTTGATTGCTTTGATGCCCTTTCCTAACCATAATTTCGGACATATGAATAATGGACAGGGGGTCTTAAGTTAAGCCATCTGCTGGACCGTGATGATTAAGGTTAATGGGTTAACCAAATATTATGGAAATAAGCCTGCGGCAAAAGATATTACTTTTGAAGTGAACAAAGGTGAAGTTTTTGGTTTGCTAGGCACAAATGGTGCTGGAAAATCGACTACAATCAAAATGTTGTGTGGCCTTTTGAAGCCGACAAGAGGTTCAATTATGATTGGAGATATAGATTTGAATCGAATGCCTTTAAAGGCAAAATCAATGATGGGGTACTTACCTGAGAACCCATTAATTTATGACAAACTTACAGGTGCGGAAACATTAGAATTGATAGGGAGACTAAGAAAACTTTCAAATGATATGATCGAACAAAGAGTGAAATATTATGCTCAAACATTAGACTTAGGTGAACAAATTTATCATGAAGTTGGAACTTATTCAAAAGGGATGAGACAAAAATTAGCAATTGCAATGACATTAATTCATGACCCTGAAATGGTGCTTTTAGATGAACCTGCAAGTGGCTTAGATCCAAGATATACTAAACTTTTGAAAGATTGGATAAAAAATCTATCAGCAAATGGAAGAACTGTCCTTCTATCTACACACATTATTGAAATGGCCGAAACTTTGTGTGACAGGATTGGAATTATTGATCAAGGGAAATTAATGGCCATAGGCACTGTTAATGATATTCAAACTAGTACGGGCGTAAGAAATCTAGAAGATGCATTTATACGATTAATCAGTACTTGATAAATTCTAAAAAATAATAGAAGAAGAACGATTCTGACATTCGCTAATAATCTTCTTAGCCCATTTTAATTTTTTTAATTTATGGGGGCTATAATCTCCTGAAAAAGAACCAACTTTATCAAAATTAAACCCCTCTAATTTTATCGATTTACAACCCAAAGAAAGGCACATCATTACTGACCGATCTCCATCTGTAAATCCACCCCAACAGGAAGAAAAAGAGGAAGGATAAGTTGTCGTTATACAAGTTGGATTAATTTGTTCTGAATATTGATTAACTCGTGAAATATTATCTCCATGGGCATGTAATATTGTTTTTGAACCATTTTGACTAGCCCACAAAATATCTGGAATATAGCCATCTAAATCAGTTATAATCCACTCAGGAATAATATCTAATTCTAAACAAGCTCTCAAAGCACCATCAGCTACAAGTAAGTTATTTGATGGAAGTTTAGATGATGGTGTTAGACCTGCACCAACTATAATTATATCTCTATTTTCAAAAAATTGCCTTAACGACGATTTAGAAAAATTAAGACGTGAAACTAAACGAGACGCAACATCTTCCCTAATCCTTGAGAAACCAAATTGGGTGCTAATCTCATCTTGAAACTCCCACCACCAATCAATGTCAAAAGGCAAGGCTAAACCAAAGCTTCTGACAAGGTGACTTACCCTTAATCTTCAGAGGGCGTTACCGTCTTCGTCACAGGGTGTTTCTTCGCCTGTATCTGGATCTATGTAATAGAATGAACCATCCTCAACATCTTCATAGATTTCGACTTCAAACTCCTCGTCACCATCGTCAAAATCACCAAAGTCTGCACCACCAACTGAACCTCCGGAAGCTGCTGCACTTAATAGATTCATAATATTATTCTCTACTGCTGCTGCATCTCTAGCTTCAGCTGAGGTTTCAAGAGCATCAATCTTACGCTTAGTTGTTTCATAAGACTCTGACATTTCGGTTAACTTTTCTAACTGTTCATCGCGTTCCATCTTCAAGATATGAGCTAATTGCTCTTCTATCTTTGATAGTTCACCACGTGCATCGACAAGTCTACCTAATGCATCATGGAATCTCTCAGCTACCATTTCGATATCTGGATCTTCTAAGTCCAATTGCATTTGCTCTTCTTCCTTTGCCTTTGTTTCTTCAGCTGCTTCAAGTTCCTTGAGCTTTTCTTCAGCTGCTATCTCCTGGGCTTTTACCAGGATCTCGTTGAAAGCTGAAAGATGTTCTTCCAGCTTTGTAGCCGCTCGAGATGCGTCATAAGCGGAGACTTCCAATAGTTCTTCACGCTCTGACAAACTCTCCATGCGGCGCTCTACACTTTCCAATCTTTGTCGGTCTCTGTCGTTCATTTCTTCATCTCCTGCTATTTCACCTTGTAGCATCTTGAAGGAAGTTCCTGAAAGGACTACGCCTAACAAGAAAAATCCAATAAGCACTATTAGGTTGTAAAGGTAAGAATTATCTCCCATTGTAAC
>DASCSW010000027.1:0-12594 GCA_034399455.1 Candidatus Poseidoniia archaeon
CACTAACGCCATTAAAAAGAAAAGCTGAAAATCAGAATTGGGAATGTTTCGATATTCTAAATCTTGAACTATAACTACAACCCACATAGTTATAGCGCTAGATAAGTAAACAACTAATGCATATGTTGGTAAACTTATTTCTTTACGAAGTTTGCGCCCCCCTAGAATATATAATCCTGCTAGAATCCCAGAAATAAATCCTAAAACATTCCCATCAAAATTACCTGGATCTTGAATCAAATCACCCCAAAAAAGAATTACTATCCCTGAAAGAGCTAAACAGGTTCCAATTATCCCCTTACGTGTGAGGCTTTCACCAAATAGTATCCATCCTATAATTGCAACATAAACTATGTGACATGTCCCCAAAAGTACAGAAGCTGCAACTGATGTTGCTTTAACAGAAGATATCCAAAAACCAAAATGGGCCCCTAGCAAAATACCTATGACTATCAACTCTGCAGTTTCATTTAATGATAAAGAGGTGATTTCCTTAAACCTATCTTTAAACAAAAAAGGCAAAAAGAGAAGGGTGGCAAATGTTTGCCGATATGAACCAATAACCAATGGTTCACTACTACTCCAACGTATCAAAATAGCTGAAGTTGAAAATGCAAAAAAAGCTACTATTAAAGCTAAATATGCCCATTTTTTATCGCTACTTTGACTATTCATATTTTTAGCATCAATGACGCTGGAGTAGATAAATGTCTTCTAGATGATGCAGGAGGTTCATACCATTGTAATTGTAAATCCGATTTTATTTCAATCATATCTGGCCTTTCATATTTTTTCCCACATGCTTTACAACGATAGTATGTATTTTTACCCGAAGAATGTGTTCTTTTACCGCAGTCACATAATGGATTACTAGGTTTTGAAAAACGAGGTGCTAAAGCTAGAACTTTGATCTTTTCTAAATTTATTGTTTTATTTTTTACGCTCCCACAGATAATTAATGAATCTCCAATTGTTAATTTATCTATGATGTGCCTAAAATCCTTGGTAGGCTCAAATGCTGCGCATTTTACGCCTACATTATTCTCATCTTTAACATTAAAGAAACGATGTCCACCTTCTATTGCTATTGTATTCGAAGAAACAAAAACCTCCATCTGGACGCAATCCCCATCGATAAGATTTGTAATTTCTTTAATACGAAGATGATTATCGGTTGCTTGATTTGTTTTGTATAGAAGCCAACGAATTGGCTTTTCAGGACTTAGAATATCAAAATTATCAACTAAAATTGAAGGATCTGTCCCTCTAAATCCCCACAGTACGGGACACGGAGAATTGGGAACCATAGCAACCTTGCCATCTGAATCAATACAAGAAAAAACACCCTTCATCTCTGAAATTTTTTTAACTAAATCTGATGAAATATTTCTATTTGTACCCCAATTTTTCTCTTCTCTATATCCTATAAGTTCCCATGTATGAGTAATTCCTCTCATATTACTTGATGTTCCTGACCAAGCTAATGAACAAGCTGCACCGCAAATACCTCTTGAACCTCGAAGACCTGAACTCACCGTACCTTGTAGGGCTTCTTTTAGAATTTCTTCAGATACAATGCTAGTTACACCTTGCCAATACAATCCCTCTGGAAGAAATGCATCTGAGATAACAACACCGGGTTGAGAATCCTGATGGGCTTTTTTTGAGACTATATTCATTATACGATTAAGAATTATTTCTTTATCATAATCTGTACCTAAGCCTTTTTCAAAAGCAAATATATCTAAATCATTAAATTTTCCAATTATTTGCTTGGAACCAGTACCTTTTCCAAAAATAAGTGAAACAGCTCCATTACCTCTTGTTTTCCAAGGTACATTGGGATTTAATCTTACCAACCTTGGGTTACCAATAAGATCAAATTCCGATAATTCTTTAATAATTTCTGTTGCTAACCACGTAGTACAACCTCCTTTGACAGAATCTGTATCATCAAGTCCAATATGTAGCATAACAATTATTCGAAAACGAAAACCTCTTTAGACCAATTTGGTAATTGCTTAAACTTAGTTAAGTATGCTAATTTAATATCTAAATTTACTGCAGTACCTGCTGGAATATAGGGACATTCTCCTGTAAGACTGTAAATTAAGATATCTGTCTGACCTCTCTGATGAAGTTTTTGTAAAAGCTGAACTATATCAACTGAAAAATCTTCATGCTGAGATTCAACTGATTGCGACCAATCAATTCCTATAGTAACATCATTGGCGTATGCTAAAGCTGCATCTAATTCCTGAAATCCCTGCAATTTTCTCAGGGGAAGAATTACTTTGCCTTTATCTGACATAATTAAATCAATAATATCTTCACCCCAAATTAAACCAAAATCAACGTATGTCTTTTCTGGACTAGATGGCAACGGAAAAGGATCAGGACGATTACGAATTATTCCACCCATATCCATAACTAAAATAGGTTCATCACTTTCTGGAACCAACAAATCTGTATTAGACGGCATGAAATTAAGGATACGGGTATCCCAAATTGGCTTTACTCTTTTCCCGAGATTGTAAGCTATAGCAGTCCAAGTCATAACTCTTTAGGAAAGTGGATAGATTTAGACCTTTCTAAAGGTCTAGCACTAGTACTATTTTTGCAGGAGGGCCTTCTAATATTTCCAACATGTGATATGAAACTGCCTTAATTTCAACGCCATAACCATGCTTTTTCTCATCATAAAAGTCTCCATCTAATGTACCTGAAAGTTTGTTTGAGGGGGTCGTTTGTATAACCAACTTAGCTGACGAAACCAAAAAATTCTCTGTATCAAAAAGATATATCAGATATGAAACGTAGTTAATAAGCAGTGAATCCAAATCTGTTGATTCTAAATCAACCTTGAAAGATGTTTGCTTATCTGGCAATCCACCACCCGTAATAACTTCTGTAAATGCTAAACTAAGTTCATGAAAAGCGTTAGATAATGTTTCACTTTCTACGTGTATGCCTGCGTCTGCTGTGTGTTCAAAGATTCTACGCAACTTTTTGCCAGAATGGTGAGCTAATAAAATGGTAGCGGGGGATGGATTTGAACCATCGATCTCCGGGTTATGAGCCCGACGGGATTTCCTAGCTACCCCACCCCGCTACGTTAAAACTAGGGTTAATCAGACTCCAGAGTATTTCCACTCTAAAATAAGCCTGATATAAAATCTTGTCAGCAAAAAATGATAAATATATTGTCATCCTAAACACAATGTGACTGATAATTGGAAGGAAGAGTTTATAGAAGATGAAATTTTATTTGAGATAGAAAATTTAACGATTCAAGATGTTATTTTGATATTAGTAGCGGCTCTAATATTGTTGTATTTTCTTCTAACAAAGACGCGGAGAGGTAGAGAAGTAAGAAAGAGATTTAGAATCCTACCTAAACTAATGCCTTTAGATGATGATTATGAAACCAATATAGAAGAACCTGAAAATTTAGACGGCAGTAATAGGCAACTTAAAGGAGAAATTATTGATAATGAACATGAGATTCTAAACCAATTACTGGGGCAAGAGGGAACTGAGGAATTGGGCGAATTTGATGATGAATATGCGGTGCCTGCCAAGGAACAAGAACAGAATGTACCGCTGGCAAACCAAAATTTTAGTAGTATGGGGGGCCAAATTAAATCTATATCAGATGAACAAGAATTCTGTGCTAAATGTAGTAAACCTGTAAAACCCGAGTGGAAAGCATGTCCTTTCTGTGGTGAATTTCTTGAAGAATATGAAACTTAATTTCTTTTACGATTTATTATTACAAAGGTTAAAAGAACAAAAACTGTTAACAAGTGACTAGGGCCATAAAGAAGAGGATCATCACCATTTTCTCCTCCACCATTATCTGACGATTTTTCACCAACTACTAAAGGTAAAGTTAACGAATTATCAAGCCTATTGCTATTGGATTCTGTAACTTGTTGTTCAAAATCAACATATATTTTTAAAGTCTTAGACCCAGGTGAAGGATTGGCCCACTGTAATACAACTGGTTCATTACCAAAACCACTAATTCCCTGCACAATAGTATACTCATCAATTACTCTAGAACCTTCATATAATTTAACACCAAATGAACCTGTACTCTTTCCACCATTGTTAAAAACGGTCAATTGAATTTGAATTGACTCTGAAGCAGGTATATCGCTTTCTGTTAGTATAGATAGTGGTTTACCATTAATTAATACATCATCTAAAGTAATTGCTAAATCTGATATTTTGTCTATAGGAACTTCCATAATTATAGATGAAGATAAAGTTGCTGAACCATCACCTGGTGATATTGAATCGGCAGTTAGAACAAAACTAACTGGTTCTCCCAATGTATCATCATAATTCACTGGACGTATGACTATGTCAATTTTTTGAGATGCTGATTTATCTACAGTAACTGCTGAAATTTCATTGCCTTCTATTTCTACTCTAATTGTCCAATCACCACGTGCAGTTGTTGCATCTAATTTGTATGTATCTTTGTCACTACCTGTATTTCTAAGATTAACGCTGAAAGTGTAATAACCATCTATGTCTAATTGTTCAGGATCTATTCTTACCTCACTAGGTGGTGAAAGAAAAGCTATACCATAAGTTCTTACAGTTGTCTCGAGCCTAACTTGTTCATATATATTTGAATTACCTGAGGATGTTACTATTACTGTAACTTTTTCTTTACTGCCTCCTGGGGCTGAAACTGGTGCTTCCACTCTAACTTGAACATACCCATAAAGACCTGCTGTAACATCAATTTCAGACTGAGATCTAAGTGTTGCTTCCCAACCTGAGGGCAAATCTGAATCATCTATTTCTACAGTGAAAATATCACGTGTATTGCCCTGATTAAGAACAAGAAATTCAAAATCTACTTTCCCACCTTTCGGGAGTTGCCCATTGGGACTATAACCTTCCTCAAATTGAATTTCTAAACCATATTGATCTACAATTAGTTCATAATCAATTTCTGAAGTCCATTTATTACCATATATATCTTTTATAGCTAATTTGATGGAATATGTATCTGTTGCAACATTAGAATCCTCTTGATACCACCAAGTTCCCTGAATATACACTGCATAAGTGTGTTTTCCTTTAACGATAACTGAATCTTTGAAAGTCCCGCCTCCAGAAACGCCTTCAATTTCTATGGATGCACTAGATGTATCTAAATTGTCTGCTCCAAGTGCATTAGTTACATTAACTTTGATTAAAAGTGAATCTTCATTCATTGCATCTACGCGATTATTGTCAAAATAACCAGTGTAATCATCTGCAATATCAACATGCCTAAAATTCATTGTTATTGAAGAATCGAAATCAGGGGCGTCTGCTTTTACCCATGCTGTATTATTATCTGTATCTGGAGCCCATCGAATTTTAGTTTCTAATTTGAAGCCTAATGTCGTATAAGCAGGAACTCCATTTGGAAATATACTTTTATCTAAAGTAGAACCTTCCAATTCAACTGTATAATTTTCAGATAATAGTTGACCAAATGAAGCCGATTTGCCAACTTCATCAATAGATATGTTGGTCATCCGCGTTTCTGCAGGATCAACTGAATAATCAATCCAAGTTATGAATAATGTTGTTCTAAAATTTATTTCCTGAACATTTGTTGATTCAACCCATATTACGTAACTATAGGAATCGCCTAACTGAAGGGGGCCCCCCATATTCATTTCCCAAGTTGTTAATGCATAATATTCATTTTGAACAGGAGGATCATTTTGAGCAACCCAATATTTTGGTCTACTATTAGTTGGGTCATCAAGTGAAAATTTACAATTTTCACCAATGCAATCTCTTGAAAGATGGAAATCAACATCGGCCAATTCTTCAGCTTCTGAATTCAGTGATAAAAATAATACAGAAAGCATCACTAAAATTAAAAATGTAAAATTAAATGCGAAGGACGTGAATGGGGGCCAAGCTTTTTGCATCACTATGTACCGGATTCGTTACAGTATTAAAGTTTCGTTAAAAATAACTTTAAACTAAAAAAGATTCTGGCCTCCTCCTTCTTGCTTAATTTCACCATCTTCTGCGATTAACTCTCCCCTACGGTAAACCTGTGAAGGGAAAATTGCTTGCCAATCCTGGAAAGGTGTCCAATTAGATTTCGAATGTAACTTTTCCAAATGAATAGGTTTAGAATTTTTCATATCTACTATAATCAAATCTGCAGGTTGTCCTTCTGATATTTTACCTCTATCTAATCTAAGTCTATCTGCAGGAGCTTCAGACATTGCTGAAACTAATCTTCCTAGTTCTAAACGCCCCTCTGAAACCTCATTCAGCATTAATGGAATCATCGTCTCAACACCTGGCAAACCTGATGGTGGATTATCTGAACGCTTTTCCTCAATAGTATGTGGTGCATGATCACTTGAAAGAATAGGGATTTTTCCTTCCCTAAATGCATCATACAATCCTGAATTATCAGTTTTTGTACGGAGTGGGGGGTCTACCTTACAATCTAAAGAATGACAATTTTCAAGATTCAAAAGTAAATGATGTGGACATACTTCAGATGTAGCTAATTTTGGCATACGATTTAATCCTTCTAAAGTAGATAAATGTGCCACATGCAAATATGGTGATGATGGCATCGATGCTAAGCATTCAGGTTCTGCAATAAGTCTATTTTGTGTATGATCTGATAACTGAGTTAAGGGTTCATTGTACATATGGTCTGGGTGTTCTCCATGAATTACCAATGGTTTTTTGGTTTTTTCTAAAACTTCTTTTGCATATGTAAAATATTCTTCAGAACTTATTCCATAAGGATAAAGTTTCCAAAATGCGGAAGGTATTGTCTCAAACCACGATTTCTCTGTTATTCCGCCTTCGACATTTACTCCAATTCCAAAATCAACAACCGATTTAGATGATGCTGTTGATACTTTATCATTAAAAGTTTCTACATTTGATGTGAATGGATTTGTATTGGGCATATCAACAACGGCAGTTACTCCTCCAGCAGCAGCTGATTCTGAACCACTTTTCCAATCTTCCTTATGAGGATATCCTGGGTCTCTAAAATGAACATGCATGTCAAAAGCGCTTGGCAAAATTATGCCATCGAATTTAGTGTGTTTATCACCTTTTAGAATTTTCTTAACCGATTTTATTTTACCTTCATCAACACCAACACAAGTATGGATTAGACCTTGACCCGAAATCCATGCTTTGCCTTCAAAAACGTCCATTAGCTTTGTTCCTCTGTGACTAAAACAAAAGTTCGTGTATAAACACGTTCGGTCCTGCTTGTAATCCTCATATCAAAACTAATCTTACCTGGAACTGGTTCCTCATCAGGTGTAATTATAAGTGTTAAATTCGCATAAGATTTGGATGTAAGATTTAAAGTTAGATTTTCTCCAGAATAATCCCAATAAACATAACGGTTAAAATCTTCAGAAGTAGAATTAAATTGATTTAATGAACTTATATTAACATAATTAACCTCTAATTCAATAGTATAATTATCAATTTTATCAATATTTATGGTAAGATTTTCCCAAGCATCAAATTCACCATTGTTAATTATTATTAAATATGTAATATTTGATTCACCCATAATTGGACTAAATTCATCCTGAACCTGATTTATATCTAAATCGAATTGGGACTCTCCAAATACTAAAGGCGATGGAATGAATGTAAGAACTAAAATTAATCCTGTTAGTATACCAACTCCCATTCTAGAATTACCAATACCTGATAATTCTTCAGAAGGAGGTGGATGTGAAGTACCTAAAAAGAAAATTAAAACTGCATAAACTGCCCAACCCAAATATGGCGGTGCAACACCTGGAATCCCATAAAATGCCATAAATAATAGAAGGACTATTACTGTTAAGGAAATACCATTAGCTTTAGGGCCAAGAACTGCACGAGCAATATGCCCGCCATCTAATTGCCCTGCAGGCATTAAATTTAAAGCAGTGACAAAAAATCCAGCCCAACCTGCTAAGACTACTGGATGGGATAAATAATCTCCAGAAGGTGTTAACCACGTACTAAATTTAACATACATAAAATCCCAAAAAAATGAAGAACCTAAATACATTGATGAACCCGAATCAATAGGAACCGTAACGGCACTTTTTTCAGTCAACCAAAAACCAAGAAGAGTAACAGGAATTGCTACAAAAAGTCCCGCAATAGGGCCACTAGCACCTACATCCAACAATGCTTTCCGGTTTGGTATAGGTTCTCTTATCGATATGAAAGCCCCCATAGTTCCAAGTATGAATAAAATTGGCGGCATAGGAAGAAAAAAAGGCAAGGAAGCATCAAGATTATGCTTTCTAGCATAATAATAATGACCCATCTCATGAGCACCCAATATTGCCATCAAAGGCAATGAATATGTCAGAAAGCCCATTAACAAAACATCTGGCGTTATTAACACCCTTAACCAAACAAAACTTAACTCAAGAACAGGTGAATCTGAATAAGAAGCCCACCAAATAGCTCCGGCCCATGTTGTTGAAAAAATTGTAGCAAATAATAAATATAAATTCGTTTTACTCTTAACATAGTCGAAAGAAGGTTGAGGAATTATAACTAGAACAAGTTCATCTCCTGCTCTTCTTAACATTGGAAATACACGTTCTGTACCCAAATCAAAACTTACTTTTTTGAAAGCAAGGCGCAAAGTTTCAAATTCTTTTTCTAAATCTTCTGGTTCTTCAACATTAAAAATATGTGCATTACCATCCCATGAATGATCTGTAATCTTCCAGCCTAATTTTTCTATGAATCTTTTAGTTGTTTCTGACATTTAAATTCCAAATACTGCTCCTGACACTTTGGTCAATTCTTCTCTAAGATTTGAAGGGCCATAAACCCTACATCTCCAATGATCAAATTGAGCTTCGTAAAGCCCAGAAACAAGCCTAGATAGATTACGGGCTAAATCAATATCTCCATTATTTTTAAGAATTTTAGCCTTGAGACCTGGAAGAACTGAAAAAGGAGGTATATCTACATAAACTTCAGAAGATGAAATTCCCAATTTTGAAGCTATAGAGGTTTCGAATTCGTTCCTTAAAGACTTATCAAGCCCTAAAGATTCGGCCTGTTCTTTAGTAATACTAACTGCCCTTTTTACAATATTCCTACTTTCAAAATTTCTTATAATTTCTTGAGACAAACCTCCTGCGTTTTCTAACTCAGAAAGAAGTTTATGATCTGTAAATGTAATAAAGTCATCAATACTAAATTTCTTAGATTCAATCGCATGATTTGTAGCTCTTGCTAACATCAATTCAGCTCCACGTGTAAACGGATGAAAATAAACTGTAGGATACATTGTAGATCTTGTTATAAGAAGTGCTTCGACGGCCGGAAGGCCATTTTCTTTAATTACTAAATTGGAATCTGAAATCGTCATTGTAGCAATTAATCTACCCATATCTACACCCGCACTTACGCCTGTATAATGGGCATCGCGAACTAAATAATCTAAACGATCTCCATCTAAATCTCCAGATACTAATGGACCTAACTTGTGTTTACCTAATATTATTTTATTAATTTCATTCGAGTCTATACCTTCATCTGAAAGAATGTCAGAAATCTCTGTCTCAGATATGATTTTGGTCGTTCTAATCTCGTGATCCTCTAATCCCTCTATTTCATCACCTAAATGAGAAAATGCTGTATGGCCCAAATCATGAAGCAAACCTGCAACCCTAGCTAATTGTTTTTCATAAGAATTAAGTCCTGCAGAATCTGCCATTTTGCCAACTACATGACAAGTTCCCATACTGTGTTCATGTCTTGTATGATTTGCCCCCGGATAAACCAAATTAGATGGGCCTAATTGCTTAATCCAACGCAACCTTTGATAGACTGGCGTATCAACTAATTTTACTTCGACGGAAGTTAAATCGATGTAATCATGGATGGGATCTCGGACCCTTGTCATTAATCAGGTAGGTCGTGTAGGGATGATAAATAAGTTACTCAAAAAAATGTGTCCCACCTTACTTCATTTCAACTAATTTAAAGGCTTCGGCCCAAAGCTTATAATGCCTAAATAGTATAGGAATTAAGCCTTATGAGTAACTCCGAAAAAAATACAGAAATAAAAGTTGAGGAGTTAACAGAATGTTCAGAATGTAAGTCTGAACATATCGTTCGTGATTACAAACGTGGAGAGATAACTTGTAGCAATTGTGGACTAGTTGTTGATGACCAAGTTATTGACCAGGGGCCTGAATGGAGAGCCTTTGATTCTGAGCAAAATGAAAGAAGAGCAAGAGGTGGAGCTCCAATGACAGTTATGGTACATGATAAAGGACTTTCAACAGATATTGGTTGGGGGGGTCGTGATATTTATGGAAATAATGTGCCAACAAAGAATCGATCCCAAGTTTATAGAATGCGAAAATGGCAGAATCGTACTAGGGCTTCTAATTCAGCTGATCGAAATTTAGCTCAAGCTCTTAATGAATTAAATCGTCTCGCATCAAAAATAGGATTACATAGACAAGTAAGAGAAGAAGCTGCAATGCTTTACAGAAGAGCTGTTCAAGATAATTTAGTAAGAGGACGATCAGTTGAAGGTGTGGCCGCGGCTGCTTTATATGGTGCTTGTAGAAGATGTGAAGTTCCTAGAACTTTAACAGAAATAACTGAAGCTTCTCGAGCTTCTAAAAAAGAAGTTGGACGTACATATAGATATATTTCAAGAGAATTGAAACTCAACTTACAACCAGCATCGCCTTCTGTTTACATTGTTCGATTTTGTAGAGAATTAGAACTACCTGGATATGTTGAAAGTGCTGCAATTAATATTCTAAATCAGGCTGTCGAAGCAGAACTTACCTCTGGTAGAGGCCCTACAGGAGTTGCGGCTGCTGCAATATACATAGCTTCTGTAGTTTATGACCAAAGAAAAACACAAAAAACTATTGCTGATACTGTTGGCGTTACCGAGGTAACGATAAGAAATCGTTATAAAGAATTAGCTAAAAACTTAGATATCACTGTATACAAGTGAGGACTGTTGAAAGTTAAAAAACGTGATAATAATATTTATCACATAAAATTAGAACATGAAGATGACCTCTATCATTTGAATTTATTACTTGATGAAGGAGATATGGTTAGAGCTCTTACAGAAAGAAGAGAGGCTACTCAATCTGACCGAATTCGTAAAGAAAGAGGTAAGAAACAAAAAATGAGATTGACTATTGATGTCAAAAATGTAGAATATCAGTCATTTGGTCAAAGGCTACGGTGTCATGGTGTTATTGCAGTGGGCGAAAGAGATCAAGGATCACATCATACCTTAATTTTAGAACCTGGAGATGATTTTGATATCGGGAAATCTAAGTGGTTAAATCACCATAAAAAAAGATTAAGAGAAGCTAAAGAGCCTGTAGTAACAGCTATTGCAATTGCAATAGAAAGTGATAGTATTGTTATTGCTGAATTAAGAACCTACGGACTAAGAGAACTAAAGACTCTCAACAGAGCTGGAAGCGGAAAATCAACAGGAGGAGAAGAATTAAGTCAATTTTATGCTAGGACGGTGAAACAATTAGTAGATGTTCACATAAAAGGTGCAATTATGGTTGTTGTAGGGCCTGGATTTCTTAAAGAAGATTTTGTAGATGTTGGAAGAAATGAAGCTCCAGAAATTTTTTCAGAATGTATTGTAGAAAATTCTGGACAAGGGGGGATGTCTGGAATCCATGAAGTAATTAGCAAAGGAAATTTACCAAAGGCCGTAGCTCAAATAAAAATACAAGAAGAAATGGGAGCAATAGAAAATTTAAAAGAAGCAATAGCCAAAGATATGGGAACATACGGAAAATTAGAAGTTAAGAAAGCAGTTGAATCAGGGGCTGCTGAAAGTATGCTTATTTTATCTGAAAAAACAAGAACTGAAGAAGGAAGAAAGCTATTAGCTCTAGCTGAACAAAACAGAACTAATACTATTGAAATTTCATCTCATCATCATGGTGGTGAAATGCTAAATGGTTTGGGAGATGTTGCTGTAATACTAAGATATCGCTTAGCATAAATTCTTATTAGAGGCATTCCGTAGCAGAACTATGATGCCAGGAATGGGGCGTATGAATCCCCGAATGATGAAGAAGTTGCAAAAGCAATTACAAAATTCTACAGAAGATATTGATGCCACTGAGGTTATAATCAGAACAAAGGACAAAGAAATTTACTTTGATAATCCTTCAGTTACCTCTATGAATATGATGGGGCAACAATCATATCAAATTGTTGGAGAACCTCAAGAACGTGGATTGGGTGATGGTGAAGAAACAACAAGCATTCCAAATGAGGATATTGAATTGGTGGCTTCACAAGCAGGAGTATCTCATGAAAAAGCAAAAGAAGCTCTCGAAGAATGTGGTGGTGAACCTGCTGAAGCTATAATCAAACTAATGGGTGGCTAAAATGGATTTTTCACAAACCGAAGATCAGACAATGATTAGAGACATGGTTCGTGATTTTGCTGAAACTGTAGCCGGACCAACTTGTCATCAAAGAGATAAAGAACAAAAACCACCTGTTGATGAATTCAAACAATTTGCAAAACTAGGT
>DASCSW010000028.1:0-12493 GCA_034399455.1 Candidatus Poseidoniia archaeon
CGACTTTACTCATATTAGTTGATCTAACCTCACTTTGATGGTTTCGAAACCTTCGGCATAATCGTTGGCCAATTGTATTCCTCGCATTTTGACTACAGACCTGAAGAACTTCTCATTAAAATAGGGATTGTGTTTTTGACTATCATAACATTCTAATGCTAAAATCTTCTTTTTTACATGTCTTTCTTCTAAAGGAATAAAGCAATTAAGTGTAACTTCTAAATTATTCCAAGGCAATTCATATCCTAATAAGGTACAATTGCGAAAAGCTCTTTTGGCTTCCGAAGTAACAACGCCATGATCTTGATGAATGTCTGTGGTTGTAGGCGTAAAAACAATATCATAGTTTTTTTCTCTAGAATGGTCATATAATGCTTGTAGTATGGCTTGCCTGTCTCGCGGGAAAAATCTAGTTTCAAAATCTAATATTTCATGACTAACTCCAAGTATTTTACCTGAATTAGCCGCTTCTTCTGCTAAATTAGGATATCTATCTCCTACAGCACTAAAGTAAATGACGTGGACATTCCAACCATCTTCAACCATTTTGGAAATAGTACCTCCACATCCCAATTCTGCATCATCTGTGTGAGGACTTAGAATTAGAGCTCTTTTAGTTTCATTTGATTTTATTTTCGAGTCAACAGCTGACCTCAATGCATCGCTGATATTGTTTTTATCTTTTTTAGCTTTTTTCTTTAGAGCTTGCCAATTTTTGGAAAAATCTTCAGTGATGGTGAATAAATATTGCTCTGGTTTTTTACCGTCTTTCCAAGTCATAAGTTATATATCTTTAAATAAAAGGTTATATAACTGTTTCTTTGAGATTAAAGTGGGTAAAATAAGCATAACAAATTTTGATGGAGTTTATGAGCCAGCTGAGGATTCATGGTTAATCACTCATAATCTTCCTGACTTCGAAGGTACTGTTTTAGAGATCGGTTGCGGCTCAGGCATTGTTTCTTTACATTTAGCTAAAAGAGGAAATATAGTTACAGCTATTGACATAAATCCAAAAGCTGTTGAAGCAACAAAATTCAATTCGAAAAGTAACAATTTAGATATAGAAATTTTAGAAGGAAATATGTTTTCTCCTGTCAAAGATCGTAAATTTGGAACAATTGTTTGTAATCCACCATATTTACCACCTACAGACGAATACGACGATCCAGAATTAGAGTTAGCTGTAGAAGGAGGCCCTACTGGAACGGAGTTTACAACCAAATTATTGAGCGAAGCGCAAAATTATCTTGAAAGTGGAGGTTCAATTTATATGATTATTTCCAGCAGGATGAATAAATTTGAAACGGAATGGAATAAAGAAACAATAAAACAAGAAAAGTATTTCTTCGAAAGATTAAATTTAGTACGTTTTTTTATTTGATAAGGAGACTAATTTCAATCCTCTTAACAAAATTTGTCCAAATGGTAACGAAAGAGCTGAATAAACTAATATTGAATGCGGAAGAATCCATAATCTATCTGTTAAACTGTAGTTAGGTTCCCAAGGTAAAGACAGTACTTTGTGATCCATTCTTTCTACAAAATTACCATCACCAAAACAAAGCCAAAAAATAATCGGCATTGCAATTAGCATAGTGAACATCATAGGTCTCATTTGGTTAGACATCATTTCACTTTGGTACACCATTACTTGCGGTTGCAACGACATGAGTTTGTTCATTCGAGCATTATTTCCACTTTTCCGAGCTTCTCCCATTTCTTTGTTGTATGCTGCCATTTTTGTTTGGACATCGGCAACTTTTTCCCAATCAATCAACATATGACGGATAATAGTAGTCAATGTAATCATTAGAACACCAGCACAGAGGAAAGTTAGCACAGGGTAAAGATGATCAAATCCGATTTGAGGTTCAAGTACATTGCCAGCAAAAGCCCCCATTCCAGTTCGTAAGCCAGGATTCATAATAATATACATCATGAATAACATAGTAATCAACATTCCACCCATAGCAGGAGGTTGAACTTCTTCTTCAGTATTTTGTTCTTCTTCGCTCATTTACCTAAGATTTTCCTAAATTGTTTAACAGCAATATCAACTTGATTATCATGATTTTCAACAATAGCCACCGTTGATCCAGTTATGACTGCAGCCGTTGCTGCATATTCACGATTAACACTTTGATGCAATCCAATATCATCCTTATCCCTCGCTCGACTAGCATCTTTGTTTCTTCGGCCTTCTATTTCTTCAGGCGTGGCTTCTACAAGTACAATAATATCAGGATTAAGGGCCCTTACAGTCCATTCAGGTAGCCCAGGCATGTATCCTGATGGAGTTAGAATAGAAGCATGAGTATCTACAACTACATTGCCCATTTCAGATATTTTTTCTCCGGCTTGTTTTTGTAATCTTTGTTGGTCTTCTACAGCTAATTTACGCATATCATCTCTGTTCGAAACACCGTTTTTTTGAGCTTCTTCAAACATAGTTGTTCCAAAATTAACTATTTTGTAACCATATTCTTCGGCAGCACTCATAACTGTACTCTTCCCTACGCCAGGAACTCCAGTGACTACAACCACACTCATTAGTTTAGCCTAACCTATTGGGTTTTTTTAAATTATCTGGAAGTTTACTGAAAACAGCAGGACATCCTTTGGCTAAATGCCAAGCTGGAACATCTTTTGTAACGATAGCGCCTCCTGCAATGAAAGCACCTTCACCAATAGTAATTCCAGGCATAATTGTGGCATTTGATCCCACAGTAACATCATTTTCTACAGTGATAGGTTCAGGATTGTATTCAGTTCTAAGTGGATTTTTATCATTTGTAAGTGAAGCATTCGGCCCTAAAAAAACACGATTTCCAATTTTAGTTCCAGTAGGAATGTAAGCCCCAGTTTGGAAACTACAATTGTCTCCAATTTTGCAATTATTGTCTATTACAACATTTGTACCAATTAAACAACCATCACCAACATTTGTATTTTCTCGAACTAGAAAATTATGTCCAGTTATTGTATTTTTTCCAACTTTGGCCGTCGAATAGATGGCACCTGGTCGAATAATAGAAGCATCACCAATTTCACAACCTTCTATGTCATCAGACTTACTTTCTAATAAATCTAACTCCTTAATGTGAGGATAACCAATTAGCGCACTAGGATCAATAAAACAAGAGTCACCAATTTTAGATTTACCGAAAATAGGCATTATTCCTCGCCAAAGAAACTTCTCAGAACAGGATGCATTTCCATCATCTGCTCTTTACCTATCTGTTCATACATTCTAATCATAATTCCGACAGTAAGTAGTACACCAGTACCAGAAGACTGCCCCACTGTTCCAATCATATCTGCCCCTGCAGCTAAAAATCCTACCATAGCACCACTGAAAACAGTCACAGTAGGAATATATCTCTCCAAGACCTTTTCCACAATCTTTGGGTCTCTACGGAATCCTGGAATTTGCATTCCAGATCCTTGTATCTGTTTAGCAACAGATTCAGGCCCCATATTGGTTGTTTCAATCCAAAATTTAGCAAAAACAATTGATCCAAGAACCATAATTCCCATGTAAATAATAATGTGAGCTATCAATTGCCATGGCTCATGATCTCCCATATACGCTCCATATTTGTCAGGACTTACTAGAGGAAGGAACCAATCTTGCAATCCAGCTAAACGATTAACATAGTAAGCTAGCCCCATTGTTGGCACAGGATTTGATCCATCTGTAGTATCAAACGCTCCAAGCCTCCAATTATGACCTAACCAAGGCCAGGTCTTCATTCCGGGATGTGACCAGAAAAGAAGGGCAAACATATTCACGTTAGCTAATAATGCAGCCATTAAAATCACAGGAATATTACTGGCGTAAATCAAACGGATAGGGTATCTTCCTCTTGCACCTCTTACTTTACCATGTGCGAGAGGTAATTCAATTCTTGACGATTCTACGTAAACAACAATGAAGAAAACCACCATTGTTCCAATTAATGCAACAAGAGGATTTGGAGGTGCTAGTAATATGGCTTCATATCCACCATCACTCAAATCAGATGTTGAGGAATTCTTAAGGTGCCATAAAATCATAGGTAATGTTCCAGAAGGAGCTCCAGTTTCACTTCCTGGGGCCGGTTCCCAATTCAGAGTTCCAGTGAATATAGCCTGAGAAACTCCAGCAGCAATAAACAAAGAAATACCTGAACCAATACCCCATTTAGATACACTTTCATCCATTAAGAATACTAGATAAGACCCAATAGCTAATTGAGTTATAATAGTCATCCGAGCCCATGTAAGTCCGACATCATTAACGATAGCTGCGCTAGGTTCGAGGAAACCAAATACTTGTGGAACAGATTCCACAACAATCATAACTATGACTAATACTTTTTGAGTTCCCTGATAGATTTCTTTATCTTTTGGATTTTGTAAATCTAAATTAATTATCTTTGCACCAGTAAATAGCTGCATGATAATGCTTCCAGTAACAATTGGTCCAATTCCCAAATGCATCAAACTTCCGCTTGCACCAGCTAGAATAGCTCTGTATTGACTGAAAAGGTCAATAGTTTCTCCACCCAAACCATAGATTGCTACATTAGTCATAGCAAAATATATTACAAGAATAGTCAATGTCCAAGTCATTTTGGTACGGAAATGGACGTGTCCATCAGGTTTTTTTATAGTAGGCATTCTGCCAATTATTGGCTTTAAACCATGTAATTTTGACCCTTCACCTGAGTAAGAAGAACCCATGTAAACTAACCAAGTTAGAATCACAAATCCACTAGCCATTAAAATTGCAGCTTCAGATTCTGGATCTTTCCAATTATACCAAAGGGCAAGTAGGACAACCATAAACAAACAAGGAACTAGCGCTTGTGCTGGATTTCTAGGAATATCGTTTTCAGCCATTTATGATCTCTCCACCAGCCGCCTCAATTTTCTCTACGGCCTTTGCAGAGGCGGCACTTACTGTAATTTTATACGATTGTTCAGTAGTTCCAGTGCCAAGTAATTTATCGTAACCCATTCCGTTCAAGTCAATAGAGACTATTTTTCCTTTTTTTGTAGCAACACCTTCTGCAATCCAAGAATTAGAACATTCTTCTATAGTTTTCAAATTTATTGAATTGTTTGCACTTACTACTGATTGAGGCCTTTTGAATCCATGAGCTCCCCAAACACGACCGACGCGTTCATACATGATGCGTTTTGTTTTGTGACAACCTGCGTTACCACGTCCACCTCTAAGTCCAGCACCTCTACCTTTTTTGTGACCTCTTCCGCGAGTTCGACTGGGCTTCAATGCTTTACGCCTGGGCATATTGCATCCTCCTAATCAGTTGATTGATTTTTTCTCCACGATAACCAAGAGCCCCACCTTCGGTGAAACTGCGTTTTATTCCTTCATATCCTTTACGGGGTGGATGAAGTCTAAAAATAGGTTTCAAATTAGGAACATCTCTCATTACAACTTTACCTTCAGATATATTTTTTGCTAAAGCTTTCATTGTTTTGAAAGGTGTTTCTTTTAATTCAGTTTTAGTAAATGTGGAGTTACCGCTTGTTTTTCCCGAACTTTCAAGCATTAATTCAGTGGTTTCAGCGTCCACTTCTCCCCAAGTGACGTAATCTTTGATAATTTTCAGCATTCCTGTATATGTTTCATTTTCAGGAATAATTACACAATGATTAACGCGGTTTAATCGCATTAATTTCATGGTTTCCTTAATTTTAGGCTTAACGTTAACTGAGCCTCTAACTCTTACTACAGCCCAACTCATTCTTGTTTCACTCCCTTTACCATATTGTGGAATTCATCCTGACTTGGCAATAATTTTGTTGAAGATGTTTTTTCAAGAGCTTTAAACATTGCACTTGCAAAATTATAGATAGTTTGAGTTTGGCCTTTAGTAAAGGACCAAGCATCCTCTACACCAGCTAATTTCAACATAATTTGTCCAACTTGGTTTGTAACTAAACCAACACCAGGTGGTGCAGGTTTGATTGTAATACGTGTTGAACCAGTTCTTCCTGAAACTTCAAAAGGTAATGAATTAGGTACTGCTGTAGAACATTCCCAAGATCCACTTCCTCTACGAATTTCTATAATATTCATTTTGGCCCTATCAAGAGCTTTAGTAATAGTTGGTCTAACTAATTTACCAGATACGCGACCTAAGCCCACAACACCATTTCCATTACCTACAATAGTAGTTACAGCAAAACGGACTCTTCTTCCTGAATCAGACATTCTTTGAACCATATGAATATCAATTACTTCTTCAGATAAATCAGGAATAAGAATGTCTACAATCGGCGGTTCTCTTAGAGGTAAACCCGAAGCTAACGCCTCTTTAACTGTAGTAATTTCACCAGCTACAACTTTTCTTCCCAATTCAGTTTTTGGAATCCAATTAGAAATTCTTTCTTCAGCAGCACGACGGCGTTGTTGAGCAGGAGATAATGGAGGTCCTCTTTGAGGACGTCCGCCAGATTGAGGTTTACCTTTGTACGGAGGTTTTCCACCACTCTTCTTTTCTTCTTTTGGTTTATTTTCGCTCATTTCTTAGCCCCCTCTATTTTTTTCATTACTTTGTCAAAATCTTTAGATAATTTGTCAGAGATATGACTTCCATTTATTCTATCTTCACCAGGAAATAAATCATCTGAATGTGGAACATCTAATCCGCCATCAACCAAACCTTTCAAGGTTGCAAATGCTCTCCCTCCTGGAGTCGGCGTTATGCGACCTATATCCAGAACAGCTGAAGAGACTCCAGCTTTCAAAGCCCTTTTAGCAGCGATCATTCCAGATAAGTAAGATGCCGGAATATTGGTTTTAGATCCTTTCCAACCAGCACCTGCGACATCACTTGAGTTAGCAGAAGCTAAAACTTTATCACCTTCTTTTGAAAAGTCGATAATTTGAACAGTTACTTTAGCGTTGCTGAATCTAACAACAGCTCTAGGAATTCCAGATTTTAACAAGGCTAATCTTTTGCGGTAATTAGTAATTCCGCGCCTTCTTCGTGAAAACTGCATACCTTTTGGCATTATTTGTTTCCTCCTAGTTTTACTCCATCAATTTCCATATTGTATCTTAAGTGATTTCGAGAATTATAAACTCCACCTTTTGCTCTACGGTAATATATGCGATATTGCGATGAATCAATAACTCCCTCAGTTCTCAAAGATATTAATTCTTTACGTAATGCTCTAATTCTTGTCATCCAAGCTTCTTTCTTTGGAGTTCTAGCCCCTCCATGACCTTTTCTTGAACCCTGTCCACGGCGACGCCCTTTAGAACGTTGGATGGCCATTTCTTTTGCTCTTCCTCTTGAAATTCCTTTTTTCTGATGCTTTCGGATAAAACGTTGTACAATTAATAATCTAACATCATCTCTAGTCACAGCTTCAGAAATTCTTTCTTGGACTTCAGGCCGATCATCAACCCACACACGATGAAGTCCACATTTCAATAACTTAGAAGCTACACGTTTTTGATATGAAAGATTCATAAATCCCTCCTATTGAAAACTCTAATTCCAAGTTCATCAGCTTTCTTGACAATGACTTCTCGTTTCTTATCCCCTACAGTCCTAGCAATGCGAATTGCTTGAGTTTTAGGATCTACATTATCCACTTCTTTAGGGGTATTAATTCTAACTTCTTCAAATCCAGAAGGATGTAATCCTCTTACACTAGCAGGCCCTCTAAATCCAGGTTGAACAACAGTTAAACGATATTTGAAATGTCTTCGCATTTTAGAGTGAATACCTCGCGGCCTTCTCCATTTGTCTCCCAAACGCTTGTAACGGAACCAATTTTGTCTCTTAAATTTAGGGCGTTTATTGGACATCCTGTTGCGTTTTGAAAGAGCAGCTTTCGTATCAGAATCTAAAACTGGCTTTTGCCTAGGTTTGTATTCCTCATCACTCATTGAGCAACCCCCTTCGAAATTACATAAATTCCATCTTGGAAAACACGAGTATCCCTACCTTTAACGATAGTAGCTTTCTCTAAATTTCCTGCAGTTTGACCAACTTCTTCAACATTATTACCTTCTATAGTTATAGCATCGCCTTTCACGTTGACTTTTACGTCACCAACAATTGCTGAACTACGGCTGGCTTTTTCACCTAAGAAATTATTAATAGATACAATATTCCCTTTAACAACAACTTTCATAGGGAAATGAGCAAAAATAATTTTCATTTCATAAAGGAAACCTTGGTTTACACCTTTCACCATATTTGACAGATGAGCATTCCAAGTTCCAATCAATGCCTTTTCTTTCTTTCTTAGATTATTTCCTATAATTTTTAGTTTGTTATCAGCCTGCTCTAATTTTATTGCAGTATGTTCAAAGTTTCTTGAAAGTTCACCTCTTGGTCCTGTAACTTTTACATTTGAACTACTACTGTCTATAGAGACACCTTCAGGTATATTTACGTTATGAACTAATTCTTTGATTAACATTAGTAAACGTAAGCTAGTAGCTTTCCTCCTGTTAACGCCTCTTTGGCTTGATCATTATTCATTACACCATAGGGGGTAGTAAGAATTAATAATCCGAAATCTTTAGCTGGCAGGTAACGAGCTTCATGACGTTCCATATCTCTTAATTTTACAGAGAAACGAGGCTTGATTGCCCCACAACCATTGATTCTTCCATTTAGTGAAATATCAAATTGTCCACCTTGTCCATTTTCCCTGTATTCGTAATTATTCAAATAACCTTTTTCAGTTAATAGTTTTAAAACATCACCAATTAAGCGAGATGCAGGAACTACAGCACTTTCTTTTCCAACGTGGTCGGCGTTTTTGATAAGAACAAGTGCATCTGATAGTGAATCGTGTCTCATATTTTCTTACCTCAATCGTATTTTTTGAATCCTAGCTCTGTGGCTTTATCTCTGAAACATTGTCTACACAAGTTCAGCCCATAACGTCTTACAAGTCCGCGTTTTCTATCACATAAAACACATCCTTCGATACGTCCACGATAGACTTCACGTTCTTTTATTTTTACGTCATCAATATTCATACTTTGAAAACCTCCAGAGCGAATTTTTTCTTCATGAATTCTTGGCATTCATCCGCATTAATTCTGTGGTTCTTGCCAACTCTTTTACTCTTAATTTTTCTTCTTGATACTCTAAAACCCGGTCTTTCAAAAGCAATAGCAACATCAAGACCAAATATTCCAATATCAGGATCATAACTTTCATTTTTGTATCCTGTGTAATCAGGGATTCCAAAACTCAAACCACCAGTTTTAGAGAAACAATAATTTGGTAATCTGTTTTCTCTAACCCACAGTGAATCTTTTATAATTTTTTCTGCAGCACCACCCCGTAGTGTAACTTTACACCCAATAGGCATGCCAAGTCTGATACCCAAATCACGGTTAGTGGATTTTGATAAAGTTCTTGTAGGTTTAGATCCACTTAATTTTTCTAATACACTTTCAGCTTTTGCCAATCTCTCACCAGCTTCTCCAACACCAATATTTAGAACAACTTTAGCTATTCTTAGTTCTCTCATCGGATTCATATTTTAACCTCCGGAAGAGATACCATTGCTTTTTTTTCTCCAACGACAAATGAGTATGTTTTTATGGTTTGGAATTCATCATACATAACTAGATTTGGTTTTGTGCTACGTGTAATTTCCATGCCTTTAATTTTTGAAATAGAACCAACATGAGACCCACCGGTAATAAGGGCCTGAGCTCCTTTCTTAAATTCTAATATTGTTTTTATCTTCATATCTGGTAAAGTAATTTGTAAAACATCTCCAGTTTTCACTTTTTTATCAGATAAAATGTTTGTACCGTCATGTAAATTTAATTGAGTTTTCCCCCCTTTGATAACACGTTTATTTTCTACACGGACAAGTTTCCATTTGGCTTCTGCAGGTTTTACTTCAACAAATTCAATTCTTCCATGGTTATCAATCATTGCTCTGAAATGTTTTTTCATTTTAGGCAAGGAAATTAAATCCATTAATCCTACAGCAGTCTTTGGTTTTCTTACGATTCGTTGATCAATCAACACTTCTCCAGCATGCAGAATAATTTTAGCTTCACGATTGTTGTCACAAACTTTTAGGTAATCTCTTAAAATTGTAGAAATAGGTACAGCTCCTTCTAATGAGTGTTTACCAGGCATAGGACGTGTAGTCCAAACATTTTCTTTCCTAGAAATATTCCAAGAACGTGGTGCAACTAAGCGCTTCAAGTGATCACTACTCATTCAGAACCTCCTTTGAGCCTATCAATAAGCTCTGCTTTTTTGCCCCCAACAGGCAATCCTTTTTCTTTCAAAACAGCTTTTAATTCAGGAACAGTCATTTTATCATAGTTAACCTCTTCAGATTCGTCATTTTCTGCCTTATCTTCAGAATTTTCTTCTTCTTCACTTTCCTCTTCTATAGGCCCTAATGTCTCAGCTTCATATTCATCTTCGACAGCTTCAAATTCCGAAATCACTTCATCTGTCCATTCAACAGATTCATTTACCCTAGTCAATAATTTCCTTCTTCGCATATCTGACCAATCAGGATTAATGATGACAACATTAGATGCATCAATTGGCCTCTGAAGCTCAGTACCGTCAGATTTGAAATAAGTAAATCCTTCAACGTATATTTTACGCCCTTTTCTATCAACTTTAGCTATTCTTGTTGCAGATTTGGATTTTCCCTCTCCTCTTACAACCATAACTCGGTCACCTTTTCTAACAGACATAGATCTTGGGTACATGAACCCTCGAGCCATTTGCCTCTCTCTAAGTCCTCTATCTATCGGAGCAGCCATCTCACGATGTCTACGGTGATAAGGGGCCGTATACCGGGCAAGTCTCTGTTTTCTTGGTTGTTTTGAACTCATATTATCATACAATTGTTGTTGCGGCAGCAGCAATACGTGGCCATCTCTCTGCAGCTTCTCTTGATACCGGACCTTTGATTCCAGATCCCTTTGTTTCACCTTGTTCATTAGTCAATACTGCAGCATTATCTTCAAACTGAACCATACTTCCATCAGCTCTACGATAAGGTCTTCTGCATCTTACTATTACTGCACGAACTAATTGCCTTCGCATTTCGGGTTTTCCTTTTTTAACTGAAGCAACGACCATGTCGCCAACTCCTGCAGCAGGAGATCTACGATGAACTCCTTTGTAATTAAGAACAGTAACAATTTCGACTGTTTTTGCACCACTATTGTCGACGCAATCAAGTCTTGCTCCCTGGGGCAGACCTCTCATTTGTCTTCCTGCAATAGCTCTCATGCATCCCTCCTTTCTATGACAACAAATGATTTTGTCTTAGATAATGGTCTACATTCCATTAGTGTAACGAGATCACCTTCAGCCGCCCCAACACTTGCAGGGCTGTGGGCATTTATTTTAGATGAACTTCGAGCATATCTTTCGTATTTAGAATCATATTTCATTTTGTCGATTTGAACAACAACAGTTCTTTGAGCTTTTGCTTTCAATACCGTTCCACGTAAAATTTGTCCTCTAACTGGTAAACGACCATAAAAGGGATCATTTGGATCTCCATCCCAAGGATTTGCAGGCTTTTCTACATCTACGCCAATATCGCGCGGTCCTTCTTTACTCATGCTTTCACCTTCTTTATTCTATCTTGTGGTCGATATGCAATTTTTGAGCCAATAATTTCGCCACTTTCAAACATAAATCGCGCAGGTCTTTTGCTAACTGTTTTTTTAGAACCATTTGATTCTATAATTATAGTTTCACGAGTTTCATTGACAATCATACCTGAAACTCCGCATAAACTAGGGTCACAGTGATGTGAAACGGTAACAGATTCTCCAATGAATTCAGATCTACCATCCATTATTCGACCTCCACAGGGAAACCCATATCTGACAAAACTTCGTTAACCTTTCTTGTGTGGTCTCCTTGAAGTTCAATTAATCCACCTTTTGAAGTTCCACCTGTTGCACATTTTGTCTTTAATTGTTTAGCCAAATCAGAGATATCGATAGCTTTTCCAATACCGTCGATTACTGTAACTAATTTTCCATATCTACGTTTTTCAACGTGCACTTTGATTGATTGTTGCTCACGTACAATTTCTTCCATTGCGAGTAATTCTTTAGGCAGGCCAGTTAAGGGATCAATTTCAACCATTATTTTTAGCCTCCAATTCGATTTCACGCATAATTGTTGTTAATCTTGCAATTTGTTTCTTTAAAGCTCTCATTCTTCCTGGAGAAGTAGGTTGCCCACCCATAGAGGCCACACCTCTTTCATTCATTAATTCAGAGCGTAGTTCATGAAGTCTAGAATCCCTTTCTTCAGGTTGCATTTCTCTGATTTCGGAAGGCTTCTTTAAACTCATTTTTCTTCACCTTTATCTTTCTTTTTAGATTCTTTTTCTTTAGGTTTTTCTACTGATGATTCTTCCTTTACTTCTTTCTCTTCTTCTGAGGATTCTTCCTCTTCTTTATCTTCTTCAGCCACAGGAACTTCAACCT
>DASCSW010000029.1:0-12376 GCA_034399455.1 Candidatus Poseidoniia archaeon
CCTCTCTTTCGAAATTGCTGATTCTCATATTAAACATATCCATACTCTCCCCTGACGCCTTTGTTTAATTTAATACTGTGGTTGTTTTGTTCTTTGGTGGGTTAATACCACGTAGCTATTAGGGTAATCAGTGGTCGTGTATAGTAATATGAGAAACATGAAGCCCGTTCTGACGATGAGTGTTAGCTTTAATGGTAAACTAATAAGTGGATGTTTACTGGACTATCATGGACTTGGATAATATCTCAGAAAATGCAGTAATTTATGAAGAAACTGAGAATTATATTATCATTGATAATAATCAAAACATTCCTGCTATTATTTGGAAAGATAAAAACGTAGTTAGGGATCTTAAAATTAGTAGAATTATGAAAAAAGCAATTCAAAATATTGGCGAAGAAAAATACGGGAGAGGGAATTTTTTCATTGATAGATTTCCTGAAGGCGATGAAACACATTTGACCTGGTATTGCAGACCTAATATGAATCCTGAATTGATTGAAGAACGAACCAAAAGAAGCCGTTAGAAATGCATATTCAGAATAAATAATTTCAACAAATCCTCTAATTAAGACCCTTCCTCTATGATTCAAGTGCTTATAAATCTGGAAGGAATTGATGGTTGTGGAAAATCCACACAAACAAAATTATTACAAGAAAAACTAGAGGAAATGGGAGAAAAAACTGTAATCCTAAAGGAACCAACCAGCGAACCTCATGGTCAAAAACTATGGGATGTTTTACATGGAAAAATAAAAGCTACTAACGAAGAAATATTAGAATTTTTTATTTTAGACCGAAAACAACATGTTGATGAGAAAATACAACCTGCATTAGATGAAGGAACTGTAGTTCTTATGGATAGATACTACTACTCATCAATGGCATACCAAGTGGCTGGTGGTTTAGATGTTGAACATGTAAGAAATAAGCATGAATTTGCCCCAACTCCAGATATAGTACTCATTTTTGATTTACCTGTTTCTACTGCTTTAGAGAGAGTGCGAGGCCACAGTGAAGCTGATGAATTTGAAAAAGAGGAACATTTAGAAAAAGTTAGAGCTGCTTATCTTAATTTGAAGGATGATCCTGTAGTTAGAATCCTAGATGCTACAAGAAAACCTGAAGAAATATTTGGCGATGTTTGGAAACTAATTTCAGAGGTAATAAATGGATGAACTTCTTTTCTATGCAAAAATAATATTGCTTATTGTTTTACTGTATGATGTAATTATTTTATTTAGAAAACCTGAAAGAGGAAGCAAAGTAATAACACTAGATTTCTGGAAAGAAATGGAACGAAAAGGGATCAATGGAACGCTAATTCCATGTACTATGATTTTCATTATTACACTAGATTATGTCCAAAATTTAGATTTGACTCTGTCTCTAAGCCTATTTATTTTGAGTATGATATATCTTGGATATCCACGCCCATTTGCCTTTGGAAAGGATGGAGTCTTGCTAGATGGGAAAATTATTGTGAAAGATAGAATTCTCAAAGCCAAAAAAACTGAAAAGGGAGGTAAAATATCAATCGAATGGTATGGGTGGTTGGTAGAGAAAGAATTGCCAGACTGTGAGGTAACAGATGCCATTCTAGAGGGATTTAGCAACTAAGAAAAAACACCCAAAACACACTGAAAGATACTATACATACCTGATATCGGAGCAATATTACCTTCACTCTTCAACCTATTCCCTGCAATCACATCTAATTCTC
This sequence comes from Candidatus Poseidoniia archaeon, assembly GCA_034399455.1. Taxonomy (GTDB): domain Archaea; phylum Thermoplasmatota; class Poseidoniia; order MGIII; family CG-Epi1; genus CG-Epi1. The sequence goes on from DASCSW010000029.1 coordinate 1,724, forward strand.
GCAATACATCCAATGCTTTAGGAGTATCAAGATCATCATCTAGTGCTTGTTCAAACCTAGAAACCAAAGGTGCAGTTTCTTCATCATCTCGCGGGTCTGTAGGATCTACAATCATACAATCAACTGCATTGACTCCAAGACGTTCACCTTCCTGACATGCTGCAAGTAAACTATCCGGTGAATATGGAGTAAACTCACGATAATGATGACTCAACAAATAAAATCTAAGCGCAGCCGGTGGACAATCCTCGAAAACTTCCTCCAAGGTTATTCTTTCTCCTCTTGATTTAGACAATTTGCCTTCCGCATCTTCCATCAAACCATTGTGCATCCAAAAATCACAATAATTACCTAAGCCTACTTTTTCAGCAAGAATTATCTCTGTTTCATGGTGAGGATATATGAGATCTATTCCACCCCAATGAATGTCAATTGGCAAATCTAATTCTGATGATGACATTAATGTACATTCTAAATGCCAACCTGGCCTTCCAGCTGGTAAACCCTCGAATTCCCAAATTTTACCTCCACCTAATGGAGGACCCCAAAGCAACGTATCGTGGGGGCTTTCCTTAGGTCCTGAATCAACTTCGGATGTTCCTTCAGCTAATGATTCTTCCAAATTAACGCCTAATAATTTCCCATGTTCTTCTTGCTTTATTCTTAAAAAAATACCATCATCAGTTTGATAGGCTTCTCCTGCATCCAATAATTTCTTAGTTTCTTCTGCTATTTGTTTAACAAAATCTGAAGCTCGCGTATATTTTGTTGCAGGTGTATTGGAAAGTAACTTCATTTTTTCCAAAAACTCATCTTCATACTTCCGTGTAAATTCTAATTCATTAATCTCTTCCTTAGAAGCTCCAATGGCAGTTTCATCTGAAACATCTGTAAAATTTTGAATATGTCTTACCTCATAACCTCGATAACCGAGCCATCTTTTCAAAACATCAAAGGAAACATAGGATTTTGCATGTCCAAGATGTGTATCTGAATAAACTGTTGGACCACAAATGTACAAACCTAAATTTTTTGAAGCTGAAACAAAATCTTCCTTCTTTCCAGTAGCTGTGTTATAGAATCTCAACCTTTGTCTCCTCCCCCTCTAGCACAAATATTACCTTCATCTGGCCAATCATCTCCATAATACATTGACATACAGTATGATTGTGCATTGTACCCCATTGAATCAAGTAAACTTGTAACTCTAAAATTAGGAGCTGGAACGAAAACTTCCACATTACAATTAGGTGGTATGGCTTGAACTGAAGCTTGCAATAAACCTTGCCAATTTTTACAACCTGGCTCAACTATCCAAGGCCCAATTTCATACCAATCATCCTCTCCTTTAGCCATGATAAAACCCTTCACAGATCCGTCCTCTCCTAAAGCTACGAATGAACATTGCGGAATATAGTCATTGAATTCTTTCAAAAGTTTTGAACGATCAGCCCCAAACTGTCGTTTATCCATAGCAACAATATCATCCCAATATCCTTCTGCGGAAACAATGTTTGCATCAGAATCAATCACAAATGGTTGAAATGATTTCATGCCGGCATCTAAACGAAAAACTGTAGACATGCCCTCTGCCATGAAACCCAAATCTTTGTAGAAAGAAACTACATCCATTTTCGAGTGAACACGAACAGATTTGCAAGATTCTAACCTTTTCATAGCTTCTTTTAGCAAGGCCTGACCAACTCCTTTACCACGACTGTTTGAAGAAACAACGACATTGCCAATCATTCCCAAACGGCCATAGTCAAAAGCGGTTGTAACACCAAGAAGTTCTTTACCTTCACATGCTACTAACGGAACACTAACGCGTAGAAGCCTTTGCCAATCTTCCATTGAATTACCCCATTCTTCAGCATCTGTCAAAGATTTTGCAAATTCAAGATCAGATTCTTTCAATTCTCGAACATCAATCATTATCTAATCCCTCATCACAATCTTGCTGACCAAATGTCAAAAATTTCTTTTTCCCTCTCTGAAGCTTAAGCCTGCAACTACCATAACCAAAATCCTCTCCTCCATACCAATGTGGGCAATCTTTACACTTAAGCATCATTTGTTATTATTGGCCAATATTAATGAAGATATGCATGATAAAATCTTATAACGCAAGGCTTTCATACTAAAGCATGAATCGAATCTCATCGATTGTCATGGCGCTCATGCTGACTGTGACTACAATGGGTACTGGCTCTTTAGAAAATCCAGATTTTACGAGGATAAACAACACTCCAGGTGGCTTTGATGGACATGAGAATGATACACTAAATAGAACAAATACATTTCCTTTTGATGTTCTATTCGACGATTACCATGAATACTACGAAGTAGTTTCAGAATTACAGAAATTTGCAAATGATTATCCTGAAATTGTTGAAATTTACACTTTAACTGATATAATTCCGGCAGGACAAACATGGCAAGGAAATCAAATATATGGTGTGAAAATATCCGATAATGTAGCTAATGAGCCTGATTATTATGATGACCCTGATGAAGAAACCCTGTTCATAGTTGGAAATCACCATGCACGTGAATGGATGAGCGTAGTGACTCCATTGTATTTTATTTATTATTTAACACACTTTTATGGAATGGAACCAACAGACAATGATGGTGACGGCCTCATCAATGAAGATATGATTGATGGAATTGATAATGATGGAGATGGAGAACAAGGTGGCCGAGTAGATGAATATGGTAGAGCTTTATTCGATGGTATTGACAATGATGGAGATGGAATTATTGATGAAGGAATTGATGAAGACCCTAGTGAAGCTAGAGTAACTTACCTAGTTAATAACAGAGAAACTTGGGTTGTCCCTATACTAAACCCAGATGGATACATGTATGATAGAGAAGATCCAAGCAGATTCTGGAGAAAAAATATGCGGGACAATGATCAAGATGATAGATATGGAGGGGCTTGTGATGGTGTTGATATTAACCGTAACTATCCATTTGAGTGGGGACATAATACACAATTTACTGCTTTAATTGGAGATGATTTAGAACCTGAATTTACAGTAGATGATGATAATATTTGTTCAGATGTTTACCATGGGCCTCGGGATCAAGTGGACAATGATGGTGATTGTGGGCTAAACTGTGAAGTTGGTTTAGAATTTGGGGAGCAAAACACACAAACTGGTGTTGATGAGGATCCCCCTGATGCTCAGCACACTGATGATGATGGTGATGGAAAGATTGATGAGGACAAAGAAGGTGGTTTTTCAGAACCTGAAACTCAAGTAATTGAATATCTAACCTGGAGATTAGATATCTATGAAGACTATCCTCAAGACAAATACTTAGAAGATTACCAAAATGACATCATTAGAAACAACTGGCCTGACATGTTCGTAATGAATGATGATGGTAAGACTATCCGAAATTACAGAACTGAAGCTCACGATATGAAACACAATTTCATGAATTCTATTTCTTACCACGCCTATTCAAACTTATACATTTGGCCATGGGGATACAAGGACCAAGACCCACCTCATGAATTGTTTATGGAAAATCAAGTTAAACCATTGATGAACGTAACTGGATATGGAAATTGGAAAGATGAAGGCGGATACAAAGTTTCTGGTGACATCAATGATTATCTATATGGAATGCAAGGGTCTTTCTCCTATACTGTTGAATTAAATGCAGGTAATCAAGGTGGATTAGAAGGTGGTTTTCATGCTGACTCTAGATTAATCCGTCCAACGGTCCGAATGCATGTCTTAACTAACATTCATTTCTTAGATGAATCACCTGAAGCAAGAATCGGACAAATGTTCCCAGACTATGGTGATCTTAGCGGTACAGGAATAAGATCTCCTGGTGAAACTATGATGCCTCACTTGAGTATTCTATCTTCCAGTGGCGAAAAAGTTGGATTCCAATCTGATAGTGATGTTGACTTTGAAGAATACTATGCAAATGATAGATTTCCTGTAAAAGTTTTAGCTGAAAATGCTCAATTTATGAAAAAGGATTCACTCATTCTAAAATACCGAACTGAGATGATGTTAGAAGGTGAATGGAAAGATTTACCTATGAGATGTATTGAAAATTGTGACATCAAAGATTACTCAGATTATAATGCTGATTTTACAATTCCTGTAAGGAACTCTGTTTACAAAGCATATATTCCCGAAACTGAAGATTCAATGAATGTTCAATTCTATGCTGTGGCACAAGATTCAAGATTGGCTGATAATAATTTTGGAGGATACATAACAACTGGTTATGGAGCTTCTGAACCTGTCGAAATTTTTGTTGATGACATTGTTGGTTTTGGAAATCCAATTGTAGATTTCTTTGCAATGGCAATTATGATGGGGCTAATGTATGGCGTTGTTTGGGGTGGTCTTTACAAGACTGTAGGTATCGCAACTGAAGCTGAAAGAAGAAAAAACGAAGGTGATGAATTAGTAAATAAGACACCTAAAAAGAAGACAAAACCTCCTGCTAAACCGCCGGATAAAGGAAATATCAAAAAAGTAACACCAAAATCTATAGCCGCAATACCAAAGGAAAGTTAAAAACATGGCTGACGAACAACCACCAGAAGAATTCTCATCTAGATTAGGATTGATTCTAACGACCGTTGGTGCCGCAGTAGGAACTGGAAACATTTGGAGATTTCCTCGTGAAGCTGCCGCAAATGGAGGTGGAGCTTTCATGATTGGATGGTTAATCTTCCTATTCGCTTGGTCTATTCCCTTATTAATGGCGGAATTTGCTATTGGTAAGAAAACGAGACTTGGAACTGTAGGTGCCATGAGAGATATGGCTGGTCGTAATTTTACTTGGCTTGGAATATGGATGATGTGGGTTGGAACTGCTGTAGGATTCTACTATGCTGTAGTTATGGGTTGGACAATCAGATACTTCTGGATTGCTATTTCAGGAGAAATGAATGCTGCTGAAGATACCGCACAAACACAGGCTTTATGGGATAATTTCATAAGTTCACCTGGTGAAGTTATCTTCTTTCAATTAATAGCAGTTGGATTCTCTGCCTTTATCGTATACAATGGCATAAGTGGAATTGAAAAAGCAAATAAAATTTTGATTCCGTGTCTAGTAGCCTTCCTTGTAATAGCTATGGTTTATCCCTTCTTTTTGAACTTCTCGGGAGCTGTAATGGGATTAAAATTCCTTTTCATACCTCAGGCTGAATATCTATTCAAAGGAGAAACTTGGATTCGGGCATTAACTCAATCTGCCTGGTCCACTTCAGCAGGATTTGGAATGGCTATAACTTATGCTGTTGCCATGAGGAAAAAAGAGGATATAGGGCTCAATGCTTTTCTAACTGGATTAGGAAATAATTCTGTTTCATTAATTGCTGGTGTTGCAGTTCTCAGCACAGTTTTTGCATTATCAGACTCAACTGCAGAGGGTTTAGAAGCTGTTGAATCTGGATCTTCTGGATTAACTTTCATACACTTAACAGCACTATTTGCTTCAATGGGAACTGCAGGATGGGTTGTAGGAAGTATATTCTTCTTAGCTATGTCTTTTGCAGCACTAACTTCTATGGTTTCGACTTTACAGGGTTGTGTCGTTAATTTTGTAGATATGGGTTGGGAAAGAAAAGAAGCTGTAAGATATATCGCAGTAGCTGTCGCATTAGCTGGAATCCCTTCGGCAATAAGTTTAGAGTTCTTAGACAACCAAGACTTTGTTTGGGGTACTGGATTAATTGTTTCTGGACTGATGGTTGCTATAGTAGTGATGAGATTTGGAGTTAGTGACTTTAGAAAGAATTTGATTAATACAAAATATGCTGATGTTCAAATTGGCAAATGGTGGGAATATATTATCAAATACGTATTTCCACTTGAATTCACAGCTGTATTTGGATTCTTCATATATGAAAAATTACAAGATCAAAGCCATTCACCAATTGAAGGAATGGGACTAGGCTTATTCACGATTATAACTATGGTTGTTCAATGGGCAATTATTCTGACTATATTCATATTCTTCCTGAATAACAAAGTAGCTGATTCAGTAAAAAAAGGACCGGTTTCAGATGGTGATTTTGATGATGATGTCCTTGAAGCTGAATCTGTCTAAAATTAGGTTAAAAGACTAGCCTTAGCTGCCTGGAATTCTTCTTCACTAAGAAGTCCTTTGTCCTTTAATTCACCAAGCTTACGTAACTTTGCAAGGAAAATTTCACGATCGTCCTTTGTTGCAGTAGTTTCATTAAGATTACTACCCCAGTCACCACGCCTATCTATTCTCTTTTGAAGCCTAGAACCACATTTACCACAAATACGAAAATTAGAAGGAACACGGGTACCACATTTACTGCAAACAACATGCAATTCTCCTGAAAATACTTCTCTATGTGAATATTTTGATGCATTTTCTTCTTCGCCTGGTGGGACTTCGTTCTCAAAAATATTCTTATCCTCATAGTCATTAGGGAACCAGTCTCTCCTTACTGCAGAAAAGGTATCTCCTTCAACTGAATGATAAAATATGTCCATACGAGTGATTTCTTTATCTTGAGTATTGACTAAAACTTCAATTATAAGATTTTCATCATCTCCCTTTTCAAGTGTGTCAATTATTGTTTGGCCTCTTGTTTTTAACCTATCAAAAGAAATTGTTGTATTACGAGCAACGCCGTTACCTGTATTGCTCAAATTTATAACAATTTCATTCCAAGTATTATGTATAAAAGGTTTAGATTGTAAAACTGTAAATTCAATAAAAGGAAACGAAAAATTAGAGGCAGGTGCAAGAGTTTCGTCTATCAATTCCTTAGATTCCGAAACTTCATCAAGTAAGTTAGAAGAATCTGACTGGGGTTTACTAGAACGTTTACGCTTAACCTTACGGATTTTCTTTTTGGTTCCAAAATCTGTAAAGGATACCTTATCAGCCATTATTCAATCATAACAAAAGGGCGTTTTATACTTGTCTACTTTTCTTCTTCGACTTCTTCATAGTCTACATCGACTACATTATCCTCGTCGACAGATTCTGAAGAAGCTCCTTCGGGTTGATTCTCTGATTGTTCTTCTGCCGCTTGCTGATATGCCATTTGACCTATTGCTTGTGAAGCCTCCATAAACTCTTCTAAAGCTTTCTTCATTTTATCGAGATCATCTTCTTTCATTGCAGCCTCTAATTTTTCTTTAGATTCTTCAACTTTGGATTTAGTTTCTTCATCTACCTTATCGCCTAAATCTTTGATAGCTTTATCTGTAGCATAAATGAAAGACTCGGCTTGATTACGAGTTTCAATTAATTCTCGAGTGTCTTTATCTTCATCGGCATGCTTTTCAGCCTCTTTAATCTTCTCTTCGATTTCTTCATCACTAAGATTAGATTTAGATGTGATTTCTATACGCTGTTCGTTATCAGTACCCTTGTCCTTTGCTGTAACATTCATTACACCATTACGATCAATATCAAAACTTACTTCAATTTGAGGTACACCTCTAGGTGCAGGAGGTATTCCTAATAATTGAAATCTACCTAATGTATCATTATCTGCAGCCATAGTTCTCTCACCCTGTAAAACGTGAATTTCAACAGCAGGTTGATTATCTGCTGCAGTTGAAAATGTTTTAGATTTATTCGTAGGAATTGTCGTGTTTCTATCAATTAATGGTGTTAAAACAGAACCTTCAGTTTCAATGCCTAGCGTTAGTGGAGTTACATCCAAAAGAACAACATCTTTCACATCTCCTGCTAAAACTCCTGCCTGAATAGCTGCACCCATGGCAACACACTGCATTGGATCTACACCTCTCTCTGATTTACGGCCTACAAATTTCTCAAATGCTTCTTGAACGACTGGCATACGTGTTGGCCCTCCAACAAGTATTACTTTGTCAACGCCACCAGGCTTCATCTTTGCATCCTTAAATGCCTTTTTTATTGGTTTCGCGCACTTAGCGATAACTGGTCCAACAATGTCTTCTAATTTTGCTCTTGATAAATCATGTTCCAAATGCTTTGGGCCACTAGAATCAGACCATATATATGGTAAATTAATTGTTGATTTCAATGTATTACTTAATTCAATTTTAGCTTTTTCTGCTGCGTCTCTAAGACGTTGCTTAGCTGCAGGATCATCTCTAAGATCTATACCATTTTCCTCTTTGAAAATATCTGCAAAATAATCAATGAGGGCTTCATCCATATCAGTTCCACCGAGGTTATTATCTCCTGATGTTGAAATTACCTCAAAAACGCCATTATCCATTTCCATTATAGTAACATCAAAAGTTCCTCCGCCTAAATCTAAAACTGCTGCAGTATATTCTCCTTCTTTATCGAGACCATAGGCCAAAGCGGCAGCTGTGGGTTCGTTAATAATTCTCTCAACTTTTAGACCTGCAATTTTACCTGCATCAATAGTGGCCTGTCTTTGGTTATCATTAAAATATGCTGGAACGGTAATTACTGCTTTTTCAATATCTACTCCAAGATGAGCTTCGGCATCTGTCTTGATTTTCTGCAAAATCATAGCTGATATTTCTTCTGGAGAATACTTTTTCTTCTTGATAGTAACCCTATGTTTGGTTCCCATTTTTCTTTTAATATGCATAATCGTATTTTCTGGATTCAAAACTGCTTGTCTTTTAGCAGGATCTCCAACTATACGTTCACCATCTTTCGTAAATGCTACTACTGATGGAAACATTTTTCCACCAAATGTTGAACCCTCAGCTGAAGGAATGATTACTGGTCTTCCTCCTTCCAAGTGTGCTGCTTCTGAATTGGTTGTACCCAAATCAATTCCAATTATTACTTCTTTTGCCATTCTACTCACCTTCTTTTTTTTCACTGTTTTTCGATACTACTACCTTAGCGGGTCGTAGTAATTCACCATCAAGTTTGTAACCTGATTGTATAACATCAACAACCATATCTGATTCGATATCTTCTTTTTCTATAGTAGTCAATGCTTCATGAAATCTAAAATCAAATGGTTCACCTTCAGGAACAAATTTTTCTATATTTACAGACTCCATAAACGTAAAAACTAATTTTTGTATTCCTGAAATTCCATCCAATGAACTTTCTAAATCGGGATATTCTGATTCTTTAGCCTTATCAATCGTATCAATTATATCAAGAAATTTAGAAATGATATCTCCTTTTATTCTCAAACTTTGTTGTTCCCGATCTCTATCGACTCTTTTTCTAAAGTTATCAAAGTCTGCAACGACCCTCATTAATTGTTCATTATACTTCTCTATCTCTAATTTCAAAGCCTCGATTTGCCCCTCTGGAGTCAAGTCTGCAACTTCGTCGCCCTCTAATACTTCTTTTTCATCTGCAGTTTTATCTTTGGATTTCATCGGTTATGAACCTGAGGTTGTTAACCTCTCATTTCAAAGAAAAAAGACTCTATATAAAATTTCTCAATTACCTTAGACCAAATTTTTCACGGATTTCAGATACCTTTTTCCTATATTCTTTAGGAAGTTGATATCTTGCAATTTGTTCAATCTCAGTCCAGTTTTTCTGAAACTCTTTCTTTGAATTTGTAGATATTATTTCTTCAAATCTTGACATATAATGCCTTACTAACCAAAAATGATAGGAACTGAAACCTAAAGCTATAACACCTGCAATTAAAATCCAAATTGCCCAGGCTCCTACAAAATCCAATATAGCAGCTGGAGCCCAAGTTTCCTCAGCATACCATTGCCCTAGTGTCCCTATCAAAAACATGAAAGTACTAATTATGATACCAACTGAACTAACTGCCAGCATATGCTCTTGTAACCAGCCGTTTAATTGCCTTCTCCATTCACTTGCCATTATCCTGCGCATTAATGGTTAAGTATAAAGATTACGCAAAAAAATAATAATATTTACTAGCCCTCTATCAATTCTTCATGACATTCGCTAAAAGAATGGATTTGCTTGGCAGTGAAACTGCGTTTGCAGTTTCTGCTGAAGCTGCAAGTCTAGCATCTACAGGAACCAAAATTTATCCTTTCCATTTAGGTGATATTAATCTTCCAACACCTAATTCGGTGGTTAATGCTGCTAAGACTGCAATTAAAGCAGGAAAGACTGGCTATTGTCCAGCCCCAGGAATACCTGAACTTAGAGAAGCATTGGCAAAGGATGTTGGTAATGCTCGTGGACTTAGCTACGATATAAACAATGTATCAATACAACCAGGTGGTAAACCAAGTATTGGAAAATACATTGCTGCAATGATGGAAAAAGGAGATGTTGTTCTGTATCCAAATCCAGGATACCCTATCTACGAATCACAAATTGAGTTTTATGGAGGAATTGCATGTCCCTATGGTTACATCAATACTAATGATGGACTTAGATTAGATTTCACTGCAATAGAAGAAGGGATCGAAAAAGGTGCAAAACATATATTTTACAATAATTACAATAATCCAACTGGGGCATCATCTCCAGATGAAGAAATAGAACGTTTAGCCAAACTCGTAATCGATAATAATATGTTTTTAATCTCAGATGATGCCTATTTTGACACTTTATATGAAGGAAATCCAAAATCAATAGCTAGTCTTCCTGGGATGTATGAAAGAACATTAACAATGTACACCTTTTCTAAGAAATTTGCAATGACTGGATGGAGGTTAGGTGGAGCTATAGGACCTAAAG
>DASCSW010000030.1:0-12135 GCA_034399455.1 Candidatus Poseidoniia archaeon
ATTTTTTAGTTTGAGCCGATTTAGATGGTTTAGTAACTTTCTCGTCGACAACCTCGCCTCCAAGAGCAGTGCTAATCAAATCTTGTTGCTCTTTAGCCCTCTTATCAAAGAAACGATCGATACGACCCCTTATGCCTGAATTTTCGTCGCCGGATGACACAGTAATACGCCGTTACTAAAGTGGGAAATAAAAGGGGTTCCTGCATATTATACTTTAAAATACTGGATGATTATCGTATAACCAATGAGATATAAATTAGGGATTCTTGCTCTACATGTGGCCCTAATTGGAGCTGTCATTCTTGCAAGCTCCACTGTGACTGGAGAAACTGACCCTTACATAGATGAAGTTTTGTATTCTAAAGATAGTACAGAAAGTAAAACATTAGTTCAAAGCGGTAGAGATAATGCTACCTTTTACAAATATTTAATAATTGATGATTATTCAGAAGCACCAACAAATTGGTCTCAATCTAATTACAATGACTCAGCTTGGACCTTAGGTGCTGCACCTTTTGGCGATCGGTCATCTGGTGGTGTTGAACCGAATATAATATGGGATACTTCGGGAAGTTCTCCCTATAATGATGATATTATACTCATAAGACACAAATTCCAAGTTTACGGAATCGTAACCTCTGCTGAAATTGATGTAGCAGTTGCAAACTTTTGCACACCTTACTTAAATGGAAATATGATTTATGATGATAGGGGTGGAGATAGTCGAGCACAGGAGTATTGGAATGATGATGCTGCAGGAACAATAGCTCCTTCTTCATTCAAACAAGGAGAAAATGTACTTGCTGTATATGCTCGTGATTATGTTGGAGGGTGGGGGAGTAGCAATAGACAATGGATTGATTTACAAGTGACTGCCCAAGTTTTTGATCCCACAAACGAATCAATCATCTTTGGTGACTCTGTATCTGTAGCAATTGATGGTGGAAATAAAGGAAACGTTAGTGCTACAAATTTCACACTAAATATTACTTCAAATGGTACTATAGTAAAAAATATTTTTTATGAAACTATCCCTGCAGAAGGATATGGCCTTTCCTGGTTGGAATGGACTCCTGAAAAAATTGGACTTAATCAATTAAATGTTAAAGTTACATGTAATTGTACCGATTCAAATCTAACTAACAACGAATACACCCTAAATTTAACGGCTGTTATATACTCTTTAGAAACTACATTAGATGAAAATATTTTAACTATAAATCAAAGTAGAATCGTAACTAAAATAATCCAAATAGAGAATACGGGAGATTTAATTGATAACATAACTCTTTCAACTGATGAGGACATGTTCAACAACTGGAATGTTCAATTTACACCAAATAATTTCCTTATTGAACCAAACGAAATCCAAACAGTTATTGTAACTGCAATTATACCAGATTCATACGAAAGTGGATATTACAATTTATCAATAAAAACTGAAAGTCAATATAGCAACGTAAAAACACAAGCATTGTTGCAAAGAGGAACATACGGAAATGTTGATTGGAGATGGATTAATTCTACTGGAGATGAAGAATTATATGATGATACTAATTGGACAAAACTAAATTTTAATGATTCGGCATGGAAAGATGGCAATACTCCTTTTGGTGACGATGATTTAGGTGGAATAGACTACAATACTTTTTGGGATGGAAACAATTATGGTTATTTCAGACATATAGTGAATATTCCTGACATGGAACTCTACGAAGGAGGGTTTATGACTATTAACGTTGCAACTAATAATTATGGAGATCATTACATTAATGGAATTTACGTCTTTGGAGATATAGATGGAGGAAATGGTCATGGTGCAGAATATTGGAATGAAGAATATCAAGTTTACATAAACTATCTAAATGAAGGATCCAACGTAATTGCTAGCATTGTATCTAATCCTACAAACACCCAATGGTTCGATCAAGAAATTATGATGACATTTCCACAAGCAAACCTATGGAAATACAAAACACAAACAAATAACATTCCACTGTACTTAGATGCCACTGCCCCTACCTCTAGAGTATTAGAAGAAGGATTTTACCGTAATAGTTCAACTTTTGAAGTAAAATGGAGAAGTATTTCTGACTTTGATGATTTAGAGGGATACTACATCTATTATTTGGAAAAAGATGGTAGCAATTTAGGAGATTGGACTTTACTAGGATTTTATGAAAATGAATCTCTAAATTTCACTGGTGAAGGAGGCCTTACCTATAGATTCAAATCAATTGCAATAGACACCAATGGAAATATAGAATACAAAGGAACTTATGATACTGAAATGAGAATTGATTTAGAACTACCTAAGTCAACTCTTTGGATAGTCGAAGGAAATTTAGAATACACTAACTTAGATGGAGTGACTCTTCAATGGAAAGCGAATGATACTATTGACATACAAGCCTATCTAATTGAGTACAAAATTATAGGGAATGATACTTGGAATGACTTTGGAGCATTTACCTCACCTGGAGAATATTGGTTCTCACCAGAAGGGGATGCCCAATATGAAATTCGTTCAAGGACTGTCGATTACGCAGGAAATATAGAACTCAAAGAAATTAGTGATGTAATAATAACATTCGATAGAATGAAACCTCAACTTATATTAAATTCTGTGGAGAAATTAACTGGTTCGAGTGAACTGATTATAAGTATTAAATCCACAAGTGAAAATTTAAGCAATATAGAACTAGAATATGCAAGACTCTCAGAAGGAACTGAGGACGTACTAAATTGGATACCTATAGAATCTGGATGGGTTAATGATGAAATATTAGTTAGCCCCTTAATTGATGGATATACTTACTATTTCAGAGCAAAACCTATTGATTTAGCTGGAAATGAATATTCAAGGGATCCTTATCAATATACGCTTTTCATTAACGCGAATTATACTGAAAAAATAGAACTGGATGTTTTACCTCTTAAACCAATTATGATTGGTAAAATTCGCAATATTGAAATAACTGTAGACGAAGATGGCGACGGTATATTCGAAAAAACACTTGAAGAATATACTGGTATTGACTTAAGTGCGATGAAAGCAAATCAATATTGGGTCGATTATGACGAAGGTGAGGTAATTCTTGGAGATGGGCAAGATGGTTATCAACCTCCTAAAAATTCAACTATAAATTTAATTTACAAAGCATTTGATTTAGAAACTACAATCGATGAAACTCCCCCTGAAGCAGTCCAAACTATAGAATATGCCATAGAAGAACGAAATAATGTCACAATTACTTGGGAGCGACCGACTGATGCAACCAGTTTCACAATAGAAAGTAAAGATAATTTCAGTATGCCATGGGAAGCTCTCGGTACAGTGTACACAAATAACACAAATACTTTGAATTATAAATTAACAAACTTGACTAGTGGATTTCATTATTACAGAATAGTTTCTGTAGATAGAATGGGATATTCCAATCCTAATATGAAGGATGAACATATCAGAATTATTATTGAAGCTGAAGTAAATGAAGTATTTGAAGCTGAAACGAAAACAAATGATTATTATTTAGAAGAGATTGCTATCGGCGTTGTTTTATGTTCAATCGCCATATACGGAACATCATATCTAATTAGAGGAAATAAAGAAGAAATTATTCCTGATGGGCCTATTCTGATTCCTGTAAATACTCCAGGTGAGGAAAATAGAAACTTAGACGCAGATGAAGAAGAAAACGCATTTAGCGTTGTTTCAGGAAGCCAATTTTCCAGACAACTATTATTTTTATGTGATAAAGGGTGTATGAAAGAATTTGAAGTAGATGAAGACGATGTTATGGGAACCAGTAAAGAAATCATGTGTCCATACTGTGGAACCCTTGGAGATTCACCACTTTAATCGCACAACTATCTTTAAGGAATACTTGCTTAGCCATTTATGACTTCGAGTTCAGAAGTACCTGGCTTTTACAAGAAAAAACCATCTGAAAGATTGGAATATGTTAAGAATTTTGCTAACCTTTCGGATGAAGAAACTGCTGCAATAGGGGGCTACGGCGCATTAGGTGAAGAAACGGCAAATAGAATGATAGAGAATGTTGTTGGAACATTCCCCTTACCTCTTGGGATTGCGGCTAATTTTATGGTAAATAAAAAAGAATATATGGTTCCAATGGCAGTTGAAGAACCGTCTGTTGTTGCTGCCGCTACACATATGGCTAAGGGTACAAGAAATACTGGAGGAATCGAAGCCGATTCTGATGAACCAGTTATGATTGGACAAATACAATTAGTAAATCTAGATGATCCCTTCGCTGCCAAAGAAAAAATAAATGCTAAAAGAGATGAAATTATTGATTTAGCAAATGAACAAGATCCAATCTTAGTTAAATTTGGTGGTGGATGCAAGGGCATAGAAGTCAGAGTTCTAGATTCGGATACAGGACCAATGGTAATCACCCACCTTCTGGTAGACTGTCGTGATGCTATGGGGGCTAACGCTGTTAACACCATGGCTGAAGCTGTAGCTCCAAGATTAGAAACTATAACTGGAGGAAGAGTTTACCTAAGAATCATTTCAAACTTAGCAATTTACAGGAAAACTAGAGCAAAGGCTGTTTGGCCTGCTGAATTTCTTGGAGGAGAAGAAGTAGTAGATGGTATAATTGAAGCATTTGCGTTTGCTTGTGCAGACCCTTTCAGAGTTGCAACACATAATAAAGGAATAATGAATGGAATTGATCCTGTGGTAATAGCCACTGGAAATGATTGGCGAGCTATCGAATCTGGAGCTCATACATATGGACAATGGAAAGAAGGACATGACTCATTTACTAATTGGAAGAAAACTAAAGATGGTAACCTTGAAGGAACTATAGAAATTCCAATGGCAGTAGGTTTAGTTGGTGGAGCCACGGCTACACATCCAACTGCAAAAGCCTGTGTAAAAATATTAGATGTTAAGATCCCAGGAGGGGCTTCCGAATTATCTCAAGTTATTTGTGCAGTAGGATTGTGCCAAAATTTAGGCGCCCTAAGAGCCTTAGCTTCAGAAGGTATTCAAAGAGGACACATGGGACTTCATGCTAGAAATCTAGCAGTACAAGCTGGTGCCAAAAATGAAGAAATTGATAAAGTGGCAGAAATGCTAAAACGTTCTGGAACAGTTAGAGCTGATGTTGCCGAAAAAATTCTTTCACAAATAAGAGAATAAAAATGACCGTTTTATCTGATGAAACCATACTTTCTGCACTAGATGTTGGTGAATTGGAAATTGAACCATTCAATAGCGAGAATCTGACGCCAAATGGTTATGATTTGACTATAGAGGAAATCGAAATACCTAATACTCAAGCCACCTCAAAGGGAGAGTTAACTATTCCACCTGGTAAAAGATTTGCAGTTTCTACAAAAGAACGCATAGCATGCGGACCTAATATATGTGCACAATTATGGCTAAGAACCAGTTGGGCTCGAAAAGGAATTGTTTGTAGTTTTGGGAAAATTGATTCAGGCTTTGACGGAACATTAACCTTGCTAGGATTTAACTCAGGAAGCGAAGATGTAAAACTCAGTACTGGAGAAACTTTTGCTCAAATGGTTTTTGAAATGATGAGTGGACCTGCAAATTCTTTGTACTCTGAAAGAAGTGGAAATTACCAAAACCAAAGTGGAATAACTTGGTCTAAGAAATAAATTTAACTAATTCTATAAATCCAATGGCACCATCTTCCTCTGTGATGTACTCAGGAAGGTTGTCCATTAGATCCTTATAATTTTCAACAGATTTAACACCTACTGATAATGGGAAACAATCAAACATAGGTGAGTCGTTTGGAGAATCACCAATGTAAATACAACTATCCTTCATTATGCCAAGATTATCTAGAACTTTCAATGACATTGTTTCTTTATTATAATCGCCAAACCAAATGTTTACATGAATATTAGATATCGCAGCTTTAGCACCATTGTCGTGACAAATATCTACAATATCAATTGCTGTTTCCATTGGAATACTCATTTCCTCTGATATATCTATCGCAAGATCCCATTGCCTAAATGGCTGGTCCGAAGCTAATTTAAGATAATCATATTTTTTCAATAACTTATTAAATAAAGATTTTAACTTTTCTTGATAATTGAGATAGGAATCTGAAGGATGATATGTCTCTCTAACTATTTTATTATTCACTTTCCTGTAAAAAAAAGCCCCATTTTCTCCCACAATTGCATCAATTGGCCACCAACGAGCCATCAAATCGCACCAACCTGCAGGTCTACCAGTAACAGCTATAGTTTTAACACCAAAATTATGAAGGTTTTCTAAACTTCCATAGGCCTTACTTACAAGTTTATCATCACTAACAAAAGTACCGTCCAAATCAAATAGTAATGCCTTAACTTTTTTTACATTTTTTTCAGACATACTGTACAATGATTTCATTAGTCGACAATAAAAGCTACTTTTAAATATACTTCGTCAATTTACGTAGTCCGAATACGAGATAAATATGCCATCCCTGTACGGAGCCGTCAAAAGCAAAACTGGAGAAGTACTCCAAGAGAGCATGGATTATTGTAAAGGTGCTCTTCAGTCTGTATCTCGTTCTTTTGCCTTGACTATTCCCTTAGTAGAAGAAAATATTTTAGCTCCAATTATGGTCGGATATCTAGAAGCTCGAATCCTCGATACCTTTGAAGATGATATAGGAAGAAGAGAAATTAGTTTAGAAGAAAGAATACATTCTATGAACATGTTAATGGAAGTTCTAGAAAGTCCAAGTAGTCTCTCTGCAAAGGAAAAAGCCAAGGAATTAGTATCTTCTGCAGACGAAATGGTAGCTAATCCTCAATACCGTGATTTAGTCAAGAATATGGAAAGGGTACTAACTGTGCATGATAGCTTTGATGAAAAAACAAAGGAGTGTATGGTAAGATGGTTAAAAGAAATGAACTTTGGAATGCAAAAATTTTTGAAACAAGAAGTCTATTCTTTTGAAGACTTGAATGAATATTGTTACTATGTAGCAGGTACTCCATCTGGATTCCTGACTGAATTAATAAGAACACGATCAAAAAATCTTTCAGAAGAAGAATCACAAATATTAATAGAAAATGAGAGAGACTTTGGACTCTTCTTACAAAAAGTTAATATTATTCGAGACTTTCGCGAGGATATTTTAGATAATGAGAAAATATTCTGGCCAGCTTTCTTATTTGAAAAATATGATTTAACGCCTCCTGATCTTTTATTAGAAGAACATGAAGGAAAAACCATGAAAATACTAGATGCAATGTTGGATAATGCCTGCCAACATATAGAACCTGTCAAAGCTTATCTCAATGCAATTCCTGATGAATATGCTGGATTTAGAGCAGGAGCTGCAGTCAATTTTGCTATGGGTGTTGGCACTCTTGAAACGATGAGGAATAATAACGAAGTCTTCTTCGGTGAAAAACCTGTCAAAATTACACATGCGGCTAGAGATAATATTCTATCAGACCCTCTTGCTTTTGTATCTGGCTGAAGTTTAATATCGGTTGACGAATATGAGAATTTATGAGTAGAACACTACTAATTCTTGCTGGTATATTGTGCCTCAGTGTTTTATTCTTGCAAACTAGTGAGGCTTCACCCACTACGGGAACTATTGAAGTGGCATTTATTCTATCTGAATTTGAAGATCAAGAATATCAAACCGAACATGATCAAGACTATTTTGAGGATTTAGCTTTTGGACAAACAAATTCTATGTGGGAATATTTTGATGAGGTATCAAGAAGCCAATTAAATATTCAAGGTGATATCTATGGACCATACACACTAGATGGAGATGCTGCTGATTATGGTGATGAAAATTTAGAATTTGTAAGGGACAGTGTAGAAATTGCTGATGATGATATTGATTATAGAAATTATGACGCCGTAATGGTTATTCATTCCGGACCTGGTGAAGAGTCAAGTGGAAATAGCGACGATGTTTGGTCAATACACTGGCCAAGTGCAAATATTGGAACCGATGATGGTGGATTTGTAATAAAAGAAATTACCCAAGCACCTGAATATGAAACAATAGTTGGTGAAAATAACCCCTTAGGAGTATGGTGTCATGAATTCGGACACGAATTAGGATTACCGGATTTGTATGATACAGATGGGTCCTCAGCAGGTATTGGAGACTGGGGTATCATGGCCTCAGGATCATGGGGAAATAATGGTGAAACACCAGTCTACATGAGTGCTTGGTCAAGATACTGGCTTGGATGGATAGAACCAATTGTAATCACAGATGATATTAATAATCTAGAGTTAAGACCAATTGAAAATGATGGTGATGTATATCTTCTACCTATACCTGGGAATTGGTCAAATTCTAAGGAATATTACTTACTAGAAAATCGGCAAAAAATAAAATATGATGCTTACTTGCCTAGCGAAGGATTGTTAATCTGGCATATCGATGAAGACATTCTTAATTCGAAGTGGAATTCGAATAGTGTAAATAATGATGAAGAGCACAAAGGCGTTGATTTAGAGGAAGCAGATGGGGATGATGATCTTGACTCGAAAACAAATTATGGAGATAGTGGAGACCCATACACTTCTGGAATATTCTCAAAAGACACATATCCTAATTCACTGGCATATAACGAAACAGAATCAGGTTGGAAAATTGAAAATATAGAAACAGATGGAGACAATATTATCATTGATGTTAGTTTTTTATCAAAACCACATGCTGTAGCTGATGCCGATGAAGCTGTTATAGCTGAAGGTTTAGAACTTCAATTTTATGGTAATGAATCATGGGACGAGGACGGGAACATTGTCAGTTATACCTGGGATTTTGGTGATGGAGACTTTGCTTACACAGATAATCCAACACATATTTTTACACAAAATGGGACATATGAAGTAAAACTAACTGTTTGTGATAACAATGATCTCTGTGACTCTATGATACTCAGTATTTTTATCAATAAACCTCCAATTGCTGTTGTAGAAATATCTAAATTAACAATTATGCTTGGCGAAACAATAACATTTGACGCCTCGGCTTCTTATGATATTGATGGAAATGTTGAATTCTTTTACTGGAATTTTGATGATGGATATACATCAAATCAAGCTTCAGCTGAACATGAATACAAAAATTCAGGATTTTATAATGTTTCATTAAAAATAATAGATGATCTAAATGATATCACCACAATATACTATACTATTGAAGTCAGAAATAAATTACCTATTGTAAATTTTGGAATGAGCCCCGATAGCGGGAATACACTGGTAATATTTGGATTTACGGATTTGTCTTATGATGATGATGGGGAAATTGAACAATGGAACTGGGACTTTGGTGATGGAATTACTTCGGATATGCAAAACCCTGACCACCAATTTGACTTACCTGGAATATATTACGTCACACTTTCAGTTACGGATGATCAGGATGGTACAAATTCAAGTACCCTTTCGATTGAGATAGATAATGCACCACCTACCCCAAATATTAGAATTCCTGATGGGATTAACTTGGGCAATAATAATTGGAAAGTACCCTCTAATAGAATTATTGAGATAGATGGTACTGTTACCTTTGACAATGAAGGTGATGAACTTCAATTCTTCTGGAATATCAATGGTGAAGATTTAACTGGTGAAGTTATTGAAATTAATTTTGTAGAAGAAACCACATTAGAATTAAGGACTGTAGATATTAGAGGTGGTGAAACAACTGATACCTTTACAATTATTCCTGAATTTGTACCAAGTTTAACTATTGAAAATTGGGAGGAGTTAATCGAATTAGCAAGAAGTGGTAATGTAAATCTAAAAACAATTTCTGAAAATGGTGAATTTAACTTGTATATGTGGGATGTGAAAAGTTTAGGAATAGTAAACACCGAAATTTTACTGAATGATACGAACACTTATGACTTTTTAGAACCAAAATGGTCTGATTGGGTACAAGGTGAATATATACTAAAAGTAGCAGGAAGAGATGTTGAAACTAATTTATGGACTGAGAACTTCTCAATGACTATATTTGTCTATGACAATCCGTATGCTCATTTTGAATTTAACGAAACTATCAATGAAGGACAATGGCTTACTTTTGATTCTACAGAGTCAAGCGGTTCCTGGAACGGATCTAAATCACTAGATGAAACTGAACTTGAATTAAACTACAAATGGTCATTAAACGGTGAGGAACTTGCAGGAACTGATGAAATTATTACCACCCTTATAGGAACTGGTGGGACTCATATAATTAATCTTACTGTATTTCAAGACCCTGTAGGGAAAAGTTATCATGAAATAGAATTTTACGCAGATTACAAACCTTGGGGAATAATGAATACCTTTCCTGAAAACCCAAGATATGGTGAAGATTTTGAAATCTATCTGAATGCATATGATGAAGAAAGTGAAGCTGTTATAGACACTCTAAAAATAACAGTTTACGATATAGAAGGAACTGAAAGAGCTGTTTTGTTATACGAAGACCAAGGGGCTAATTTCAATATTATACTTGAAGTAGAATATACTGGAACCATGGTTCTAGAATACCAGTTAACTGATGAAATTGGTAATTACAGAACAAATATTAGTAATGTAGAGGTATTAGGTTGGGTTGATATTTACGTTGAATCTATAGAAGTCAAAGGCAAAAAAGAAACAGGTAAAATACAGAATATTGAATTCATTCTTACAAATTATAACGAAACCTATCAAACAAGTGTGTATAATGGACAAGAAGCTATTGGGTCTGTAGATTTACTGATCGAAGGAGATATTGTTAATACTTGGTCTTATAATATAAAACCTGACGAATCTCAGGTTTTTAACTTTGAGTGGTTATCGATAACTGGATTACGACATTTTGAAGTTATAGCATACGTGCCTGATGGAGAAATTATTATAGACAATAATAACCTGTCTGTTTCAGCTAGTTTTAAATCTGAAAAGAAAACTGGAATAATACCTTCACCAAATTTGCCAATAACCATCCTATCTATTGTAGTTATCTCATTGTTTATGCGTCGGAAGCCTAATTAACCACAACTAAATATTCAAACATGGCATCTAATCCAACACAGCTTAGAAGAATACCTACTGAGCAATTTTTTGATTTAAGAAATTGGAGTGCCGATAATGCGGAGGATTATGGCGGTAAAGCGTCTATGCTGGTCCATACTATGCTACTAAGCAAACCTGAACAAGTTAACCAGATAACTACAGAATTGCATGATGGAAATGCAATTCTTATTGATTTCACGCCATTAACATCTGATCAGGAAACCCTGCACAAAATTTTAGCTGAATTAGAAAGGGCTGTAGCAGACATAGATGGAGATTTAGTAGGTGTAAGTCAAAAATGGATTGTCGTGACTCCAAAAAGTGTACGTGTTTCAAGAAAGAAATTGAGTGACTAACCGAATATGAAGATAGCTGTCTTAGGGGGCGGTATGGTTGGCTCCCTTATTGCAACTGAATTATCAAAGAATTATGAAGTTACTGTATTTGATAATCATGAACTAGATTTGAGAAATGTAAATACTATTGTTAAAGATGTAACTACTACTGATTTTAAGAAAGAATTGCTAAAATACAACTTATCTGTTAATTGTCTGCCTGGATTTATGGGATTCCAAATGTTAGAAACTCTGATAGAATTACAATTATCTTGTGTTGACATCTCATTTATGCCTGAAGACTGTTTAACCTTGAATAAAAAAATGAATTGTACAATAATACCTGATGCTGGGGTTGCACCTGGTTTGAGTAACCTAATCGTTGGAAACATAATTTCAAAGAATAAAATTAAAGAAATAGAAATTATGGTTGGAGGATTACCAAAAGAGAAGAACCCTCCCTGGAATTATCGAGCACCTTTTTCTCCAATAGATGTTATTGAAGAGTATACGCGTCCAGCTAGAATGATGATTGATGGAAAACTAATAACAAGATCAGCTCTATCTGAAATAGAAACAATAGAATTCGAGGAAGTAGGAAAATTAGAAGCATTTAATACAGATGGATTGCGATCAATCTTGTCTACCATGAATCATATTCCAAATATGAAAGAAAAAACATTGCGCTATCCAAAACATGCACAACTGATGATAGATTATAGAAATAAAGGATTATTTGATAAAGACAAT
>DASCSW010000031.1:0-11928 GCA_034399455.1 Candidatus Poseidoniia archaeon
GGCTTAAGAGACTTGTTTATGGACTATATCCAAATTCTGAAATTTGGAGGATTAACCTTTCTTTTCTAATGTTAATTGCACTAGTAATCTCCGGATTTTTTGTGCCTCCTAAAATTAAAAAATATATAATTATTTTTCTTTTATTTGTTTTAATTCTTTATCATACACTATAATTCCATATTACCTTAATATTTAGGATTATGTTTAATCAAATTTTTTGGGCCTTATTTGTCCATAGTTTTTTTCAAGCCCGTCAATTGTTTTTCTAACTCTACAGTATCTATTCCTTTGCTTTTCAATTCCTGAATTTTTTCTTCTAGAAAGATTGTTCCAGATTCTGCTTTCATTTTGGTTACACGTCTAACCTCTATCTCCTCTCCGAGGCCAGCCCAGATTTTCGCAGCATCATCAAATTGATTGCTTCGTTCATATTTCAGTGCTGTTTCCCAAGTGTTCCTTCTATTATCTGAGCTCTCTAATTCCAGTCTAATTTCTTGTCGTTCCAATAAATCTGAACCTATAGACCAAGAAACAAGAGATGGGATTAAAATAAAATATATAGAAACAAGGGAATGAAACAAGAATTGCACAGGAAAAACCCATTTGGCAACAAAAGAGAAAACAAGCCATGCGAGTCCAACAATTGTAATATAGGTTCCTCGGGGTATTTCATTTTTATTAAAAATTATTTGGTTTGAGATTCCTCTTTCTTTGGATAGTTTCCTAGCTTTGTTTAATAGATATAGGCCAGGAAAAAGCATCGCAAGAGTAACATACGTATGGATTGTTCTATCAAAAACATATTCATCAGGTTCAATAAAGCTTTGTTGGGGTGGAGGGGGTGGAAAAAACAGGAAATAATATGCGAAAAACACAATTCCCCAGACACTGAGATTTATGATAGCATACAGTAGTTCAAAATTTCTATAAGGTCTATATTCAGGGGGCTTGTATTTCTCCTTTATTTGTTCTAATTTTGTATTAGGCACGTTTATACTCAATTGCTTTGATATTTAGAGTTATGTTCAAATTCAATTTCTATTCAGGTGTTTTGTTCAAGGATTTTTCCAACATTGACAATTCCTTTTCCAATAGAGTACAATCCATTCCTTTATTTTTGAGTTTATCTATTTTTTTCTTCAGTTCTTCATATAGATAATTCATCTTGAGTTCATTTACCCGTTCAATTCCAGATTCATCTTCTAACTTCTTCCATATTTCTATGGCTTCATCAAGGTGTTTATCGGGTTCTGTATCATCCTTCCCTTTTTCTTCATGGAATAATTTTTCAGAGTGTTCTGCCTTTTTTATTTCATGTTTTCTTTGTTCATCATTTACACGCTTAACTTGTGAATAAGCCCCTAGGTCTTTCCAAATTTCAATGGCTTCATAGTATTTTCCATCACTTTCAAACTTTTTTGCAGATTTATGTTTCCCTTTAATCCGGCCTAACATAGATTTTTCTTTCTGTTTTTGTCTTTCTTCTAAGGAATTGATTTTTTCCCTTTCCATCATAAAAGCCATAGTAATAAAAATAGCAAAACTAGGCCCAAAACAAAAAAATGTTAATCCGACAAAGGCCCCCTCCTCGGTTCTTCCAGCCTCTCCTTCACTAATAAGAAGTAGTTCAAAAAGAAAGAAAGTAACAATTAATCCAGTAATTACTTTATTTCTTATCGATTTTAATTGTTCTAGTTCCTTATTTGGAGGTACTCTGTATTTCTTTGGAAGGGTGTCTGATTGATTCATATTTTTTTTGGAACTTTCTCTATATCTTAAGTTTCTTTTGTAGTAGATTGCATTATTATTTTTATTAAATTACCTTTGCAATTTTCAAATAGGGCAGTTTCTCCATTCCACTTAGTTAGTTCTTTAGAGTATTCCTTTTCAATTTCATTTACTTGTTCACCAATACAATCATGTAGTTTTCTATCAGGTTCGCCTCTTACTATGGCTACAATATAAAATTCCTTTCCACTTTCTAATACAAGGAATTTATCTCCATATTCAACAGCTTCTAACTTCCCTTTTCCACCCATTGAATCATTTACAAATTCATTTATTGCACTTAACATTCCACTCAATATTTCGGGATCTGTGGTTTGTTTTTCTGAAAAACAATGAGTTAATAATCTTCCATCGTTATAAATCAGGTATGCAGCCTCAACGAAGTAGTTTACTCGTTTTTTTTTGAGGTGCTACTGGAACTGCTGCCTTTTCCTGATACAGCATCCATGACATCTTTGTTTCGTTTATCGGCTTTGTCAGCCCCTTTTTCATAAGTTTCCATATCATATTTGCTTTTATCTGCATCAGCCTTGATTTCAGCCAGTTTTTGTTCTCCTTCCTGATCTAATTTCTTTTCTTCCATTTTCTTTTCATGCATACGGTCTTTGAGATCCATAAGATCTGAGAGTTCTTCCTTGTCTTGTTCCCATTCTTGTTTTTCAAGGTCTAATTTCTGCACTTCATCTTTTTTATCTCGAACCCTTTTTCGATCAGTTTTTACATCTTCTATATCTTCGGAATGGACAGCTTCATCTACTTCATCACCTCTATCTTCTTTTCTATCTTCTCTGTCCCATTCTCTTTTACGCTTTTCTCTTTTCCTTTTTCTAGCTTCTAACTCATAATCATAATCCTCATCATCCATTGAGTCTTCATAATCAGCTCTCTTTCGGCGTTTCTTTCTTTCACGTTCTCTTTCCCAGTCTTCATCTTTCCATTTTTCGTCTTGAACAGTGTCTTCTCTTTTTGCGATTTTACCCCATTGAGTAGGAGCTCTTGTGGCCATCCATTCTTGATATTCGTTTGAACCCCATGAAACATAAACATTCTCAAGTGACATACCCCAAAGATCTAATGTGTTTCTCATTTCTATTTGCGCGGCACTTTCTATTCGTGAACTTACATCTGAGCTTCCAAATTCTGCTGCACTAAAACGCCTAATTGTAGGTCCGAAAACTTTAGCATTGGCTTCTTCAGCGAACATTTGTTCTATATCACTTCTTAGTAATTTAGTTTCATAACCTTCAATCACTTCCCTTTTTCTGAAAAAACCGCGAGTAACTTTTACAGCTTTTTCTTTTAGGACACCCGCAATTCGGTTTGCTTGTTCATGGTTTAAACGTAATGTTAGTGTTGCAGTTCCAGCTTGTTTTACATTATCTGAGGTGTTTCCTTCAGCTCCAATCTGGATTTTAAATGGCTTATTATCCACAACTAGCATTTTGACATCCTGTCCGCTTATGACCTTAGTTGATAACCAATTTCTGAAGCCACCACCTATATTGTTAAGTCTAGATTGTGTAACGACATCTTCTATTTTTCCGTCTTTTATCCAGACTAAGGTTTCACCAGGTCCAACGACCAAATCTATATTGCTATTCCAGAAGGTTGACAATTCTCCTCGTTCTATCATACAGGCTAGTTCTTCTTCTGGATCTTCACGCCAATGTTCCATCTTAGACATTTTTTACACCACCTATGAATTTAGTCCTCTCTCTAAAATAGTTTCTGCACTTAGTTAGGTTCTTTTTCATTTCAGATAAATTTCTAGGTCTTGAACCTAGATTTGAGCTATTATCGGCAATTTCTAAACTCATTTCGGAAACTTCATTCAACTGTTCTATAATTTTGAGATCGAATTCAACAAGACTAGCTAGGTCTGCAGATGTCTTTTTTGATAGACGGGGTTGGATATTACCTGTTACAGCCATGTTTACTTCATTCTTAAATTGATCAACAGTAGTAATAATATCCTTTGCCTCTTGTTCAAGATTTGAATCATTACCGCGGTATGCATTTGTCATTATATTGGTAGAATTTTCACGGATTCCATTTAAGGTTTCCATTATCCATGTTCGGACAGCACGGTCGTCTTCTTTATGACTTTCAGCTTTATGACCTCTATAACTTGCAATAAAAACCACAATACGTGCCGCTAAAGTTACACCAGTTACTAGTTCGACCATAATTCCATAAGAATATATGTAGTAATAATGTTTTGTTTAAGTAATAATCTATTAAAATTTATTATTTTCCTGTCGATTTAATCTCGTGTATTCCTAATAACTATACTTTGAGCCATGAAGATTAAAAGGTAAATCGAACCTAACCACAAGGCAAACTTTAGGAGATAGGGAGTTCCTTCTCCTCCAAATATTTCTTCTAAACTCTTTTCAAAGATAGTTCCCCATATCATTGCACCAAATATTAGGAATGTGCAAAAGTCAAGTAACCATCTTAATCCAGTCATGACTTCTTTGCTTGAGGCTTCCATTTCCTTTATTTCTGACTTGGTAAGTACGGTAGTTAGGGACCCCATTCCCCCTTTTAGTTTTGAGAATACCCCTTCTCCATCGAAAGTCATTTCTAATCTTCCCAGTTTAAGACGATGTAGGGCTTCAAGAGCTATGAATATTGTAGTCCATACTACTGAGACTTCCAGAACCATAGATAGATTATCACCTAACGTATAATCCGAATAATAATATTCCCAGGAGAGCAGTGTCCAGAGCCATATGAATAGACCATATTGGCTAAATCTCGCGAATTTAGAAATTTTCCTTTGAAGTTCAATATCATGTCCTAAGAATGTTTCTAGTCCAATTATTAGAAAAACAGATAAGGTAACTACTAGCCCTAGCAATGCCCAAGACCAGTCTAACTCACCATCTTTCCATTGCGTGCCTAGTACTATCATTGACCATAGAAGAACGAAGGTTGCCATTGCGTTTGTTATGCCTTGCATAACATAGAGTGAATCTTTTCCATCTCTAATTACAGATAAACCCCCCATTAATCTGACTTCAAACGCATCATCTCCTTCTGCACCTAAGGCAGCTGCAGCCATCCCACTACTTCTGGCACCCACTGAGGCTCCAGCGGCAGTTGCTGCGGATGCATGTGAATCGGTTTTCTTTGAGCTCTTAGCACTATTATCCTTAGCCCAATTTCTTAGAGCTTTAGTTGTATTTTTTTCTACTTGATCCTCACTAAATGGAGCCCCGTGTTCGGTATACAACCATCTACATTGTATAGGAATTGCTTTTTTTGATACATCAGGAGATACCATTTGGAATTCTCCAGGTCCCAAATTTGGAAGCTCTTTAATCATATCCAGATTTCCTCCATCTTCTTTCAATAAGTGTTTGACTTTATCGATGTCTTGAGGTTGTGAAAAACGACCAATAAATTTGGTGTTGGCTTGCGCCATTATTTTGTAATCCACATCCGATGCATTTTGCGTAGCTAAAACAGAAGCAACACCATATTTTCTAGCTTGTTTGAATATTAGTTTGATTAGATCCTTAGCAGGAGGGTTTCTTGGAGCAGGAGGCAAATAAGGAGCTACTTCATCCATAAAGAATAATAATTTTAGTTTATTGTCTACACTCTGCTGTTCTAGCATCCAGCTGTATAGGGCTCTTGATATTTCCTGTACAAAATAGTGTTTTTGTGCTTCATCTTGTATAGTATTTAGATATACAACATTTACAGGTATTTTTCCATTTTTTGATGGTTTTATTAGGGTATCAATATTTATTGGAACTCCATTGCTGAATAGAAGTTGATTGATTCCAGAAGAATAAGCTGCTAATCTTCTTGATAGTTCGTCATAGGTTGATTTAGGTAGCATCCCAGTTAAGTCTGGAATGTCATATTCAGCACATATTTCATTCCAATCAGGTCTATCAGTTTCGTCTGGGAATAAGTGTTCTGCTAAAATTTTATCAGGTGATTTAACCGCCCTTGATAGAGATAGAAAATCATTAACTTTAACATCAAGGCGAGTCATGTGGATTAGAATTTCGTAAAGATAGGTTCTGACTTGTTTACCTGCAGGCTTTTCCATATCATAATCTGTTAAGGCCGTAAAACCAGCTGAGACCATATCCCATGCGGTTATCGATTCTTCTTGATCTAAATTTGCAGAGGGTACTTGGAAAGGATCAATACATATTGGGAGCCCTTTTTTTCTTAAAGGCGTCCATATTCTTACTTCGGCTTTTTCCCTGAATATTTTTGCTCTTTTAGTATCTCCACCTTGTTCTTTAATGTCTTTATCGTTAGCATTTAAACAAAGACGTGCTAAGTCCCCTTGAGGATCTATAATTAAACTTGGAATATCATCTATTGTACACTCTTCAATCAAGGCTTTAGCCATTACTGTTTTTCCAGAACCAGTGGAACCTAACATTGCAGCGTGCCTAGCTAAAATATCTGAATCAATATCAATTTTTTCATTATTGTTTCTGTTTGTTCCTAATTGCATCATTTCCCCTTATGTGTTATTTCCCAATTTTATCTCTTTATTTATTGTTTATGAATAATGTAAAGCTATTTATTGTCATTTTTTATTGTAGGTATCTGTGTCATACGATGAAGTCTTGAAATTACTCGAAACGGCGCTTGGTGATGCCGATAGTCTGGAAAGAGAATTTGATAGAAGTAAGACTGCTATGGAGGGTTTTGAGTCTACCCGTAAAGAGGCTCGTGGAGCTGGTTTGTCTTTCTCAGATGCTTCATATGATGAGGCCAAATCTAAGTTTGATTCTGGTGATTATAAAGGAGCAACTGAAATAGCTAGTGATTATAATAATAAATTAGAATCTTGTCATTCGGGTTTTGAATCCCTAAATAATTTGTTCGAAATGTTAGAAACTTTTGAAATGAAGCATACGGATGATTTTGATTCACTTAAAAAACAAATAGATAAGAGCATGGAAGATAATGACTTTGACAGTGCTAAATCATTATGTGATGAGCATGAGTCTACCATTCGTTCTCAGCTATCGGATTATGAAAAAGCTAAGAATCTAGTTTCTAAATTTACAGATAAAATTGAGGGTGCTAAACCACATATTTTGATAGAAGCATTTGTACCTGATGAAGAATTAGCTGAACAGCATTTGTCTAAAAGGGAATTGGCAGAAACAATTAGTATTTCGGAAAAAGGTATTCGTAAAATTCAGAATGCGCTTGATAATTGGAGACCTGAAATCAAAGTAACATTACCTGAAGATTTGGTTTCTTCGGAATCTAATAGGGCTATAATTTTGGTAGAAAATACAGGTAAGGCTAATGCTCAGAAGGTAGTCCTTACACTGGATGGTATAGATGTTAGGGGCAATCTTTCGACTGGGGAAATAAATCCCGGTAATTCTGAGGAGATTGTTGTAGGGTTGACACCTTCTACACCAGGTAATATACCAATTAAAGTTAGCAAGAATATAAGCAGAACATTTGATGGTTCTCAAACCAGCATTGATGAACAAATTTGGGTTGAAATTCTTAGAGCAGGAGGAACTTCTTCCAGTTCTCCAAAACGAAAGGCCGAAAAAGAGGATGTTGTTGAAGAAGAAGCTATTGAGGTTGAGCCTGAATGGTCTGTCCCAGAAGATTTAGATGAGGATCAATTGATAGTTGGTGAATTCTTTTCAAAAAGGTGGGAATCATATATGGCCTATCCAGACAATAAGACTATTCTTGATCATTTACATAATAATAGAGATAAATATGCCATTTCATCCTATTTTGAAGTTCCTACAGATCCACAAAGTATAATGGAAGAATGGGCTTTACCCCATAATTTGAGAGGTAATATCCATTTGGATTCCAAAAGAAAAGAAATTGTGCGAGATATCTTTGAATCTCCCTATGATGACAATTACGTAATAATTGGTGAACCTGGAGTTGGTAAAACAGTTCTTCTATTCGAGGTATTTGACAGGCTCATGAAGAGAGAACCTGCAGGTATTCTGACTAACGAAAATATTGGTAATGCTCATGAAACGTTCAAAATTCGATTATTCTATGACGATATATCAGAAAAACCTGATTTGTACAATGCCATAGCTGCTAAAGAGAGCATAAGCGGTTTGATATTATCTTCTAGAGAAGCTGAATGGTCAGAATTACCCGTTGATTTCCGTAAGAAATTTACTCGACTTACTGTTCCAAGATTTAGCGATGATGAAATGAAACAGTTGGTATTGAAAACTTTGGAGATTAATGCAATTAACAAAGATGCTAATGCCGTTAAGACTTTAGTTTCCTATGCACAAGGAAGTCCAATCTATGTTGGTTCCCTAATCAAAGAGATGGTTTATAGTAACATTAGGCGTTTGAGTCAAACTTACCTCAAAGAAAATGCACAGAAGGGAATGGCAGGATATGTTACAATGATTCTTCAGAGGCTTTTGAAAACGGGTAATGATTATAGAACAGGAGGTCTTCATGCTTTGAGTTGTTTGATGTTTTTGGCTAATCACGTTGAAGAAAGAAAATGTCATGAACAATTGCTAAGGGCCTTTGCAGATGAAATTGATGAGCACATGGAGGATAAGTTTGATGATGTTTATGACAGAAGGACTTTCAATAGATCTATTGATTATCTCTCAGGTCAAGGTAGCCTTGTCAGATTCCCACATGACACTTGGGTAGATATTTTACAGGGTCAAGGAGCGACTAATCCTTTTAGACCAGATATTCAGGAGATCCGTAAGGAATTTGAAGACACGGGAATGTTTGAAAAGTTGAAAAAGGATGCTATAGACGATGCTTGGGAAGCGATTAAGAAAAGATACCTCCGTAATAATGTCCGTGAAAAGGATTCTTTCCTTGAGTTGTGTGATACTCTTACTACCAATTTTCGCCTTAGCGATTTAAAAGAGATGAAAGTAGATATTGCTATGGTACGAGAAGTTTCTTCAAAGCATAGAGATGAACCAGTTGCAGCAGCTATATTATCTAGATTAGAAGGAGCTGAGCCAACCCATAATGTGATTAATATTCAGGATTCAGTAATAAGTAAATCTAATATTGGTACTGATGGTAGTGCAGAGATTAAAGAAAGCGTAGTTCATAAGAGTAAAACGGGTAAATAAGTTTAGAACCAAGGGGATGTATGTTTGAATGGACAAATCCCAAAAAGGTAAGCAATTTCACTCAATATTATCTTTATCTTCTTTTTTCTTATAATGGTAGAATAGGACCTGGTGATTTTGCTAGAGGGTTCTTTTTCGGATATAGTAGTCTTTTGCTTTTGTCTTTCTTTATACTATTAATTTTTGGATTAATAATAGATCTCTTAGGGATGAGATGGTTCTTATTATGGATAATTGTAGTATTATTTATTATAATGCTGAATATTCTTCCACTTGCATTTCTTCCCTTAAAAAGATTAAAAGATTTGGGCTGGGGAGAGGATGGTAGGGCCCTGATTATTTTCTTTTCTTACATCGGTACGATACTTTTTGGATTGGGCCCCATGTTTTTGTTATTTATATGTCTTTTTGGGCGAGAGCAGAGAATTGGCAATCCAAATGGAGGACCTTGTACTATCTTTGAAGATCTTATCAATAGGCGAGAATATCTCCTTGGTGAGGGAAGTTTATGTCTAAAGCGTAAAGATTTTAAAGGTGCTATACGTAATTATGAGAAATTAGGAGATAAAAAATTAGTGATTAGGACGAAACAGACTCATATTTCTTACAAATTTGATTTACTTCATACACAAATTACTCGAATGGTTGATAAAGAGGTTTTATGTGAAGATTTACTGAAGATGACAAATAAAATGAGTATTTCAGTTAATACTTATTTAGGCTTCAAATCATCGGAGTCTAAGGCAGGCCTTGAAAATGAGTAATTGGTGGCATCCCTCTAGCTGGTGGAGCCCTAATGCAATAACAAATCCAAAGTCCTATATATTACATATATATTTATCACCAAAAGGAAGAATTGGTGTTGGGACTTGGTTATGGTTTTGGTTATACTTGTCTATTATTTGGTATTATTTTCTGCATCCTTTATTGATTATTAATAGAGTAGAATATTTAGAAGGTTGTACAGGATATGATTATTACTGGGATGCTCCGGATTTCGCTATTGAAAGATGTCGGGATGAATATAATGCTTTGTTTAATTCTTATTTGAAGTCATTTATTTTTGTTTGGATTTTACTATTATATCCTTTTTTTGCTCTATCTGTAAAGAGATTTCATGATATTGGCTATAGTGGATCACATCTATTTTTTTGCTTTATGGGTTCTTTTTTATGGTTTGTGGGAGCGGCTTTTTATTTTATGTATGCGTTTCGTGCATCTAGTCACGGATACGGCCCAGATTCAACAGAAGCAAAGAAACATGGGAATACACTTGCCACTTTCCGTCAAATGTGGGATTATGAGTCGAAAGAAATTCAAACAGCAGCTAAATGGGAGAAACAAGGAGGATATAAAGAGGCAATTCAGATTTATCGTAACCTTGGTAGAATGGGAGAGATAAATCGTCTTGAAAAGTCTCATATTATAGATATGTGGAATAAATTTCTATCAAAAAAGACAAATATGGAATCTCAAGGTATAATTTGCAGCCGTTTGATTTCTCCCCAGAATTTTTCCATTATTATTGAAGATTCTAAGTATAAAGATGAATTATCTGATATAATTAGTATGAGTTATGATAAATGAAGAATCCACAGGAATCCAATTTTTTCCGTGATTTCTATGAAGAAAATGAGTTCGATATATCTTTCTTATCTGATTGTTCTAAGAGACATTTTCGGATAATTTCTGAGAATGGCAATTTTTTGAAGGTTAAAGATCGTATATACAATTCAGATCAAATGAAAAAGAAATTAATTAATTTAAGACCACGAGATGTATATTATTCAACTTCAACATATCTAAATCCAACAACAATAGGGCCTAGAGGTAAAGAGCGGTCTATATTGACAAAATCAGGCATTGTATTGAAAAATGATATTTCTTTTGATTTAGATAGAGAGCCTCTATCTATTAGAAATCTAGAAAAGACTCGTAAGGATTGTAAGAGATTAATCGATTTTATGGATAGCAATGGCTATTCATTGAAATATATAGCCTTCAGTGGTAGCAAGGGTTTTCATGTAATATATGAAGATGATAAAGGAGTGGCAATTGCAGATCCATTTGAGAGAGAGATGGAGACAATTAAAATTAGAAGAGAATTAGTAGACAAAATAAAGGAACAAGGCATATCAATTGATTCATCTATAACTGTTGATACTAGAAGAATAATACGATTACCAGGCACTATAAATTCAAAAACAGGATATGTTTGTACTTTGCTAACCCGTTCTCAGATAAACCAACCTGTAAATAATTGGATATCAGATATACCTCGGTTATCAAATTCAGTGATTATTCCAAGGTTTACATGGCCTAAATTCTTAACATTTCCTTCTCTATTTTCTAAAAAAACTAAGGTTAAACCAGTGAAACGTGTTATGTATACCACATATGTCACAAGTTCAGTATTAGGGACTAAAGGGCGACATGCAATTTTGTTATATTTTAAGAATCAAAAATTTAGTAAGGTAATTAGAAAACTTGAAAAAGCAATTGAAAAGTATCGTCTTACAGATGTCTATGTTTTCAGATCGGGAAAGGAGATACAGGCTATAAGTTTGAAGACAGTACAGAGGAACAGATATCAAAAAATCTTGGATTATACTGGAAGTACTTCAGCTACGCAATTAGGAAAGTTTGGTCGCGTTTCTCTAAGAATGGGGCCTTTAGTGAATAGTGAAATGCAGGAAATTCAGAAACCAGCAGACTTTGTTAGATTGATAAAATCACCAGATGAAAGAGTAAAAAATTATGTTAGCGCAGGACATATTTTATTTTTGGTAAGACACGGGGTACCTTTGGTTGAATATCCTCTGATTCATGGTTCTGCAGAATTCAAAGTAGTTGATGCTGAGATAAAAATATGAAAATCGTTTTATAACGGTATGATATGTGTAATATGCACTCCAAATGATTCCTTCGGGAAAATGATGAGGAAAAAGTATTTTCGCTTCAATAACACAGGGTGTCTGAACGGGAGTGGTTCGGCACCCAAATAGTACAGTGATTCTACAGGTTATGCAACATTTTT
>DASCSW010000032.1:0-11315 GCA_034399455.1 Candidatus Poseidoniia archaeon
AGAATTTTCAAGAACAGAGAAGCTCTTTCTTCAACATTTATCCCGAAAGAATTCCCACATAGAAGTGATGAAATAAATGATTTTGCAAACATTCTAAAGCCTGCACTGTACGGCGCACGGCCATCCAACATCTTAATATATGGCCAGACAGGAACTGGAAAAACTGCGGTTACAAAATTTATTTGCGAACAGATTTTAGAAAAAGCTGCAAAAGAAAATAAAAAAATTCACACAGCCTATATTAATTGTAAGCAAACAAATACTTCGTATGGAATTTTAGCTAATATTGGTAAAACTTATTCGGCGGAATGGGATGATGTCATACCTCATGCTGGATGGAGAATTGACAAAGTCTATGCTGCTCTAAAACAAAAAGCTGATGATAATGGCGGAATTGCAATAGTTATACTGGATGAAATAGATGCATTGGTAAGTAAAACTGGCGACGATATCCTTTATCACTTAACTGGACTAAATTCTGATTTAAATAATTCAAAAATATCATTAATTGGAATCTCAAATGACACTAAATTTACGTCATGGCTTGATCCAAGAGTCAAATCGAGATTAGGTGAAGAATCACTGACTTTTGCTCCTTATAACGCCATTCAAATTGAAGAAATTCTAGCTCAAAGAACAAATGTTGCATTTAATGAAAATGTAGTAGACCCATTAGTACTCTCTTATTGTTCCAGCAAGGCAGCTCAAGAACATGGAGATGCTAGAAAAGCTTTAGATTTACTTAGAATCTCAGCTGAATTAGCTGAACGAGATGGAAGAGAAATAGTAACAGTAGAATATGTCAATAATGCACAAAATGTTATGGAAAAAGATCAAGTTAAGAGTATTATTTCGACCTTACCTATTCATCATAAAGCTACTTTGGTTAGTACTATTCTTAACCAAGGAAAACGTGAAAATGGAAATCAAACTACTGGAGAAGTTTATAGTACATATACTCAAATTTGTAAAAGATTCAATTTGACCGATTTAAGTCAAAGAAGGATTGGACATATTATTTCTGAATTAGATATGCAAGGTCTGATTAGTGCTAAAATTGTTAGCCTTGGAAGACAAGGAAGAACTAAATTCATAAACGTAGCAATAGACGAAAATCAAGTAGAAGAACTTTTTGAAGAAGATAGTTTCTTATCAGATATAATAAAAGAATTAACAAAAACAGGGAAATATATTGGAAGTACACAAATGAGATTAATCTGATTTATTATTAGAATCTCTTTTATCTATTCCTTCTTTCCACCCTTTTTCCCAACCTGCTGCAATAGCACCTTGTAAACCAGCTTTTCTTGCTGCTTCTTTAGCTGAATCCAATACTTCTTGCCTTTCTTCTTTAGTTTTTTGACTATTGATTTGTTTTGAAATATTTTTAGCTTCTTCAGTAAATTCTTTAGTTAAAGTCCACATATTTTTAGTCGCCTCTTTAAACAGTTCATCACTATCTAACTCAGAAGGTGAATTAACTGCAGCTTCAAAACCTTCATTCCGAGCATCTTGGAAAGCCTTTGATTTCAGGGTCGTACCTTTATCCTTTTCTTTACTATATTTAGCCCAGGACAAACCGCGCATTACTCCTGGAACATATTTTTTCACAAATTCCGGTATCTCCTCAGACATATCCTCCCTGTCAGGCATGAATTATCAATAAAACATGGGGATAAAGCAACTTGTGCCTTAATCACGATAAGTATCAGGATAAAATAATAGTAAAACAGTTATAATTTCTAATCTTCCTAGCATCATTAGTGCCGAAAGAAATAGAAGTGTAGAATCTCCAAAAGCACTGTATGTTCCAGTTGGCCCAATAGCACCTATTCCGGGCCCTATGTTGGCTAAACAAGACAAAGATATTGAGATTCCATCAATTACACCTACATTCGGATTATTTCCCTCTAAATATAACGTTACTAATGAACCTAACAAAAATAAAATTACGAAAATAAAGAAGAAAACACCAACATTACGAAATAAATCCTCATCTAAAACTTTGTCTCCAATTCGAAGCTTCATTACGGCACGGGGGTGAATTACTAAAATTAGTTCCCTTTTCAACGCTTTGAAAAGAAGCATAATTCGGACTATTTTAATTCCACCAGTGGTTGAGCCTGCACAACCACCTGCAAACATGAAAAGCAATAAAACAAATATAGACATTTTTGGCCAATCCATATAATTTGTTGTAGTAAAACCAGTACCTGTTAATAGAGAAACGGTTTGAAAAGAAGCATGGATAAAATTATAAAAAATACTACTTATATTATTCTTATCTAAAATTAAATTAACAAAAATTAAAGTGAACGAAAATAATACTAAATACAAATAAAAATTCAACTCCTCATTCTCTCTTAAAGCCTTAAATGATAATTTAATACGCTCTGAAAAACTTTTTGAGAAATCAATTAAATTATTAAAAACATAATAAAGTATAACGAAATTTATACCAGAAATCAGCATAAAAAATGTTACCACGACAATTACAAAAGAACTGTCATAAGAACCAATCGACTCTCTTTGAGGTGAAAAACCCCCTGTTGAAACTGTCGAAAATGAATTACATATTGCATCATACAAAGGCATATCTGAAAAAATAGCCAATAATGAAACCTCAATAACGGTCATAATAAGATATAGACTCCAAAGAAGGCGAGCGGTTTGGGCCATTTGTGGTTTTAATCTAGTTATTCCCGTACCTGGCATTTCTGCTTGGAGAACTTGAATACCTCCTCCAAAAAGACGGGAAAAAATAATAGTTGCAAGAACAATAATCCCCATACCTCCCAACCATTGTGTTTGAGATCTCCAAAGAAGAAGTGATTTAGGTGCATCAAAGTATCCCTGATTATATTGTGAAGCATTGACGGGTGTACTACTCTCTAAATCCAAAATTGTAGCTCCAGTCGTAGAAAGACCTGACATTGATTCGAAGATGGCCCCTGCAATACCTATTTCGTATGACATCAGAGCTAATTTTTCTGAAGCAATAAATGGAAGTGCACCAACAACAACCATAAGAATCCAAGCAACGGTTACCAACAAAAATGCCTCTCGATTTCTAATATCTTCCTCTGAATGAAAATAATAATGTAGAAAAACCCCTATTGACATCGAAGCAATCATTGGAGCTCCAAACATCCAAAATATGTCTAAAGAGTCTTCTCCCATATAAATTCCTACTATTATTGGAAAAAGAAAATTTAAACCAAAAAAAGCTAAAATGGTGCCTGTAAGACTTAGAATGAGTTTTAATCTCATTTATCAATGGAAAAAGTTTTCCACCTCTGGAAGCTTATTCTTAAGTGTGAAAACCAAAACATGATCGTTCTCCTCTAATTCAGATTCTGAACCAGGGAAAATAGCTTCACCACCTCGGTTTATCATTGCTATTAATGTATCATCGGGCAAATTCAAACTGGACAACTTCTTTCCTGTCTTCCCATTCTTATTTTTGATAAGGAATTCACGAACTGAAGCATCACCTCCTTCTAATTCCTCCATTCCCTCAATCTCATCTGTTGATGTGGCCCTATTAACTATCGCATTTACTGTGACTCTTTTAGGATTAATTAATGTATCAATTCCTGTATCCTGTACAACATATTCCAATTCTGTTTGGTAAACTAATGCTACAGTGCGTTTTGCCCCTTCTTTCTTTGCTAATAAACAACTCAAAACATTCAAATCTTCACGATCTGTAGCTGCAACGAATAAATCCTCATATCTGATGCCTTCTTCCCTCAAGAAATGTCTATCTGTAGAAGAACCTACCAAAACTCTAATTTCTTCAGGTAACTGTGCACTTGCAGATTCTGCCATTTTCTTATCTGGTTCTGCAATATAAATTTCTACATCCTTATATCTCTTGTTTACTTGTTCAGCTAGTCGAATAGCTATTCTGCTTGTTCCTGCTATCATAATGCGCTTGATGTTCCTTTCACCAGTTATTTCCTTTGGTATTCCTAAAGCATCTGATAAATCATCTAATTCACTATATTCACTTAGTAATATCAAAATTCTGTCTCTAGGCATTAAAGTATCATTATCTTTTGGAATTATAACTCCCTCCTCACGAGCTACCAACACTATGCGGCAGTGTGGTGGCAAATTAATATTTCCAAGAGGTCTACCAATAGATGGTGAACTGTCACTTAATCGAACCTCCAAAATACGAAGTTTACCTACTGAAAAGTGCTCTAAGCGTGTGAGTGCAGGCCTTGATAAAATTTGCCAAATTCTATGCATTGCCAACTCATCTGGTGAAACATAAGCATCAACACCAAATAGTTGCTGATGATCATAACCTTCAGGCATATCTGTTAATTCTGGATTGTTCAAGCGAGCTATCGTATTACAACCAGCTTTCTTAGCTATTGAACATGCAGCCATATTCACAACATCTTTACCAGTAACTGCAATAAACAAATCCGTACTCTTTAATGAGGCCTTATCAATCAACAACTTAGCTGAAGCTGCATTACCTTGGAATACTTGCGCATCCAAAGTTTGGGCTCGTTTGACGGCAGAAGAATCAGAATCAACCATTGTAACTTCGTGCCCACGGAAAACTAAGTCTCTCCCTACACGAAATCCGACTTCTCCAGCACCCACAATGAGTACGCGCATTGTTGCCTTCAAAAAGGGGGTTTCTTAAAAGCTCTTGTAGGGTCTAATTTCTTAATTTTTTCTCAAAATACTTAACACCATAGGAAGAAAAACCTCCCAATACGAAAAATAAAACAGTAAAAATTATAGACCAATAACTAAACTCTTCTACAATTTCCCCTATGGATAAATTATCAGGCAAACTACCCTTGCCATAATCTTCTTTCCAAGGCCAAAGAGTAATTAATGAACCTGCCATCAATCCGGTTAAAGCTGACATCGTTAATTCCTTATGATCATTTAACATTTTATTCATCAAAGGAACAAAAGTAAATAACGAAATTAAGCCTCCCAAGAAAAAGTAGAACAGTGGAATCACTTTAACATCATGAACATAACCCACTATTTCTTCATAAAGCCCCAAAGTTAAAAGGACTAAAGCTCCACTAACTCCTGGAAGAAGCATTGCAGTTAGAGCAAGTGCACCACTAATAACTAAGAAAACATTGCCTGTATTTTCAAGGGGATACTTAGTATATACAAAAATTACAATAATGCCTAATAATATAATAAAATAATTAATTTTTGAAGGGGTTGAAACGAATTTCCATGGTTCTTTAATACTTATAAGAACTAAACCGAAAAAAAATGAATAAATGTAAGGGCCTGTCTCTTTAACCATCAATAGTCCTGGTGATGATTCCGAACCTACTAAAATTTTAGTTACTACATAGTAAGAAAAGAACATGCCCAAGCCAAGTGGTAACAAAAAATAAAGGGAATTAATGAATTTTATTTGTGCAGATTTTGGAAAACCATTTTTAAAAAAAGATACAAATATAGATAAAGAATTTAATAATTTTTCATATATGCCTAAAATTAAAGCAATTGTTCCTCCGCTAACGCCAGGAATAGCATCGGCAAATCCCATTAGTAAACCATAACCAAATGATTCTTTTACACCATCATTACTCATTTTTTTCTCCAAAATAATCTATTTTTGAAGCAATAGCGACTTTAGCTGCTAACTTTCGGGATGCCCTACCTTTGTCTTTTCCATTTGCCCTTTTAATATTTGGATGCTGATAAAGAACGCCATGTTTTGGAGGAGGACTACCATCGGCCATGTGTCTGAAAAGTGCCTTTTCAGCCCCCAATAACTGAATTGTGGAGGAAGGCATTCTTGCTAACTTAGAAAGATCCCCTGCTAATGATACTATTCTAACGGCCAATTGGGTACCTAATATATTTACTAAATTAGGAAATGTTTTAGGCGATTCAGAATCTAAATAAGATGAAATTTGTGAAATTAATTCTTGTGTATTATTTATGTGGTTTTTTAAAGGAAGCATTTGTGAAGGCAAATTATCAATTTCTAAAATCTCTTCTATTTTTTTCCGGGAATTACCTGTTATTTGAGAATACCATGTAGTAAATCTTTCTGAAGCCAAATTAAAATTGGAATGTGCTTCATTTAATGATTCGATAGCTTGGATTAAATTTTTGTCGGGTGTCAAACTATTTTGGATAGCTTTCTTAGCCTGAATTATACTAGATTCTCTAAGTAGGGAGAATGGTAAATTTCGATATTTCTTCTTATTATCAATCTTAATTTCTTTAGCCAAAACTTCACTCAAATCTTCAGGAGTGATTTGCAACATTTTCTCTTGCTCGGACAAAGAATTAGTTGTCAATACTGCACCTACAAACTAATCATCTTCTTCGAACGATTCTTGATAATAAGGATATTAACAAAATTACCGATATTAAACTTGGACCGGGAAGTAAACCATCTTCTTCTTCGACAACTGACTCATCAATAACCAAATCAGATTTTAAGACTGAAAATGGCAATGCTTTTTTAACCGTTTTAGAAGAATCTGTACTTAAAGTTACGTTAAGGGTTGCCGAAGCTTCCGTTGCAGCTTGTGTTAAAGGAGGGGCTACTTCTATAACTATTTCTTCATAGCTACCTGGGTCCAAGCGTATTGTATCTGAAGGTAAAGTAAACCACGATTTACGTTTACCTTCTATTTTCAAACTTAATTTTTCAACAGTATTTCCGTTATTACTAATTCTAACTGTAAATTTGCCCGTAGTACCTGCTGTAACATCTCCTGCAGTTGTTTTAACTTCAACATCGATATCTGCTTTCTCCTCTACATATATCACAAAAGAAAGATCAATAAATTCCCCTGATTGATCTGATGAAACTATAGCGTCAATAATATTTTCACCACCATAAACACTTGCTGGAATGTCCACATTAAGATAAATGGTCTTTGATTGCATAGGGCCCAAAGTAAATGAAGATTCTGAAAAAGTAGCTATCCATCCTGCTGGCGCCATAGGTGATGGTAAACTAACATAATCAATTGAATTACCATCATTAGTTACAACAATTTGGAAATTTACAGAATCTCCTGGTGAACCATCCTTCCTATCTGAAGGGACTTCAGCAGATAAACTATATACTGGATTTGTATAAACTGTAAAAGTATCAAAATTTGTAACTTTATTATTCAAACCTGAAACTGCTTCAAGATGCAAGAAAACACCATTTACTGTATTAGCTGCCTCATTTGGATTTGTAGTTATTTGTAAAGAAAAAGAAGAAGTTTGACTTTTACCAACTGAAACCTTAGAAGAACAAACTGTATTGACTAAAATACATGTTTCCCATCCTTCAGGTAATCCTGTAATCTCTAATTGAATGTCATCCTCGATATTTGCATTATTTATGACTTCTACATTGAAAGTATGTGTTTCTCCTGGCCCTTCGAAAGATTCAATTTCTAAAACATCAATAATAAATTCTGCATAATATTCTACCTTAATAGATAATGCAATCTCAGTAATTTTAAAATCATTTTCATCAAGTATTACATCTATTGAAAAATTATAATATCCTGGATTTTCATTGTCAGATATAGTAAAATCAATAGTGAAATCTTCACTACCTCCATAAGGATCCAAATCATCAGTGTGATATGGTAAACCATTAAATGTCCACCCGTCAGGAATCTCATCTGATTCAAATGTATAGGATTGAATACTATTTCCTAAATTTTCAATAACTATATTGATAGTATCTGTGTCTCCTGGATTCATAAGGAAACCTGAATCCCAAGAAATCTGACGATTCAAAACTTTGTCAACTGTAGTAAGTGTTGAAACACTATCGGTAACATCAGCATCAAATGCTGAGGAAGCAACGACTACCATTTGGGCAGATTCTGTATTTTTAGCTGAACTAGGAACATCAACGTAAAATTCAATTTCAGTAATGGTTCCATCTTCCAAATCTGATACTTCATATGTTTCTAAACTTACACCCCAGGCATTACAATCCTCACATCTTACTATACTCAAAACAAAATCATCAGGATCTGTACCTGTATTTTCAAGGATTATAGTATATGTAACTGTCGTACCTGGATCTCCACCTTTCTGCGCTACATCTACTGAAAGACTCAAATCTCTTACTGGAATCCTTACAGAAGTATTCATTTCAGTTGAATCACTAAACTGATCTCTAGTAGATGAAGTAACTTCAACAAAAGATAATGCCCAATCATTCTCTAATGAATCTGCAGGGCTGGTGACATTCATTGTAACTACGGTTTCTTCTCCAGGACCTAAATCAAGAATACTAAATTGACTCAAATTGGAACCCCATCCTACTTGACTCATATCACTTAATTCTAAACTATATGAATCTGAAGAATCTCCATTATTTGTAACATACAAGGAATACAATATCTGCCCTCCT
This sequence comes from Candidatus Poseidoniia archaeon, assembly GCA_034399455.1. GTDB lineage: Archaea > Thermoplasmatota > Poseidoniia > MGIII > CG-Epi1 > CG-Epi1. The sequence goes on from DASCSW010000032.1 coordinate 8,390, forward strand.
GGAATTACTTGTTTATCGAGTGCATCAGGTAAAATTTCTACAGCATATGCCAAACCATCGTTCACTGTAGTATTTGTTTCGCAAAATCCATAAATATAATTATAAGATGAAGTTTGAACACGCGCAAATACCTGAATGAAAGCATATTCATCTTCAGCTGCAGTATTTGGAATGGATACTTCTAAAGTAATAATTTGAGATTCATCAGGATCTAAATCCAACACAGACTCACTTGGGGTGGCATCCCAATCCCAAGGTAAGTCACCGACTTCTATTGCAAACTCATCACTTGATTCACCAACATTTTTTACTTCGATAGAATAATATATATCATCTCCACGATTCCCATCTTTACTGGTACTCTCACGGAGATATATGTCTACTGCATAAATCATATCTATGTCCAAAGTTTGTTGCCTGCTATCACTAGTCGTTGTTGAATTCTGGGATGTTGCCTCAACTACAAAGTCCATAGAATCTCCATCATAAACTCCTTGAACTGGTGATTGAAATGTAAAAGATATTACTTCATTGGAACCAGAAGAAACTGAGACTGTATTTTGATTTGCAACAGACTCCCAACCTAAATCATATTCATCATCCCAAGTAACGGAAAGATCGTATGTATCATCAAATGTTCCTGTATTAGAAACTACAAAATCTGCAGAAATTTCTTCATTACGTGTTACCTCTAAAAGGCCAGTATTACTATTATCAAATTCAATAGAAACTTCATAATCTCCTCTTGCAGAGTTATCAATAACATTAGACAAAAGTGCCGAATTTTGCTCTACACTACTGTAATTTATACCTGCAATTGGAGAAATTAGAAGTAGTGCGAGTAGCGTAACTAGAAAGCTATAGACGCTCTTAGACATAAATTATAGATAAAGTAGAAAGTTTATATAACTATTACTCACTGTTTTCTTTACTTTTTTGGTCTTTTTCAAGAGTTTTTGAGATTGATTTTACTTCTTTTTCTAAATTATGTACATCATCTCTGAGTTTTAGCATAGAAACCTCAAAAGGGGTGAAACCCTGATTCGAAAGAGCTCTTGTTGCAATAAACATACCAATTAGAATACCTCCCAAAACTGATGCTAAAAGTACAGTGAAAACTTGAAAAGAATAATATGTAAGTAAACCACTAACATCAAGAGCAATAATTCCTTTATCAATCAAAAACATTAACAACAAGAACGTGACGACAGCCCCAACTGTAGCCTGATAAATTATAGGGAATTTTGTTATATTCATTCTTTAAACTCCAGTGCTTTGTTGTGAGGTAAATCCCACATCAATGTTATTTCCTCATCATTTTCCTGTATTAAAACTTCTGCACCATAATTATAATCTTCACCTTCTAAGACTGAAGTTATACGCATTTTACACGAATATTCCCAACTTACCTCTCTAAGATCTGCTGCAACATGTAAGGTGAAATATCCTTCATTATCACTTATATCATTAATTTCATTTTTAGAAAGATGCTTCTGATGACTAAACACGGAAGTTAATGTCTCATTAACATCACCAACTAATATTGTTAAATTACCCATTTTCACACGAGGTATGGAATAAAGATAAATCCAAGTATCTTCCTCATCTGAATCAATCTGTAAAGACACAATTGTCATACTTGGATTCGATTCCTGGCAGCCTGCGAAGGCAAGCATTATCATCATAAGGGCTATACTAAAAGTTCTATACACTATTTGATTCTAGAGAAAGGGGCTAATAAAAATAGCGATTCCAAAAAGGATAGTATCAATAACTAGCCTTCGTGAGGGGAACTATGCCTGCAAAAGGTTTTCAAATAATAGGAATTGAAGCAAAGAGGCACCGAAAGTCAGGGCCTCAAAAACAAGTTAGAATCGATCATAACACCAATCTTATTTCGATACGGAAAATAAATGATAATGAATTAGTTATAGAAGCAAGGTATACAGTTTCATATGGGATACTGGGAATTGTTCAATTAGATTGCGAAGTGAACTATCATGATGATTCAAAAGATATTATCAAAAAAGCAGACGAAAGATGGCAGAAAGAACATAAATTACCTGATAATATAGCTGAAATAGTTCATAACCGTGTATTAGGGCATGGGTCTTTTGAAGTCTTGAATATAGCAAAGAAATTGAATCTACCACCACCTTTCAAAATAGAAATACCACAGATAAAGATTGGAAAGAAAGGTGCTGTTTCTAAAAATAAGGATACTAGCCCTGAAGTCGCATAAAAATGGCTATAATTGATTTTAAGTGCCCTGAATGCAAAGAAAAAAATAATTTTGCCCTAATGGGGAATGATAAAGGAATATTTGATCGGAAATGTAAAGCTTGTAATACTAAATTAGAAATAGAAAATAACTCTGATGGAATTCAAGTTAAGTCTTTGCAAAAAAATATCAAAAGAAAACCTCCAACAAGGCACGCCGAAGAAATTCAAGAAAGGGAGGATAATAATGTTCCTACGGATTACAAGAAATATAAATTAGGAATACCAAATAAAAAAACGGCTAAATTTATAGCAATACTGATTTTGACTTCGTCCCTTATGGGCTTATTTACAGGATATGCCATAATAGATTTTTTTAATAGTGATTTTGATGAATTTGAAAATGTTGAAATAATAGAAATTTTAGTAAAAAAAGGTGATAAAATTAAGAAAAATGATTCTATCATTACTTTAGAAAGTGATAAATCAAGTGTTGAAGTTCCATCGACATGCAATGGAATTATAGATTCTGTAAATGTTAAAATTGGAGACAAAGTTTCAAAAGGCGATTTAATTTTATTGGTTCAGGCTGAAGGAAAAAATGATTCTGAAAAAACTATACCTGAAAAAGAACAAAAGGTACCTAATAATACAGAAAATTTAATAAAAGAAGCTGAAAAAACATTAAGCAAAAAGGAACAAAGAA
>DASCSW010000033.1:0-10752 GCA_034399455.1 Candidatus Poseidoniia archaeon
ATGCTTCTTCATCACCTTCGTCACATGCTTCGGCTAATTCTGCTAAATATAATCTGAATTCTTCATCTTCGTCGGTTTCTTCGCCTTCATCGTCGCCACGTGCACCGTCATCTTCATCACGATCTTCTGCTAATTCTTCGCGGATTTCTAATAATTCATCACATGCTTCTTCGTCGCCTTCATCACATGCTTCTGATAATTCTGCTAAATACAGCCTAAATTCTTCGTCTTCAGCCCAAACATTGTCTTCTCGATCCCAATCTTTGTCTTCACCATGATGGATTCGATCCCAGCCTTTCTTGTGATGCTTTTTCTCACCTTTCATCTTTTCTTCAATATCTTCAAAAGTGAAACATGGTTCTTCTTTATCTGATTCGAATTTTAGTACCCATTCTTCTTCAGTTAGACAATCGTCTTCAGTAACTGCTTCTTTATTGGTCCAATCTTTCTTATCAGAATAATCTTCTTTCTTATCGTCTTCTTTACTATCGCCACGAGCGCCTTCCTTCTCTTTACGCACTTCATCTACTTTTTCTTCAGGAACGAACGTTTCTTTCCACTGTTCTAAGGTTAAACAATCAACTTCCTCTTTATCATCTGTTAATAATAATTCTTTATCTGCTTCATCCCGTATTTTATCGATGGCTTTGGTTTCTTCATCGTCATCATTGAATACTTCACCAATTTCGTAAGTTACATCTCCTAAGAATGCTTGTCCTTGGTCTGTTGCTGCTATCGGTGCTGCGGTGAGCATCATGACTGCGACAACTAGTGCCTTACCTTCCAACATATTTATCTGAAAATTGAATTACTATATAAAAGGATGCCAAATATTTTTGGATATTGTAAAAACATCTTATATAGTGGCAAAAAATAGCTAAATCATGCGTTTAGCAATATTGCTCTTAGCAATGATATTGGCGCCTATGGCGTCAGCAATGGAATGGGGACCTGAAGTCACATACAGTGATGCAGTAATTGAAGGACTTGAAGGAGAAGAGTTTACTGTAAAGTTTGGGATTAAAGCTGATGAAAATGCGACTTATTCTATCAAATTAGGAGATAGATCGGAATTTGTATTTGATGAAAATCCAATCGAGATTGAAATTCCTGATGGAGACACAAGAACCTTCATTTTTGATGGAGTAGTGCAAGGAGAAGATGGTAACGGAGTTGCAGATGGAAAATATGCTATGACTTGGGAAGCTTTCAAAAATGGAACGAAATTCAATTCAGGTGATTTCGAAATATCAGCTGGTGAACAAGCACCTTCCGTTGGAATAATTGCAGCAATAGCTGGTATTGGAATAATCGCAACTCTAAGAAGGCGTAATTAATCGTACAGTAACGCGGTAGAGAAGGGGCTAAGAAAATCATTAAGTTCTAACTAAGCTAAAAGTTTTCTAGTTTTTGTAGACTTTTTGATAATGGACTCTAGGCGGGCAACCCGTGATTCCAATTCTTCAAGTCTAACTTCGTAAGGATGCCTCATGTAAATACACTAAAATTTGGGTAAGTAATAAATCTTTGTTTAAATTGTAAATTTGCAATGTAAAATTTATTTCAATTTCCAGAAATGGTAAAATCCAAAAAATAAAACACCTAAACCTGAAACGCACCCTGTGGCTCCTGCCGCAAACCAAGCATCAAATGCGGTTCCTTCCCAAATTATCATTGCTGCAAGACTTACCATAGCAAAAATTGCCCCCCCGGCCATTATCAACGCTGGTTTGTCTGTAGGATCTCTTTCTTCTGATAATTCTTCCTTAATTCCTCTAGCTTCATGAACAGAAGATATGCCGTCCTTATCCTTGGCCTTTTCAAAAGCCCGATATACCTCATCCAATAATCGTTCCCTTCCTGAACTATTTTTCCTTAAATGTGAAGCTAAATCAAGACGGCACCAAGCTGCTTCCACTGGAACATCAGCCTTATCAAAAAGCCTAATCGCTTCACGAAGGTCTTTTTCGGGGTCCTCAGACCATCCTGTGACTGTGGCGCCATATCTCAATAAATCTCCACAAGATGTTGGATTTTTTCTTCGCATCTTTTCTACTGCAGAACGCCAAATGGCTTCGTCTTGGAATGCCTGTTCAATCAATTCTTTATCTTCTTTGGATAAACCCATTACTAAAATCTATTCCAGCTTATGCATTGAAATCAAAGCTTGTTCTATAATTTTTAAGTCTTCAGGGACTTTGTGCCCTGTTATTGGTGCTGCTAAAGATACACCTGCATCTTTCTTAGCTTTCCAAACTTCTGAATTAAATTCTATTAAAGATTCTGTCATCTTTGTAAAATCAGAAGTCTCTGATAAAGGTCTTTCTGGGAAACTATCCACATCTACTGCTGATTTTCCATATAATGTAGTCGATAAATGATGAGTAAAGAAAGGACATATTGGTGACAAAATAGACATCATATCTCTGAAAACACGGTGAAGTGTCCATGTTGCTGATGCGTCGTCATTGTACAATCTTGTTTTTGCCATCTCCAACCAGTGAGAAGCAAGAATATTGGTGCTGAAAGTCTTGATTCCTTGAGCAGCTGTGTAAATATCCATTTCACTATAACCTGCCTTTGCTTTTTCTAATAAATCTGAAAATTCTGCTAAAATCCATTTGTCTTCATTCTCTAGATTTTCTGGAACTGTATTCAAATCTCCATCGAAATCAAACTGTGATGCGAAACGCCCCACATTGAAGATTTTTGTAAGAATACCAAAGTATCTCAACTCAATTTGTTCTGGATTTATTTGGAAATCATCTCCTACTTGTGCATCTGCAGCTTTCCAAAATCTAAAACATTCTGAACCTATTTTCTTAGCTTGTAAAGTTACTTGCTTGCCCTCAGGCCCCTTGATTTTCCAAGAACCTGTTCTTCCACCAAAACCACATTCTAAAACTGATTCTGCATCAATTCCATTGCCAAGAGACTTAGACATTTTACGACCCCAAGGGTCCATTCCTAAGCCATCAATCCAAATGTTAGCAAATCCAGGTTTATCGAGGAGTAAAGCTGATTTTAAGAGAGTATAATACAACCAAGTTCGAACTATTTCTTTTCCTTGAGGTCTAACTCCTGTTGGGAAGGCTCTTTCAAACAATTCAGGATCGGATAAATATCCAGATACATACAAATTAGAGTTAGAAGAATCCATCCAAGTATCGAAAACTTTCTCTTCGCCTTCCAAATTTCCTAATTCGGATTTCATATCTGAATAAGTGCCCAATTCTTTCCGTGTTTCACGGTCTAAAACAATCGAATCACCTGGTGGAGAATTTCTCCATGGTTGAACATAAGTTCCGTGCGGAGATGTGATAACTTTCTTTCTATCTTCTGAATACCAAATTGGTATTTCTGTATGATACCATCTACGACGGCTGACTGGCCAATCAATGCTAATATTTTCCATCCAATCTAACAAAAATTGCTTGTTACGGGGCGGTACAAAATTGCTTTCATTTGACAACTCCTTCAATCTATCTTGTATGTGTGTTTGACGAACATACCATTCTTTCAATAAAATAATTTCAATGGGATTCTTTCCCCTTTCGGAAACTGGAATTTCTTGTTCTCTTTCCTCTATATTTTCAATTCTATCTGATTCTTCTAAAATTTCTAATGCCTTTTTTCTTGCTTCAATAACTGGTAAACCTGCTAAAGGTCCACCTACCTCTGTTATTTTTCCTTCCAAATCAATTGCCTGGAAAGGTGTTAATCCTAATTCTCTAAATACTGAAACATCGTTCTGGTCTCCAAAAGAACAGACCATCAACACTCCTGAACCAAATTCCATGTTTACACTTGAATGGGCCTGAATATCTACTGTTTTTGAACGTCCGGATGTACCAATTGGTAGTTCCAATTTCTTACCGACTAATTTCTGGTATCTTTTGTCATCAGGATGGACGATGACTATTCCACAAGCACAAATTAATTCTGGTCTTGTTGTTGAAATTATAACTGAAGGATGATCCTCTCCTTCAACAGACCACCGTACATCTACTAACTTAGTTTTTCTAGATAATCTTTCAACTTCAGCTTCGGCAAGCGTTGTTCCCTCGACTGGATCATACAAATTTGGTCTTAATTCTTCAACAATGTCTCCTTTTTTGAATAAATCTATGAAAATTGATTGAGTTACAGCACGATATTCTGGCGCATCTGTCAAATATTCATTATCATATGCGCATGAAAGTCCAACTCTTTTTGCAATATTTCTCATTTCCTGAGTATATTTCTCTATTTCGTTTCTACAAATATCCAAGAATTCTGCTCTATCATAAGTTTTCATTTTGCGGCCAGTTTTCTTTTCAACTGTAAATTCAATATTTATTCCGTTACGATCAACACCCCATGGAAAATATACCTCCTTGCCAAGAAGTCTCTGACTACGTGCTATCACATCAATCATTGAATATTGGGCTACAGCACCAATATGCCACGTACCTGAAGGGTAAGGGGGTGGGGTATCTATTACAAAAATTTCTTTATCGGATTTGGGATTGAAAGTGTATCTTGGACCTTCTGCGAAGTGCGCTTCTTGGATTTTTTTCTCTAAATCCACTGTCCAGCGTTTTTCCTTTATCTTCGGGTCAGCCATGATTGTTGTTACTTGCAGGCCTAATCGGGCTTTTCTTAAAGTTTCTGCGAAGTTATTTTACTTAGGGGCTGTACTACCTAATAAGCTATGGAATATGCTAAAGATGTTGTCATTGTTGGCGGTGTTCGAACTGCGCACGGAAGATTCAAAGGTGCATTGTTCAATACTTCTGCTGTAGATTTAGGGGCAATGGCAATCAAAGCTACATTAGAACAAACCAATGTGGACCCTGCGATGATTGATGAAGTCATCATGGGAAATGTCCTCTCGGCAGGAATTGGACAACATCCTGCAAGACAAGCTGCAATCAAAAGCGGAATACCTGAACACATCCCTGCTCTTACTATCAATAAAATGTGTGGTTCTAGTATGAAAGCAATTATGCTCGCCGCTACTTCAATACGGGCTGGAGAATCAAATATTGTAATGGCTGGTGGAATGGAATCTATGTCTCAATCGCCATTTACAGTTTCTAGAGATAAAGATGGAAAAATTAGTATGGAAAAGCCTGTTGATAGTATGTTGAATGATGGGCTAATTGACTCGTTTAACGGAATGATGATGGCTCAAACTGGAAATAGAATTGCTGAACAATTTGAAATTACTAGAGATGAATCTGATTTATTTGCTCTTGAATCCCATATTCGTGCACAAAATGCCCACAAAAAAGGCGCATTTTCTAATTATCATATTCCTGTTGAATATGAAGATGGAATTTTGAAAACTGATGAAGGAATCAGACCTGACTCTTCTCTTGAGTCTTTATCAAATTTGAAACCTGTCTTTGATGAAGGCGGAATTGTTACGGCCGGGAATGCAAGCCAAATTTCAGATGGAGCTGCTGCTTGTTTAGTGACATCTAGAGAAAAAGCTGAAGAATTAAATCTAGAAATTCTAGCCACCATAACAAACTATTGTGCAGTAGGTGTTTCTCCTGAAGATGTGATGTCTGCACCAATTCCAACTGTACAAAAATTATGGAAAATGCAGGGTAGAAGTGGAGAACAAGATTATGATCTTTATGAACATAATGAAGCTTTTGCCTCGGCTTGCTTAGGTGTTATGCAAGGTTTAGGTCTAAAGCATGAAAAATTAAACGTTCACGGAGGGGCTGTAGCAATGGGGCATCCACTTGGAGCATCAGGTTGCAGAATTGTCTTAGCCCTAATTCATGCACTTAGAAATATAAGAGGTAAGCGTGGTTTTGCAACTGCTTGTTTAGGTGGTGGAATGGCTACAGCTATCGAAATTGAAACATGAATGCTGACCTAGAGGGTAAAGTTGTTTTGGTAACTGGAGGCGCGGGAGGTATTGGAAGTGTAATTTCCAAATCTTTTGCCGAACAAAATGCAAAAGTTATTGTCCATTATCATAGTTCAAAGGATAATGCTATAAAAATTGCAAATGAAATTAACGGGAGGGCAATTGGTGCAGATTTAACTGATTCAACTGAAACCAAGAAACTTTTTAATGAAATTATTGAAAAAGAAGGGAAAGTCGACGTTTGTGTAGCTAATGCAGGAAAATATCCAAAAGAATTTGCTCCACTATGGGAACTTGATGATAAAAGATTAAATGACACTTTAAGCACTAATTTGTCTCTTACGTTGAATACTTCTAGAGAATTCCTAAAACATACTTCTCAAACAAAACAAGGTTCTCTTGTTTTTGTAGGATCTACTGCTGGAATTTATGGGGAAGCTGGGCATGCTGATTATGCTGCTGCCAAAGGTGCAATCACCTCTGGATTACTTAGAACACTAAAGAATGAAGTTGCTCAAATTGGCGATAAGGTCAGAATTAATGCAGTTGCTCCTGGTTGGACCGTTACACAGAAAAAAATAGATGAAGGACTAAACCAAGACCATGTTGACAAAGTTGTATCGACTATGGCTCTGAAGAAATTGGCATCTCCTGAAGATGTCGCAAATTCTATTGTTATGCTTGCTTCAAATTCACTCTCGGGACATATAACTGGACAAGTTATAGAAATTGCAGGAGGGATGGAAGGACGACTGATAGCTGGGACGAAATAGGTTTCAAGAATCTATTGATTGGAAGTGTCGTTTTTTCATTGCTTTTATCTTGGGTTATAACTATTATTTACAATGTTAATTTCAACTTTGTTATCTTTGTAGTTGTACAAATATTTGTTATAATTGCAACGACTATGATTTGGCCGGCTTTGAATTCAAGATAGGGTTAAATTAGAAACTCTATGGGAAAGTGTGGAAGAACCTCCAAAGAAAGTTAGACGCTATGACATCGACTGGCTTAGGGTCATTTTATTTGCTTTATTGATTCCATTTCACGTAGGAATTGGAGTTTATTGGGATGCCTACGATTTTGTACAACCTGAGCAAAATGTTGAAGCTGATGCGCCCTCCTTTGAACAAGCGCCCGGGCGTGAAGATTTGAACGCCGATGCTGGAGAAGAAGCCGTTAATGTTTACACTTTTCTTGGAGGTGGAATTATCTCATATATCTTAACTTGGATGCATGAATGGCGTCTTGCGGCTCTCTTCATGATTAGTGGAATGGGGACTGCTTTTGCTTTCAAGCGGCGGACGTGGAAATTATTTCTGAAAGAGAGATCTAAGAGATTACTGATACCTATGTTTGTTGGTATTTGGACTATAACACCCCTGACTTGGATGTTTGTACTTGATTATTTTCCTAGTGGTTTTATGGAGGGAATACTTGCTTTTCTTGGATTTGGGATTGCTATGTCTCTTCTAATGATTGTACCATTATTGAGTAGATTATTATCTCTGGGCCATCTGTGGTTCATATGGAGTTTATTCCAATATTCTTTATTTTTACTTCCTATCTTTTATGTTGTAAGAAATTATCCTGAAGGGAAAGTAGCAAGATTTCTGAGAAGTATATTCAAAATTCCTTTTAGATTGGGGCCTTTAATTCTTCTACCAATTACTTTGTCGCTTTCTGATGTTCTACTCAAACCAATAATGGGAGAAGCTATTGGATTTGGATATGAATGGCCTTGGTATCTACTAATGTTCTTTTTTGGATATATATTCATAGTCAATAAAGATCAATATTTTGAATTTATTGATAATGCAAGAATCCCCATTACTATTGGAACTATTGTGTCTACACTAGCATTCATTTGGATTAAGTCAGAAGAAACAAAAAGTGGAATTCCTTATGTTGGAGGTGGATGGGCTGGTAATGACCACAAACACTTAGGAATCGATTATCACACAAATATGACGTTGATTGCGTGTTTCATAACTAGTTTTCATGCTTGGTTCTGGTGTTTATTCGTATTTACGTGGGGTGCCAAATTCCTCAATAAACCAAGTAAGAATTTAGCATACCTTAACCAAGGAGTCTATCCTTTCTATATCATTCATCAACCAATTGTTTATGCTGTTCTTATTGTCTTTCTGGCAGGTGGATATTCTGATATTGTAATACTTGTGATAGGTACTATTCTGGTTACACTTGGATGCTGGATATTCTTTGAAGTTACAAAGAGGCACTGGATAACTAGAGCCATGTATGGAATTAAGGAAATTCCATCCAAAATAAATAAAGCTCCTGAAAATGATCCTATCCTCGATAAAAAATAAACCAGTCCTTATATAGAGTCCCTTTGTGCGACAGACCTCACTATCACGCAACCAGACGTTTAGGGCAATTATCCCTACACCTCTCGAGACATTCGTTCTCGACGAGAAACGGCGTCACGGTACGATGTGTAACATGTGGGAAACTACGCCTGATTTCGATACTGTTAGCAACAGTTAGCGTTATTTGGAGAGAAAGGAAAAAATGCCAAAGCACAACAAACCGAACCGCGGATCTATGGCTTTCAGCCCTCGCAAGAGAGCACGCTCTGAAACGCCACATATCTCTAGTTGGGCTGCTGTCGATGGCGAAGAACCTAAGATTCTTGGATTTGCAGGATACAAAGTTGGTATGAGTCACATCATGGCTGTTGATTACCGAAAGAAATCTACAACTGCAGGACAAGAAATTCGTATGCCTGTTACTGTAGTTGAAATGCCACCAATGAAAGTTATTGGAGCTCGTGGATATGTTCAAGACACTTATGGCTTGAGAACTCTTACCGAAGCATGGGACAAGAAACTTGATCCTGAATTAGAGCGTAAATTACCTATTCCTAAAGAACAAAACAATAAAGCTGCTTGGAAAAGCATGAAAGATAATGATATTGAAGAAATTAGATTACTAGTTCATACTCAACCTAAAATGGTAACAGGAATACCAAAGAAAAAACCTGAAATCATGGAAATGGCCGTTGATGGTGGAGCGATTGATGCCCAAATTGATTTTGCAAAAGATATGATTGGTAAAGAATTCACAGTTAATGATTTTGCAGAAGATGGTGAAATGTTAGATGCTGTAGCTGTCACTACCGGATATGGTTTTCAAGGTCACGTAAAGCGTTGGGGAGTGAAATTACTAACTCACAAAAACTCAAAACACCGCAGAATGATTGGGAACTTGGGTCCATTTAGTCCAGGTTATGTTGTATCTACGGTACCTCAAGCTGGTCAAACTGGATACCATCAAAGAACTGAATACAATAAAAGATTAATAAAAATTGGAGACAACCCGGATGAAATTAATCCAAAAGGTGGTTTCCTAAACTATGGGCTAATTCGTGGAACTTATGCTTTGTTGCATGGTTCTTTACCTGGTCCAAGTAAACGTCTAATCAGGTTTAGAAAAGCTGTTAGATTTCACGGCACAAGGGCTAATTCCGTTGTGAAACCAGAAATAACTATGGTTTCACAAGAAAGTCAACAAGGAGTGTAGAATGAAAGTTCCTATTTACTCCATGAAAGGTAAAGCTTCGAAAAGCTCTGCAACATTGCCTTCTGCTTTTGAAGAACCTGTGAGGTTAGATTTGATACGCAGAGCAGTAAGAGCTGCAAGAGCTAACCGCAGACAAACCTACGGCGCAGCCAAGGGCGCAGGTTTTCGTCATTCTGTATCATGGCCTGGTAAAGGTCGTGGTATGGCTCGTACGCCACGTAAGAATGGTGGAGGCGGTCGTGGTGCTCAAGCTCCGAATACTGTTGGTGGAAGAAGAGCTCACCCACCTAAAGCGGAAAAAGAATGGGACTTGAAAATTAACTCTAAGGAAAGAAAGAAAGCTTTCCGTTCGGCATTAGCTGCAACTTCACAAGAATCATATGTTAGTGCAAGAGGACATGAACTTCCTGATAAAGTCACTTTGCCATATGTAGTAGATGATAAAATTGAAAAAATTGCTTCAGAACATGAAGGTGAATCAATAACCAAGAGAGCGATGGCCTTACTTGATGGATTAGGCCTTGGTGAAGATATTGATCGTTCATATGACGGTAAAGGAATTAGGGCAGGAAAAGGAAAAAGACGTGGAAGAAAATATAGGACGCCTAAATCTGTTCTAGTTGTACTTTCCGAAAATAATGGATCTGAAAAAGCATTCCGTAACCTCTCTGGCGTGGATGTAACAACTGCTAAGGAACTCAATACCGAATTATTAGCACCAGGTGGCGACCCAGGAAGATTAGTTGTATTCAGTAAATCTGCCGTATCTGCTTTAGGAGAAAGGCTATGAGTGAACATAAAGTAATTCTCAGCCCAAGATCCAAAGAAAGAGCACTTTACATGCTTGAACAAAATAAATTAGAATTCTATGTTGCTCGAACTGCATCAAAGCACGACATTAAAGGAGCTATCAGAGCTCTTTTCCAAGTCGAAGTGAGCAAAGTTAATACGAGAATTACCAAAGAAGGTAAACTAGCAATCGTCAAACTCTCAGAAGGTCATTCTGCAGAAGATTTGAGTAATAGATTAGGAATATTGTGATATAGATGGGAAAAAGAATCATACCTAGAAGACGCGGTCGTGGGCATCGTTACAAAGCTCCAGACAATCGTTTCAAAGGTGAAGCAAGACATCCTAGGGCTAAATCTTCAAGTGGTAAAGTTGTCGAACTTTTACACGATCCTGGTAGGACTGCACCTGTAGCTAAGGTGGAAGATCAGGATGGAACCTATACTATGATAGCTCATGATGGAATGCATCTTGGACAAGAAGTTAACGCAGGCCATGGAGCTGAAATAGATATAGGAAATACTGCATACCTTGGTTCTATACCAGAA
>DASCSW010000034.1:0-10732 GCA_034399455.1 Candidatus Poseidoniia archaeon
CCAGAAATTGAAGATAGCTGAACATTTTCTTTCCAAGAGTTATAAACATATTCATAATTTTCACCAGTTAGTGTTGACCCCGTAGATAATATACTCCTTAATCTCTCAAATTTGAAATTATCAGGTCTTGCAGACAAGGATTCTAAAGTTGATATATATTTAGCACTAGTACCAAATATATCTATATCTATATCATTCATTATATCAAGGAGACTATCATTATGAGGATAAAAAGGATTCCCCTCATATAATACAATTGAGGAACCAATAGCAAGGCTACTAACAAGCCAATTCCACATCATCCAACCACATGTTGTAAACCAAAACAAAGTATCTCTACCTCTTTGGATGTCACACTGTAATTGATGCTCCTTCATATGTTGTATTAATGTCCCTCCAGCTCCATGAACAATAGATTTTGGAGGGCCTGTTGTACCTGAAGAGTACATTATGTATAAAGGATGATCAAAAGGTAATTGAGCAAAATTTGGAACATTTGTAGAATTAGACAATAAATCTTTGTAATTAACAATTGAATTATGGATAAGATTGCAGGAGACAGAAACAAAGTCAATACAAATTACATGTTGAATGCTATCAATTGTTTCTAAAACTCCATTTATCTTTTCTTCTAATCCAAATACTTTTCCATTATAATTGTAACCATCTGCAACTACCAATATCGAAGGTTTAACTTGACCAAAGCGATCTATTACTCCTTGACAACCGAAATCTGGTGAGCAGGAGGTCCATATCGCTCCTGACGCTGCAACTGCCAACATCAAAATTACTGTTTCAACACAATTAGGAACAAAGGCTGCAACTCTGGTACCTTCTTTAACCCCTAATTTTCTCAATCCTTTTTGAACTGAAGCAACAATCTTATTCAATTCCTTAAATGTGAAAACTTCATCGTCACGCCCTTCACCTGTACTGATAATAGCAATTTGGTCAGAATTTCCTGACAAAAGATTTTCTGCATAATTAAGACGAGAACCCACAAACCATTTAGCTCCAGGCATTACTGGATTAGTCAAAACTGAATCATAATTTTTAGAATGTACTATACCTGAAAATTTCCAAAACTCTTCCCAAAAAATCTCAACCTCCTTTATCGACCAATTGTGAAGATCGAAATAATTATCAAAACCTAAATTAGTATGCTCAATGAATTTTTGTACTAAACTAGAATTCTTTCTCTCTTCGGAAGGATTCCATAATATATTAGACATTAAACACTGAAAAACAAGGTAGTTAAATAGATTGAATATTAATCTAAAGCATTCCTGCTTTTTGAATTACCATTAACTGCTCTGTTGATAACTTTTCCCCAGCTAAGAACTTTGCAAATAAATCTTCAGCATTGGCGGCACTAGCTTTCTTGTCGACAAAACTTCCACCTTTGCCCTGAGAGGCAGTCATTCTATCTATCTCCTGCATACCTCTTAGGAATTCAATATACTCATTATGAACTACATCTGCTTTTTCTTTGGCCTTAACAAACATTCTTTGAGCTGCATCAGCCTTCCTACGTGTCTGTCTATTCAATCTTAGAGAATCTTTCATTGTATGGTGGGATGCTTGCGCTTCCTGTCTGCTCTTCTGCATTTTCTTACCCAATTCTCTACGTAATTGCTCAGCCTCACGGAATTTATCCCGTGCTTCTAAAACTTCAGTATCTGTCTCGATTAGGTTATCATGTTCCTTGATTTTGCTCTGAAGTGAACCTATTTCATCAACTAAAGCTCTCTCCTTGTCTGTTGTCAAAGGAGTCGTCATCTGCTTAATTTCTAATTCTTGTATTTGCTTCCTCAAACGGGAAACAGGTGGTAAATTACGACCTGAAAAACGTTTACGTTTCAATCTTAAAAATTTATCCTTGAGCTCATTAACAAGGTTCGAAACTTCACGACGCTCATCTCTTATTTCTCCAACCTCAACATTCAAACCATTTCGTCTATCACGAAAGAGATGAACATTATCCATATGCTCTTTAGCTTTGACATTTAAATCATTACGATCAGAAGCATGAGACTGTGATTCAAGGTTCAACTCATCTCTTTTTACCCTAAGCACTTCTGCTTTTTTATGATAGTCTTTTCTCAATTCTTTCAATTGATTTCTTGAAAAATTATCTAATTCTTCAGTAGAAAAAACGGGTTTTACAATTTTTTCGCTATCACTTTCTTCCTTATTATCATCTACCTTTTCATTGGAGGCCTTTAATCTATCTATAAGAACAGATTTCTTTCCAGATAAAGGTAAACCTAACTCTTTCAGTTTCTCTTTCAGTTCATTTACTGTTAAATCACTGTAATCTATGGCGTTTTCTGCAGAGTTTTCACTCTCATTAGAAGGCTGCTCGCCTTCTGTTGCTGCAGGGGCTTGATTTTCCTGCTCGGAATCCATTGAACTTCATATGGGGGTTTAGACCCACGTCAACCTCAACCGAAAAGTGCACCAAGTCCGGATACAGCGTCTTCTTCGCTTACTTCTTCTTCTTCTTCTTCTTCGGCTTCTGCTTCAGCTGGGGCCTCTTCTGAAGATGCAGTGGCAGCTGGTGCGGCGCCTGCAGCTGGTGCGGCGACGGCGGCTGTGGCCATTGCTTCCTCAATATCGACTCCTTCTAGAGAAGCTACAAGAGCTTCTGCCCTTGATTTGTCTGCCTTGATGCCTGCGGCTTTCAAGACTTTCTCGACGCTCTTAGCGTCAACTTTTGTTCCCGCTGAATGCAGTAACATTGCCGTATAGACGTATTCCATTTTTTTGCCTCCTTTTTTTATCCGAATAACGCTCCAAGACCTGCGGCAGTATCTTCATCAGATGCTTCCTCTTCGTCTTCCTCTTCGTCTTCCTCATCCTCAGATGGGGTTTCTTTCACTGGTTCTGGTGCGGCTGTTGCAGCTGATGCTACATTACCTAACATTTCCTTCAAGTCATCATCAACTCCATCTCCTGCATGCCCTGCAACACCAAGCATTGCACCATGGGCCTTGGATAGAAGAGCCTTGATTGTTGACTCAGAGGGATATGAGGTTGACAATGCAACTGCCAAAGCTTCGTTATGAGCCTTGGAAAGCAATGGTCGTACTACAGATCCTGTGAAATAACGTGTATTGAATGCAAGATTGAATGCCTGGCCCGTAGCAGATTTAACTTGGCTACGGAACTCATCCATATCTATGTTTAGAACATCTGAAAGATAGAATGTCTCTCCATCAAAGGCCCCTAACAACTGCATTCCAACAGTTATCGGATAAATCTCAAGTTTAGTAAGTGCGGCAGCTACATCGGCGCTAATTACATCACCTTCTGCTACAGCAGTATGTTTTTTCCTAATTACAACCTTCCCTTTTTCAATAGCTGCAGGGAAACCAGCGTTCTGAAAGTCACCAACAATAGGTCCTGCTGGAAATGCAGTAGGCCCTTTTTCAATAACTATTTTATATGATGCAATTTCACCACCTTTAGCTGGTGCTTGCGTTTGTGATTCCATCAACATTTGGAATATTTTAAAAGGACTCTCATGAGATGATAATAATGCTAATTGTTTAGGTGCAAAAGCGTCAATAACTTGTTCAACACCCTTTTTGTTTTTAGATGCACCACCGAGTGCTAATTTTAGAAGTCTATTACGTGACATCCTAAGTTTAACACCTAAATCTCTTAATGATGAACGCATTGCAAGCATCTGTTTAGCTCCAATTCCAGTAACATCAACTAAACCAACTACATCTGCTGATTGAACAAAATCTTGGACTTCTGAAACTTCACTACGCTTCCAATCGGCTACAAAGGCTTCAGGTTTCATCCTAATCTCACCGCCTTACCCATTGTAGTTTTAACCCAAATAGAAGCTATGTTCTCTGTTCCCCTATCTAGATTAGACTCGACACGCTTCAGAATAGTTTCAAGATTATCTGCTAATTGTTCTTTAGTCATAGCTATATTTCCAAAAGGAACATGAAAAGTTGGGCGGTCTTTTGAACGCACTGGAACCAAATTAGTTAAACTATTGATAATTCTTTCAATATCTGCTTGAGGGGGAATAGGTCGTGGCATCTTTCCACGAGGACCTAAAACAACACCAAGACTTTTACCAATAGTTGCCATTAATCCTGTTTCAGCAACAAAGAAATCAAATTTATCTGCTAATTTTCTAGCTTCTCTCTTATTTTCAGAAAGCTCATCAATTTGATCGGGACCAAGAACTGTATCTACTATTTTCTTAGAAATAACTGCCATTTCACCTTGCGCAAATACTGCAACACGAGCTGGTCTACCTCTACCATGTGGAAGTGCTACCTCTGCATTAATTCTCTTTTGAGGATTCTGCAAATCAACATCACGAAGATTAATTGCAACTTCTATAGTCTCCACAAACTTGCGCTCTCTCTCTGTTTGGAGAGCATCCTCAATTACTTGATTTACTTTGTTTGATGCGATGGTTTCACCTCCGTAGTAAAGCGAGATTACATCTCTTCTACGGTATTCCTTCGCAAACATAGGGATATATAAAATTATTCAAAATTATTCTATCAAAAGCCTTTAAGTAGTTATTTTTAAAATATCATTTGATACTTTGATAGAAGCAAGAAATGTAGTGAAGCAATATGGGGCACTTAAAGCACTCGATAATTTTTCTATAAATATTCCTGAAGGGAAAATTGGAATCTTAGGTCCAAACGGTGCTGGAAAAAGTACCTTTGTTAAAATTGCTCTTGGATTATTAACTGCAACTAGTGGAGAAATTACTGTCTTAGGGGAAACACTGACTAAGAATACAGTTGATATTCGTAAACGTATTGGCTACATGCCTGAACACGATTGCATCCCTGACGAAATGACTGGTGTAGAATTTTTGATTGAAATGGGAATGGTATCAGGCATGAGTTTAGCTGGCGCTACAGAAAGAACTCATGAAATTCTCGGACACCTTCGAATGGGTGAAGAAAAATACAGATTGATTAGTGAATATTCGGGAGGAATGCGTCAAAAGGTAAAACTAGCACAGGGGCTAATTCATGGCCCAGAGCTAATTTTCTTAGATGAACCCACATCTGGACTTGATCCAAATGCAAGAAGAGAAATGCTTGAAACAATTAATGGATTAACTGATGTAAGCAATACTAAAGTTTTGCTAAGCACTCATATTCTTCAAGATGTTGAAACTGTATGTGATTCTGTTATAATTATTAAAGATGGAAAACTGCAAATGCAAGAAGATGTCAAAGCTATTATTGGTGAAAAAAGTAATTTTATCCAAATCCGAATTGGAGGAGAAAGTGAAGATTTCATAAATGAACTTAAGTCAAAAAAAATCACTGCTGAAGATAACGGACGTGTTCTAATTGTTCCATACAAAGATGATTCAACTTATGACCAAATTATTGATGCTGCAATCAAAAGTAAATGTCCGCTATATGAAATGGAAAGAACTTCACAATCTATGGATAGTGTATATCAGGAGATTGTTGAATGAAGAAAGGAGCTCAAGTAAGTGAACGCTTCAGAGATTTTGATGCAAACCTAACAACAAGACCTTGGATTGTAATAGGAATGGGACTTAGAAAATTTAGTCAATTAACAAGTATCAAAACTTGGACAGGTTGGGGTATTTGGGCTTTGATTACATTCATCTATATTCTAACATTATTTAGGTTTATATTGTTAACAAATTTTGAAGATTATCCTTGCATTGAAACTTTAGAATCACAGCGTTGTTTACCACTTGATTTTTATGGCGATTTTGCTTCCGCTACAGGAATTGGAGGAATCCGCTTATTCTTAGTTGGCCTAGCTGCAATAGCTAGTGGAGGGGTAATTGGAAATGATATGACAAACAAAACAATACATCTTTACTTATCAAGGCCAATTAGCAGATTAGATTACCTAATTGCAAGATTTATCCCTGTTTTCCTATTGCTTATGTTAGTAACGTTCGTTCCAAACTTAATAATTTTAGCTTCGATGTGGTCTGAGAATGGATTGGAAACTAAGTGGCTTTACAACCATCCATGGTTAATAATAAATATCATATTACAAGGAATATTCTATTCTGCGTCTTACTCGATAATTGGCTTAACATTCTCAACACTTCTAAAAAAAGAGGCTGCAGCCTCAAGTGCTTTTTTCTTATTCGTATATGGAACGTCAATAATTTCCGAAACTTTCTTTATATTCCTTGAAATTTTAGAAGTAGAAGGTTCAGAGTATGTCCTTTTACTTTCCATTATTCATTTGCTAGATCTTATTAGCTATGCTATATTTGATACAACATACTATGTTTCTACTTATGGATTACCACTAGAGGTAGATATTGGTAATTGGGAAATTGGAGCTGTTTTCATCTTTATTTTTGCAGGTTGTAGTGGATTCATGTACTGGATGATTTTACAAATGGAGGCTAATAAATGAAAATTAAGCTCGAGCAAGTAACCAAAAATTATGGTAATGTTCAAGGTATCTCTAATATTAGTTTAGACGTTGATTCAGGTATAACTGGAATATTGGGGCCTAATGGTGCTGGTAAGTCAACTACAATGAAAATTATTTTAGGACTATCTAGACCTTCAAGAGGTAGAGTTACAGTTGATGGGAAAGATCCTTTTTCAGATTGGAAATTAAAGGAAAACTTTGGTTTTGTTCCTGAATATGACTGTTTCTATGAACATATGACTGGCCTAGAATTCGTAATGTACTTCTTGAGAATACGTGATATCGGAAGAGATAAAGCTGAAAATATGGCCCGTACAGCATTATCTGAATTGGGTTTAAACAATGCGATGGAAAGAAAAATAATCACCTATTCTAGAGGAATGCGACAAAAAACAAAAGTTGCAAGAGCAACTGTATTTGATCCAAAAATACTGATCATGGATGAACCTTTTCAAGGTGCAGATCCAACAACTAGAGGCCTTCTGATGAAAAAAATGACCGAATGGGCTAAAAAAGGAAAAACTATTCTAATTTCAAGTCATATACTTCATGACGTTCAGAGTTTAACTGATAATATTGCTTTGGTAAATAATGGAAAAATGTTGGCACATGGGAATAGACATGAAATAAGAAATCTAATTAATGTCCCAAGACCAATAACTATAGTACCTGTCAAAAAAGGAAATCTAAGAAAACTAGCTAAACGAATTATAGATGAAGAATGGACAAAAGGAACTACAATTGATGAAGAAAATAACGAATTAACTGTAGAAACAAATCAAACTGAAGAAGTTTATTTGGAATTACCTAGAATTCTTCAAAAAGAAAAGATAACTATTGAAAAAATATATTCAGAAGATGACTCTTTGGACTCATTATATGCAAAATTAGTGGAGGGTGCACAATGGAAATAATAGGGGAAATATCCAAAATGCCCGCTACAATTCAAAGTCTTGCGAAAAGATCTGTAAATTTATTCCCGCCAATTGCAAAGGATTGTACCCACAGACTTTTGGTAAACAAAGTTACTTGGGTAATAATTGCTATACTATTACTTCCATGCATCTTAGGTCTTGTAATATATTATGAAACTAATAATGACAGACAAGTCCAAGAAATTGATGGGGAGAAAATATACTACACTAATGATGGTGCTTTGATACATGAGGAGAAAAGAGAAGATTACGAATATCAATCTAATTTGATTGTGATAAGTTTTGTGGCTATCATAATGGCAATACTATTCAGTTCAGAATTAATTAATGAGGAATATGAAAACAAAACTATGCAATTACTAAGAACAACACCAATACATTCATTTGAAATTTTGTTACATCGCTATTTAGCTGGCGTGATATGTATGTTTGGAATTTTAGGAATACACTCTATATTATTTTATTATACAACCATGATACAATCAGGTACGCATGGAATTCTTGAAAATTTGGATGTTCTATTAACAATTTTGAAGGTTTTAATATTTGAGAGCATTGCATTTATGGCCGTTTTTTGCGTTTTTGCAATATACTTCGAAAAACCCTTCCTAATAGGAATAATTTATTGGATTGTGTGGGAAGGTTTTGTATCGGGACAAAATTATCAAAAAATAACTATAACACATTATTTGAATTCAATATTATTTGATTCAACGAAAGCAATGGGGTGGAAAGTAAAAGCAAGTGATTATAATTTGATTAATAGCAAAGAAGAAATAATAGCGACCGAGCCACTTATTGCAATGATAGTTATCCTTATAGTAGCTATAGTTGCACTCATTATAGGGTCGAGAGGATTAGCAAATAGACAATTCTAAAGTTTTATTAAAAGCTCAAAATAGGACAAATACTTATGGCTAAGAGAGATTATTATGAAATTCTGGGAGTATCAAAGGATTCAGACGAAAGAACCATAAAGAAAGCATATCGCAAATTAGCTAGAACTCACCACCCAGACGCAAGTTCTGAAGAACCAGAAATTGCAGAAAAGAAATTCAAAGAAATCTCCGAAGCATATGAAGTTTTAGCTGACAAAGAGAAAAGATCTAGATATGATCGATTTGGACATGAAGGAGTTGATTTTGATGGTGGTGGATTCTCATGGGACCAATTTAGTCATGGTGCTGATATTTCAGACATATTTGGACAACTCTTTAGAGGTAGGCAAAGCGGTGGAATGGGAGATATTTTCTCACAATTTTTTGGAGGTTCTCAAAATGGCCCTAACAATAGAGGTGATGACCTTCGATATGATGTTACAATGACTTTGGAAGAAGCCTACAAAGGAATGACTAAAGAAGTTGAAATTCCAAGAGATGGAAGCTGCGGAAAATGTTCTGGTTCAGGAGCTGCGGAAGGTGGTATTGCAAGAACATGTAATACTTGTAGAGGGCAAGGAATGGTCCAAAAAGTAATGAGACGTGGATTTATGTCTACTGTGAGCACAGACACATGCCCTAATTGTAAAGGAAGTGGGAAAACTATAGACAAACCATGTGGAGATTGTAGAGGTTCAGGAATAATGTCTGTAAAAAAGAAAATTAAACTAGAAATTCCCCCAGGTGCGGATCATGGTTTTAAATTAAGAATGCGCAGGCAAGGCGGGGCTGGACCTAACAATGGACCAAAAGGTGATTTGTATATTGTTGTCAATGTCCAAAAACATGAAATCTTCAAAAGACAAAATAATGAAATTATTTTAGATCTTGAAATTACACCTGCTCAAGCAGTTATAGGTGATCATCTTAAAATTCCAACATTATCTGGAAAAGTTAAATTAAAAATTCCATCTGGAACACAAACAGGAGATGTTCTTAGATTAAAGGGAAAAGGAATGCCTGATATGTCAAGACCTAGCATTATTGGGAGTCAACATGTCAGGATAAATGTTAAAGTACCCAAACCTAATGGGAAAACTAGAAAACTTTGGGAGCAACTGAGGGAACTAGACTCAGAGAAACCATCGTTTTTAGATAAAATAATGGATAAATTTGGCTGAAGACGAAGACCTAGAACAGGACAGTGATGCATACCGCAAGTGGAGAAGTGGGAATGATAATGACAAATATGCGTCATCATCAGCTCCCTCTGAAACTGGAGCCCAAAGTGGTACTTATACAATACCTGAAAATGATAAATATGCGTTGCCTGGAGAAGACGATAGTGGAGGTAGAACATCGTGGCTTGATGGTGATTTGAATTGGCCACTTATTATTGCAGTACTTGTTGTTTTTGCACTAATTTCTTCAACTATTTTTGCCGCTATGTTATCATCTTCTGAATCTGACACGACACCTTCTGAATGGCCTTCAACTGAAGGAATTATAGTTAAGCAATATGATGTGAATACATTCATAACTGAAGAATATTGTGAAGATCAGAATGATGATGGATATCTAGATGATTGGGAATGCTGGAAAGATTTTGTATATGAAATAGGTTTAGTTTATAATTATACTTTAGATAGCGGAAACTATACTATAAATGAACGTATTGAATTTTGGGAAGGCGCGTGGGTTGATGATATAAAACGTGAGGGAGAAGAACAAATGTTCCAAGACTTCATTAACGAAACTGATGAACGCGTAGCTCTTAATTCTACAGTGGATATAATCTATAATCCAGAAAAACATGAAGATGCATACAGCGAATTTGTGGAATTGCCTAGTGATCCATTAGGATTCTTTGGATACTTTTTCATGTGTTGTGGAGGAATGTTATGTATTCCTATAGTCATTGTTGGCATCATTATGAGCTGGGCAAAAAATGCTACAGGAATGGGAGGTTACAACAATAGACGAGGTTGGGGACCCTTCGGCGGATCTTTTGGATCTGATGGAAGAAACCACGGAGGTGGGGGACGAGCAACAAGACGGAGTGGTGGCACAAGTCGAAGCGGTGGTGGTGGACGAAGTGGTAGTGGAAGCCGAGGCGGCGGAGGTCGAAGCGGCGGTGGCGGTCGAAGACGTTAGATGAAAATTGAAATTGATTCCGATATAACTAAAGCAAAAACAATACCTTCAAAATTTTATCATAGCAAGAAGGTATACCGAAAACTAAAAAAATTGTTTGACAGAAGTTGGCAATTTATTGGAGATAATGACTTATTGAAAAAGAATAATGCTCATCCAGGGATCTTATTGGAAGGAATGATAGATGAACCATATATTCTAACAAAAGATAATGAAAATATTAGATGTCTATCTAATGTTTGTACTCATCGAGGAAATATTGTATGTAGTGATTCGTGTAAAACCAAAACTTTGGTTTGTGGATATCACGGTAGACAGTTTGAAATC
>DASCSW010000035.1:0-10418 GCA_034399455.1 Candidatus Poseidoniia archaeon
ATTATGGTCAGATTATAGAAAGAAGTCCTTACTCTGAAAGAGATTTCAGAGGACCTGAAGAATTAGTTACGCATGATGAAAAAGGCGAATTCAAAATAATAGTTAAACAGAGAAATATGTTTACTGAAGTTACACTTGGACATCACCCTTGTGATGTTGTGGGATGGGATGGATACTATTACCCATATGCATTCAGTATTCATGATTTTGAACCAATTGTAGGAAGAATTCATGAACCTCCACCTGTTCATCAAACGTTTTCAGCAGATCGATTTGTTGTTTGTTCATTCTGCCCAAGGCCTTTTGACTTCGACAAAGAAGCAATACCTGCACCTTACAATCATGCAAACATAATGTCTGATGAAGTGATTTACTATGATTCAAAAGAATTCATGTCAAGAAAAGGAATTGAATTCGGATCTATGACACTTCACCCTGATGGACTTACACACGGGCCACATCCTGGAAAATACGAAGAATCAATTGGCGTAAAATGGACTGATGAAATAGCCGTTATGGTCGATACGTTTTATCCACTCAAAGTAGCCAAAAATGCATTAAGTACCGAAGATCCAGATTACACCAAGTCATGGATAGATGGTGACCGTTACAAGAAAGCTTTAGGCGAATAATTAAATGAAGGAAAGTCTAAGAACTTTCATGGATGGACTAATAGATTACGCAGGTCTATTTCCTCCTGCTGATTTACCATTAAATGAGGCCATAAGTCAATACATTTCACATATCAAAAGTGATAATTCTAAAATGTTAAGTCGTTTCATAATTCATTCTTCAAAATTAAATAATTTGGATGAATTTCTACCTCTTTTTACTAATGTTGGACCACTAAGACTATCTGTTTTAGGTGGAGGCGGAAATAACGACGACGAGTATTTAAATAAAATTAAGCAAAATATAACTAATATTAGTAAGTATAGAGAAAAACACGGAAATAAAATTGAAATTGATGTAATAGAATGCAAAATGGCTACAAATACACCTTCCAAAAATACAATGGAAAAAGCAACCGTATTGCTAAATGAAAATGGATTAATTCATTATCATGAGTTTGCTAAATTGCCACCTGTTGGAATGAATTATTCGACAGAAATAGATGACAGTTCTTGGGATAAAGAAATTTTACCAACTATAAAATTACTGTCTAATCTCGATAATGCAGGAATAAAACTAAGGTGTGGTGGAATAGTCAAAGAAGCGTTTCCAAGCGTAGAACAAGTAGCAGCTATGATACAAACTTGTGTTATTATCGACATTCCAATGAAATTTACTGCCGGTTTACATCACCCAATTCGTCATTTTGCAGAAGAATATGACGAATTTATGCACGGATTCATCAATACTTTTGGTGCCGGAATATTCGCTACTACTTTTCCAAAACCAGAAAATTCTCAAGAAAAATATAATATGTTTATTTTGTTATCTCATATGATCGATGACCAAAATGCAGAAAATTTTAGTTTTACTGATGATTCTATGATCTGGAAAGTCGAAGATGATCGTGATACGCAATTTGTAATTGATGTGGAAAAAATAGAAAATGCTCGTAAAAAAGGTATGATTTCATACGGCAGTTGTTCTTTTCAAGACCCTATACATGACTTAACACAATTAGGATGGATGTAATGGACGAAACACACGATTCAAAGCTCAAATCATGGGTAAACGTTGATGGAAATTCAGATTTTCCAATACAAAATATTCCATTTGGAATATATTCTCCGAAAGGTGGCGGTGATTTACATATGGCTACTGCAATTGGCAATTACGTTTTAGATTTAGCATATTTGGATGAAGCTGGTTGCTTCGAAGGAACTGAAGTAGAAGGAACTGAAGTTTTCCATGAACCTACTCTAAATGCTTTCATGTCTCTAGGTAGAAAAGCCTGGAAAGATACTAGAAAAGTAATAAGTCAAATTCTAAATGAAAATAACGACACTTTAAGAGATAATAAAGATTTGAAAGAACTATCATTAATTCCAATGGAAAATGCCGAAATGGAATTTCCAATTGATATTGGAGACTACACTGACTTTTATTCATCTAAAGAGCATGCTTCCAATGTAGGTACTATTTTCAGAGGACCTGAAAATGCTTTGATGCCGAATTGGTTACATCTACCAATTGCATACCACGGTAGAGCATCTTCTGTAATTCTTGATGGCGGAGATATTGTACGGCCAAAAGGACAAACTAAAGCTCCCGATGCTGCAAGCCCATCGTTTGGAGACAGTAAAAGAATGGATTTTGAGCTTGAAATGGGTTTGTTTATAGGTTCTGGAAATAGTTTAGGAGAACCTGTTTCTGTTAATGCTGCTGAAGAACATGTTTTTGGAATGGCTCTTGTAAATGATTGGTCTGCAAGAGATATCCAAGCCTGGGAATATCAACCACTAGGGCCGTTTTTAGCCAAAAATTTGGCTACGACCATCTCTC
The DNA here is from genome assembly GCA_034399455.1 of Candidatus Poseidoniia archaeon. Classification (GTDB taxonomy): domain Archaea; phylum Thermoplasmatota; class Poseidoniia; order MGIII; family CG-Epi1; genus CG-Epi1. Next base: position 2,455 of record DASCSW010000035.1, read on the forward strand.
CATGGATCATCACACTTGAAGCATTAGAACCATTTAGATGTAAGGGGCCAAAACAAGATCCTGAGCCTCTAGAATATTTGAAAAATGATAACGATAGCACTTTTGATATCAATTTAGAAATTCATTTAAAAACTGAAAATATGGATAAATATGAGTTAATCTCATCAAGTAACTACAATTATCTTTATTGGGATATGGCTCAACAGATAGCACACCACACTACAACTGGCTGTAATCTTAGAACGGGGGATATGTTAGCCAGCGGTACAATATCTGGACCTGAAAAAAATAGTAGAGGATCTATGCTCGAATTAACTTGGGGTTGGTCTGAATCAGTTAAACTTTCAAATGGTGAAGAAAGAATTTCTCTTGAAGATGGCGATACTGTTCTATTGAAAGGATGGTGCCAAGGCAAGGGTTACAGAATAGGTTTTGGAAATTGTACAGGCAAACTTTTGCCTTCAACTTAGCCACGATTTTTAGAGTAGACCTTATATAACCATCCGAGTGGCGCCCACTCCGTCTTCTGTTAGAGGAGACAAAAAGGACACAACATCAATGGCAAGACAAACACGTCGAAGACGTGACTCCAAGTCAAAAAATCGCTATCGCCCTCGTTCCCCTTCAAGTAGTGTAAGCTCTGAAAAAAAAGAAACAGTAACCCGAAAAGTCGAAAAAGTTGACTGGTCTACTATTTTTATTTTAATCGCTATTTTTCTTTTCTCTCTTTACATTAGAACAGCATGGACTTTAGAACCTGCTACTGAAGATGGATTCCAACTTACAGGAGGTAGTGACCCCTACTATCACAAACATGTTGTAGATTACGTAGCTGAAAATGGTCAGCATTTAGAACGAGATCCAATGCTTAATTATCCTTATGGAGCTAATAATAACAGACCTCCTCTATTTGATTGGTCTATTGCAATTATTGGTTTAACGCTTTCTCCATTTTTTTCTTCTTCCGAAGAATCTGTATGGTGGGCAATGGAAATATTACCTGCAATTTATGGTGCCTTAATAATCTTCCCAGTTTATGCAATAGGTAGAGCTCAATTTGGTAAAGAAGCTGGAATACTTGGAGCTTTCTTTATTGGCGTAAATTCACAACATGTTGGGCATTCAAGTTTGGCCTTAGCTGATCACGATTCTTACATTATTTTGTTCGGAACAACTGCTTATTTCTTCTTTATGAGGGCATTAACTGTTGCTAATGATAAGAAATGGGTCTCTAGTTGGACTGATTGGAGTGAAATAAAAAATGGGGTAAAACAATTTGTTCTTTCTGAAAAATTAGCACTTGGTTATGCTGGATTGGCTGGTATGACAATCACTATGATTTCAATGAGCTGGAAAGGTTTCCCATACATTATGACTATCATTGCAATTTATTTAGGATTGCAAATGTTGATTAATGCTTTCCGCAGAGTAGATAGCTTGACTACTGCAGCTTTAGGGTTAGTTACTCTCTCAATGCCCGTTATCCTATCTTATCCATATTACAATGCCATGGGATTCGTTAATACATGGTGGGAAGCGCCAGCATATATTTTGCTTGGTTATTTCTTAATTTCAGCATTAATGGTTACGACCAGAGATTTACCTTGGTTATTGGTTATTGGTGTTTCAGTAGGTGCTGCAACAATTGTTTATCTTTTACTTACTTATGTTTTTGAAGATCTTGGATTCTTACTATTCAGCGGTCAAGGATATTTTGTTCGAACAAAACTATTCAACACTATTGCAGAGGCTCAACCACCTGAATTTGCAGATTTCGTTTTTGCTTTTGGTCCAGTTTCGATTTGGTTAGCTATATTTGGTGTAATATGGATGGCCTATCAATTATTTAATCAAAGTATCTGGAAGAAAGATTATTTGTTTATCATGATTTGGGCTCTAGTTTCAATTTACATGGCTCAGTCTGCTATTCGTTTTATTTTCAATGCAACACCTGTTGTTTCTCTTATCAGTGGATGGATGACTTGGCTATTGATTCAAAGGGCGGAGTTCTCTACTGTTATTGCTATTTGGAAATCCTTCTGGGGTAAAAGAGGAGCTACATTCTACTGGCTCTCTTTAGCTTCAATTTTTGCAGGATTATTTTTATTCTTTACTGTGAGCATACTAATTGGTCTTATTTCAACTCTAATACTTCTCTTATTGGTAATGGTTGTTGGGCACATGGATGCTCAAAGTGAAGATCAATACCGTTTCCGTGATAGAATAAGAGGATTAAGACAAGGATTTGACCTTAAAAGACCATTGATTGGTTTGTTTGTTGGTCTATTCATTTTTCTACCAAATACCTTCTACGGTTATGATGCTGGTGTTCCATTCGAAGATAAGAAAAACCATGATTCTGAAATTTATGAATTTCTAAGTTATGATTTCTTGAGACCTGATGAATACGACTACGATGAAAGATACAACCAAACTAAATATCCAGAAGGTATTGAAGGAATGTATACTACTTCTGAAAAATCTAACCAACTTTGGTATATGGGTAATACGGGGCCGTCATTCCCACAAGATTATTGGATTGAAGGTTTAGAATGGCTAGCCGAACAAGATACAAATTTAGCTCCTGAAGACAGACCTGCATTCATCTCTTGGTGGGATTATGGTTTCTGGGCAATTGATATTGGAGAACATCCTACTGTTGCTGATAATTTCCAGTTTGGATACCAAATTGCTGGTAATTTTATTGCATCGCAATCTGAACACGAAGCAATGTCTCTTTTACTTTACAGATTAATAGAACCTAAAGTTGATCGTAACTCAGGAAATTTTGACAGCGATGTCAGAACTGAGCTATTAGTTTACTTGTCTGAAGAAGATGTTAATGAATTAGAAACTATCATTTCAAATCCTAGCGATTATATTCCAAAGAAAGCTGACGGAAGTGAGCAGGATGTACATCCTAAGAATGCAGCAATAAGAGCTGGAAAGCCAATCCTTATGACTATAGAAAAGAATGATATTGCTGACCTTATGTGGAAAGTTGAGCAAATTACTGGTAACTCTATCCGATATTTTGCTGCCGATACAAGATTAATGCCATATAATGTTCAAAACACAGGTATCTTGTATGCTCCTGTGACTCTCGCTGATTATGATATCAATAATTTTGTAGAAGTACAAGCTGCGTTATCAAACGGACAAACTTTACCATTTGATGATGCGCTGGAAGTATTGAAAGATAATCCTGATGTACAAGTTACTTCACAAGAATTAGTTTACAAAGAAAAATTCCTAGACTCTATGTTCTTTAGATCATTCATTGGATGGTCTGCACCTGATTTAGATAGACCTGTAGAAGATGGTATACCTGGTGTTTCTGGAGCTCTTGGTCAGGACCAATCATTACCTCCTCTACCTGGATGGAATTTAACACACTTCAAGTTAGTTCAATATAATTCAGGTCTTAGAATACTAAAATATTATGACGGGGCAACAATTTATGGAACCGTTTCAACTCCAGATGGAGATCCAGTTGCTAACGCTAACATAACAGTACTTGATGAATACCGAGTTCCTCATGGAAGTGCTACAACTAATAAAAATGGAGAATACAGTGTTTTAGCTCCTGCTGGAAATTTGACTCTAGCTGTCTCTATGGGTTCTCCTGAAGAAGATATTGAAAAAGTATTCAGAACTTCTAATAACATATTAGTAAGAAAAGAAAATGTACTTATTTCTGAAGAACAAGCTATGAGACAAACTGAAGCTCCAATAAATATACCTCTTATAGTTGAGCCAGCTTCCGTATCGGGGAGATTATTTTGGGATAACAACAAAGATGATGTTTTCGATTCTAATGACGAAACAGTTCCTTTAGTACCTGTTACTGCAACTAACTTGCGTTCTGAAATTACAAGAACTGTAACTACTGATTCCAATGGTAATTATGAATTTGTAGGATTGGCTCCAGGTGATTATGAAATCACTGCAGAAATGAATGGACACGCCTTAGAATTAGCTTCATACACTGGTTCTGCGGCATTACGTGCAAACCAGGATGTTACTGTTAAAGGGGCGCTAAAACCAAGTTATGTATGGGGTAAAATCAACCTTGGTGATGGAATTGGTACAGATATGGTTACCATCTCTCTGCATGATGAGACTAACAATGAAATTGCAGAAAGAACCTTCTTGAATACATATTATTACGTATCAGATTGTACTGGAGATTCTATAGATTCTTCAATATCTTACTGTTTTGATGAATTATTGCCTGGAAATTATACTCTTCGTTTTGAATCTGGATTATTTACAGGATGGACAAATAACACTCAAGAATTTGAAATTATAGCTGGACAGTCAAGAAGCTATAATGCAACTTTAATGGAAGGATTCCGATTAGAAGGGGTGTTATCTCATAATAATCTGCCTATTGGAAATGAACAAATTGTTATAAGAAACGTCAATGAACAATACAGTGATAATGTATTCACTACAGATGATGGATACTTTGCAACCGTACTTCCTAGAGGTGTTTATGACATATATACAGTTCATCATACTGAACAAGACACAACTTTAGCTTATCTAAACAGAGTAAATAGTCAAACATATTCTAAGATTATAGATGCGAAAATGGGCCCTGGATACACAATACAGGGTACTTTATTTGATGACTTAGATGGAGACCAGAAATTCAATGCAGATTCTGGAGAAAAAACCTACGACAATAAAATGGTTAGATTTATGTCTGAAAATGGTGGTACTTCTGTAACAACTACATTTGGAGGAAACTATGAGATTATTATTCCTGAGGGTGATTACAATGTATACTCACACGTCTTAGCTGATGGTGAACAAAATTTAGTAGCTTTACGAGGCCTTGGCATTATCAATGGCGATCTAGAAAATGTTAACTTATCTGCTAGTATGGGTCACGACGCTTGGATTATTCTTTATGAAAAACACATGGGTGATACTTACCCATTAGAAGGATTAGTTGAACTAAGCACAACTGAAGGAGACCTTGATATTTGGGCAACCGATCCTGTATCAAAATTCAGTCTTCCTGATGGAGAATATCAATTAGATTTGAATAAATTTGGATATGAGTTAGAACAGATTTTTTACGGCCCTGAAGAAGTAAAAGAAGAAACTGAAAAAATCACTTTAACTAAAACTGAAGAAATTATCTTACTAGCTAAAAGAATACCTACGAATGTAGATGGAAGATTTGTCTATGAAGGAACTCCAATAGCTAATGCTCAATTATCTTTCTCACCTGTGAATAATCCAATGTATTATCTTAATTTTAGTACAGATGTTAATGGCAATTTTGAAAATGTTATTTTACCTCCTGAAGATTACATATATACTTTCACACTTGAAGAAGATGGAAGTAAATATCTCAATGGCGGCCAAATAGATATCCCTTTAGGAACAACTTTTTTCGATATGGGAGATATTTCTTCTGAACTTAGATATCAAGTTTCGGGTGAAGTAACTCTAAATGGTGAAAAGAAAGCTGGTATGGTTGTTCTAAGGCCTGTAGATGATTTTGATAACTTTACAACAATTGAATCTACTACCTTTTTGGACTACTCAAAATACCTACTCCCAGGGCAATACTATATCACTTTCCAAGATGGACAATATAGCAAACATTACAGTTATGGAGGATTTTTAGATTTGAATGGTCCGGAAGTTCATAATATTGCTCTAAAAGATGAAGGGTATGTAAGAGGTGATGTAAGGTCTCAAGCTGATAACAATGTAATAACAGATAGAGCAGTTAGAATACAATTTATTTCTCAAGAAGGTATTGTATTTGTCGAAGACTCGGATCCTAATGATGGTGGATTATTTGGCATAAGTGATAATTATGGAAAATTCGATTTACCTAACGGAAATTATGATGTTATTGTAAATGAAAATGGATATCAAGATTTTGCAAGTACTATTACTATTGATGGTGCTACTGATTACTATAACGAAATTGTATTAATTCCTAAAACTGTAAACATTACTTTGGAAATGACTTATATTAATTCAACTGGAAGTAGTGTTCCTCTAGTTAATGGATTAGTAACTTTTGAAGCTGCTACAGGTGAAACTTATGGTCACTATACTGATGAAAATGGTGAAATTATCATTTCAGATATGATTCCAAAAACCTATGAAATAGAAATGGATACTACACTAAATGATGGTGCTGATGAATTCAAATTGAGCAAACAAAACATCTATGTTAAAGCTGGTGATGAGCAACAAACATTCAAACGCCAAGTTGACTGGAAAGTTAGGTTTGCAGGTACTGTTTTCTATGATCGTAATTTTGATGGAACTCCAGATTCAAATGAAATTCTTTCTTCTGCACAATTAGATGTTTGGAGAGTTGATGGAACACAAATCGAAAGCAGTACAACTTCTGATTCTGAAGGAAAATATGAAATTTACTTAGAAACTGGCGTGTACAAAACTTGGTTCTATACTACAGAAGGTACGAGTTATACTACAATTGATTCGCTTGAGCTTGAAAGTGCATATGATTTGAATCCTTCCTTGGTTAGAGGTGTTAATTATAATGTAAATTACCAATCGTCTGAAACTAATAATAATATTGATTTTGGAAATATAGATATATTTGGTGAGAATTTCAGTTTCGCAATTGAAGCGGATGAAGGGAATTTAGAAATTCTAGTTCCTGCTGGCGTATATGACTTCGTAGGGAATTATGAAGACTTATCTGCAACTAATGATTATGCTTATGTGTTAGATCTTTCTGTTAACATAACAGATGATGTAGATAGCATATTACAAATAGAATCTATTGACAAACAATTAATAAGAGGTATGGAAGTTTCATTAGATGCTAATGAATTAGAAATTCCAGTCAGTCAAACTGCTATATTCACATTTAATGTTACTTCATTAGGATTTTTAGACGTTGTTTTTGAAACTGGAATAGAAGAAATACCTGAAGGATGGCATGCCGAATTTGTACCAAACAAATTGAGTATGAAAGAAAATGAAAATAAAGAAATTGAATTAAGAATAACACCTAACGAAGGTGTCGTTCCTGGAGTTTGGGAAACATTCTTTGTAGAGATATTTTGGACAGATTACGAGAACAATGAAATGGAAGATATAAGATATGAATTTGCTGTAACGGTTGAGCCTATTGAACAACCTGAACCTGACTTCACAATAGAGTCTGGAGATTTCGTTTGGACACCTGATGTTCCTACTGTTGGTACTGAAGTTACGTTGAGCGCAACTATAACAAATTTAGTTAACCATTCAGGATCACACTATGTTCCTGTTGTATTCTATGCAGATGATAAACCGATAAAAATGGTGACGGCAGAATTCGATGGAAATAATAGTGAAGTTACAGTTAGTGCCACTTGGAATGCTACAAAGGGTACACACACTGTTAAGGCACTTATAGACCCTGAAAACGCCATAGAAGAGAGTAATACGGATAATAACAGAGCATCAACAACTTTCTCCATAAGCGAATCTGATGAAGAAGATAATAGTTCTACTATGAATATGATTGCCATAGCTGTTGTAGCACTCGTAAGCGGATTTGCATACATTAGCTACCGTTCTAGAAGATCCTAGATTTCTATATGAGTAGATTAAAAGAACTAAAAGCTAATTACAATTATAAGTGGGGAGACAAACCGGTTTCCGAAAATTTTCAAAGAATATACGGCATAGTAGTACCTCTACTTGTCTCAGCTATTTTTGGCATAATCATTTTCTTCATTGTAAATGCTGTATTGTTTTTCTTACCGCCTAAATATCCTTTGATAATAACGATTGTATTGGCATCATTACTACCAATTTCAATGTTCAAAAATCAGCTCTATGATGATTCATGGAAGAATGCTATTCTTGTTAAACAAAAAAATGGAGGGTATGACTTTAGATTTAGAAAAGATTCAGCCATGGTGGCTACCTGGACAAAAATGGCTATGGATTATGTAGATAAAGAT
>DASCSW010000036.1:0-9737 GCA_034399455.1 Candidatus Poseidoniia archaeon
TACAAATGTTGAATCTTTTGAAACTGTTGCAAGATTCTTATATAATATAGATGAAGAAGTTTCAATAACTGCATGGGTCGATAAAGGAAATATAGAATTATTGGATGAAGAACCAAGATGGGTAGAGGGACTTTGGTCTGCTCAAAAAGATGTTGAAGGAGGAACTATCTTAGGTGCAAGAATGCTCCTGAAAGGATTACCTCAATCTGTTGATGCAAATTATACTTCGAAAGGAGACAAAATAGATTTAGAACTTAGTCTTGAAGATTTTAACTCTAGAGAAACTGCTGAATACATAATATTCCAAGAAGAAGGAATCATTGGTCCAAAAGTAACTGCTTTCATTGAAGAGATTCCTGTTGGGTTAGATTTAACATTAAATGCAGACTTAACTCTAAACGCTACTGTTAATAATTTAACACTAAAAGGAAATATAACTATGAATACAAATAAACAGATTGGGCCTGTTTATTTAGTAATTGAACAATCTGAAGAAGAAAATCCATATCGAATTGAAGCTTTCGTTCCAAGCTTACCTGGAAATATGGAAATTGAAATGGATATTAAGGATGAACTATTAGACTTTGAAATAAATGCAAATCAAGCTATTGATCTTATTGCTATTGAAATTGATTTAGGAGACACGGAAGGATTAGAAACGTATTGGACTGAAGGAATTACCCTCGATATGTCTGATGAGGGGGGAATGAGTATGAAAGGATACATTAGAGGAATTTCCCCTAATATTGGTGTTAAATTATGGGATCCCGAAGGAGAAGGAACAAAATTAGATATTAATTTAGAGGATTTCAACAACGATGTGCCTTCGATGAATCGATTATTGGTTGATATAAACAATTTTGCCAACAAGAGTGTACTACTCAGAATTGATGATTTGCCGGATAATTTTGATTTGAATGCCTCTGTTTTCTTAGATGATAGTGAAAGAGAAGATGGAAAAATATCTGAGCAAGAATCTTCACTAGTAGGAAACATAACTTTTGAATCAAATAAACCATTAGGTTCAATCTATGCACTTGTCGAGGATGAAACATCACAAAGTAAAGTGGAATTAGCGGTACATTGTACAAAACCTCAAGACAGCTGTACGGCACTACCTGAGGTTATCAAGCTAGATGTTAGTTTGGGTGACCAGATTAATGTTAATTTTAATGCTTCCGAAGCTCCTTCAAGAGTTATCTTAAGTCTTGACTCTGGTAACGTTTCAGGGATGGACTTGGCATGGACGCACGGAATTGTATTAAGGCAAAACGATAATGGAGATGCACTACGATTGTATCTAGAAGGAACTGTCACTTCTGCAATACTCGATACTGATTTCGGTGAACCTGATATAATTAATCTAAAACTAGAAGATTGGTCTCCTGTAACTGAGTGGATTTACCTTGATTTAGACCGAGGAAATGATGAAACCGCAATAGAACTATTCCTAGATGAAATTGGGGTGAATAATAATATTGAAGCACAATTCAATATTGGTAAAAGTGACGAACGAGACCTAGATGCAATATTCGATATTAAACAAACTGGTGGAATCGGCAATTCACATCTTAAAACACATAATCGAAGTAAGCCTTCATACAATGAAATATACTTATCAGAAATTCCAAAAGATTTACGTGCTGACATCATTTTTGGAAAGCAAATAGATATTATCTATGAAGCTGAAGGAAGAGTAGACTATATTTGGGTGAAAACTGCGAATAAAGACTATGGTGATTGGAGATCTGCACAAGCAATTGTTCATGACGTACCTGAAAAATTTCATATGGGAATAAATCCCAATTATGATTTTGATATGGATCAAGCATTTGTTTTTCAAGGATTTCCTGATGTTTTTGTTACAACTAGTTCTTCTGAAATTGACGTAACTTTAATTGTTGATGAAGGCTATACTGGCGGACATTCTGGTACTTTCATTGATGTTGTTAATGTAGGCGACAATACAACTATGAGATTAGAAGGTATAAACTACATAATTGATTCGCCTAATGGAATAGAATATGCTTATTTGAAGAGTACGAATTCCCCTGCAACACCTCAATTTTATCTTGATTATATGATTATTCATGCAAATGATGTTGAACATGTTGAAATTATACCAAACCAACTTTTTGGATTGTATCCTGTATTTGAATTGGCAAATGCAAAAGGTGGAGAATTGTCATTTGCTATTGGAGGGGAACTTAAATTTGGACTAATTACGTTAGAAACATCTGCAGTGATGATGGATTTAAGAGTGAAAAGTGTTGCTGATAAACATATTTTACCTACTTGGTTAGGAGTTCAGAAAAATGGAATAGATACAGAATTAGGAAATAATGAAAAGCATTACATACTTCCTGAACCTGGAATGAGTTTTATCGCATCTTTGGAGGCAAGTTTATGATTTTTAGTAAAGAACAAAAAAGAGTAATCGTAAAGTCACTTACAGTCATTCTTGCTTTATTTTTAGTCTTTATCTGCTATTCATACGTTATACCAAGGACTGAAATTGAAATCGATACTGTTTATCACAGCTCATATTCGGGATTATTTGTACAATCAAAAATAAACAATGCAGGTACTGAAGAAATAACAGATTTGAAAGTTAAGAGCTCAGTTTGGAATGGAACTGAAATGTTAGTAACTGAAACAAATTACCCTGGAATACTAAATGTAAAACAATCTGTTAAACTTCCGCCATTGATATTTGATGGGCCTCATGCTGATGAATACGAGTTATTAATTATTTTAGAGTTTAATAGTGCTGATGGGAAACAAAATATAGTCTATAATTACAAAATAAAAGATTATGGCAATTTAGCTTGGCATGATCAATATTTTAGTTTTTAATAAAAATAAAATGTTTTAATTAGCCATAACTATGGATATTTACTGGACTTAACCCCGGACTCAACACCAATGCCCAAGCAAATCATTTCAGCTTCAGAAATGGAGCGATACGGATACTGCCCTTTATCTTGGCACCTAGATCTTAAAGGAGTAGATGCCGAAGGTAATGAAGTAGACACTGGTGTTGAAAAACATAAAGAGATGGGAGATTCATTGAAGAATTTATTAGTCGAAGAAGAAAAATCAAGAGAAACATCAACGACATTAATGACTGTTGTAGCAATGATTATGACTCTAGTTACTTTGGCTTTAGTAATTTTATTAATTTCTAGTAATCAACTAAGACAACATTTAGGATTTATACTTTTAATAATTGGAATTGGATGGATGTTTGTTGCTTCATTTTTTCTTTATAGATTATTAGTATCTACTGAAAAAATTGATAAATTAAGGGACGATTACAAATTAGGGGAAACTGATATTGAAACTCCAGATAGGCTTACTAGTGAAACTCCTGTTTTAAAATCAGCCAATTATAATTTAGCCGGAAGACCTGATTACTTAATTAAAGAAGGAGAACAACGTATACCTGTCGAAGTTAAAACTGGAAGAAGGCCAAAAGCTCCATTTTTTAGTCATGTTTTACAAATTGGAGCCTATTGCTTATTATCTGAAGAAACGTTTACTGAAAAACCGACACATGGACAAATAAGGTACGGATTTGACTCTGACCCTCATGAAGTGAAATGGGATTCTAGTTTAAAAATATTGGTTACTGAAAAATTAGAAGAAATGAATGATATTCTTAACGGAACTATGGATGCGCACCGCAATCATAAAAGGGTTGGAAAATGTAATAATTGTTCTAGAAGAAAGGGATGCCCTGAAAGGTTGAGAAATTAAATTTAATCTGGTGCATATATTTATACACACCTGCCAATTATATGCGCCAAGTAATGATTCCCGTAAAGGTAGCTATCTCTGGCCAGCCAGGTACTGGTAAAACCAAAACTGTTCTCAGAATAGCGAAAATGATTGAAGATAAATTTAGTATAGGTGGATTTACCACCCACCCTATTCGTGAAGAGGGTGAAATTATTGGGTATAATTTAAAGAATTATATTACAGGGGAGGAAGAGCTTTCGGCGTCTGTTAGATGGGATGTAAAACCAAAAATTCCAGGGAAAAACCCAGAATCAACCGCGTTAGGAATAAGGCTAGATGCTGTGAATAGAATTGCAACAGAGTCTGTAGCTAAAGCTATTGAAGAAGCAGATCTTATTTTAGTAGATGAAGTAGGAAAATTAGTTTCTGAATCAAAAGAATTTAGTGCTGTCTTAAAAGACGCATTGAAATGTGGAAAACCAATGCTCATCACTATGCACAAAAGATCAAGAAATCCTTTGTTGCAATCAATCCGCAAGCGTGACGACTTAAGGACACTAGAAGTTACTCCAATAAATTCAGCTATTCTTCCTTCTAAAGCCGTTAATATATTAAAAACTGGGATGGTTTGAAAGAACATCAAGAAGGTAAAGCTATATTCAAGGCAAACCTTTCAGGTAAAGATAAAGGTCCTGGAAAAGCAAAAGGTGTCTTCTACAATCCTGCAATGAAAATGAGCCGGGATTTACATGTTGCTTTAGCAAATAAAATTAAAATAAAGGGCATAGTGCTTGACGGATTGGCTGCATCTGGCATTAGAGGAATTAGACTAATGCTTGAAGCTGGATTAAAGGTGGAATTTTGTGATACTTCGATTTTAGCTACTGAAACTATAAATGAAAATCTAAAAATAAATGGTATTGAATCTGTGGTTTACAACAAACCTGTAGAAAAATTACTCAAAGAAAAGAAGTATGATTGTATAGACATCGATCCCTTTGGAACACCAGTACCATTTCTAGAAGCTGCTCTTGAAGGATTAAATGATAATGGGATTCTAGGAGTCTCTGCTACAGATACGGCTGTATTATGTGGGGCTAAACCTTCAATTTGCACAAAAAGATATGGAGCTATGTCAATGAAGTGGGTTTCTGCAAAAGAAATAGGTATTCGTATATTACTAGGAAAAATTCATTCACTTGCTATTAAAATTGGAAAAGGGATTGAACCATTATTGTGTTATTCGGAAGGGCACCATTTGCGTACCTTTGTTAGGCTAACTAAAAAAAATAAGACGAAATTAAAATGGATTAACTTAGATATGAAAGTTGTAGAAAACGAAGAAAAAAATGCAGGTGGCCCTCTTTGGGTTGACAAAATAATACAATCTAATCTTGTACCCTCTGATTGTGAAGGAAAATTAGGAAAATTCTTTCAAACTCTAAGTGAAGAAGCTGATGGTCCTCCGGGATTATATGACATCAACGATCTCGCTAGAGGTGCTAAGATAGGGCAAACACCTCAAAGAAACAAAATCATAACAAGTTTAGAAAAATTAGGATATTTTGCAAGTTCAAGCGTTTTTTCTCCTCTGGGAATCAAAACAGACGCGCCTAAATCAAAAAGACACGAAGCGACAATTCTCGCCCAATCTTTATAATACCCCTCTAAGTCCGCAAAACTCTATGGAAGTTTCCGTAATTAACAAGACCAAAAACGAATTGGAAATAGAGATACGCGGTGCTAACGAAACTTTGTTAGGGCCATTAATGAATCATACCCTTGCTAATCCTAATGTTGATTATGCTTCCTACTATATGGGCCACATCGTCTTAGATAGTCCTAAATTTTATGTTAGAACAAAGAAGGGTACGCCTAAAAAAGCAATCCAAGAAGCTATGGATATTATTGTCGCAGATATCAAAACAATACGCGATAAATTAGCTTAGGTTCATGATTTTACCGGCTAGACCGGAGATAGGTAAAGAACGATATTTATCAAATTCTAAAGGTATTGGTGGAAAACTACGTAAAAAACCAGAAGACTTCGTAGTTAAAGAGATTATAGGCGTAAATGAAAAAAAACATTGGATATGGGCCAAAGAAAACGATAATGGGAAACACAGTATTGTCAAAATAACTGCCAAAAACTGGGACACACATGTTTTAGTTAAAGAATTGGCAAAACGGCTAGGAATAGGTCAAAAAGCAATAGGTTTCGCAGGTACAAAAGATAAACGAGCTGTTACTACACAATATTTTTCATTAATGGCAAAACATGAAGAAATAAAAAAAATAAAATTAGAAAATGTAGAAATTGAATTCTGCCATCGTACAATTAAACCAATTAGACTAGGAAATTTAGTAGGAAATAAATTTAAAATTAAAATATCAGACGTAGAATGTAATGAGACTGACATTAAAAATATTATAAACGAATTAAAAGAAGGATTTCCGAATTATTTTGGAATTCAACGATTTGGTGCAGTTAGGCCCATAACACATTTGGTAGGTGAAAAAATTGTTAAAAATGATTATGAGGGAGCAGTTTGGGATTATTTATCAGAAGGAAACAACGAATTTACAGGTTTTGAGGCAAGAAAAAGACTTAGAGAAACAAGAGATTTAGATTCTGCTTTGATAGAATATCCGCGTAGCATGTTTTTTGAAAGGCAAATGATTGGTTATCTTACAAGAAATAAAGACGATTATATTGGAGCGTTAAGGCAATTGCCAGAAAGTCTGTCAAAGATGTTTGTTCATGCCTATCAGAGTGCAATGTTTAATGAAATGATAGACATGAGGATAAACGAAGGAATCAGTCTTCATTTACCTCAGATAGGTGATAATGCCATCCCCATAGACCTCTATGGGGGGCCAGATCAAAGAAGGGTAATTGAAGTTACTGAATATAATCAAAAAAAACTAGAAAAAAGATGTAAAGAGGGAAAAGCTTGGGTTGTTGGACTTCTGCCGGGAATTAAAAGTGAATTTACTAAAGGATTTCAAGGTGACTTAGAAAGAATGGTAATGAAAAAAGAAAACGTAAAATTCAATGATTTTAAGATAGAAGGGGCAAGCGAATTGACTTCACTAGGAATGTATAGACCACTATCTCAAAAAATTAATAATTTAAAATGGGAAATGGATGGAAATAATTGCCCTGTATTTGATTTTTGGTTACACAAGGGTACATATGCTACATCTTTACTCAGAGAAATAATGAAATCTGGAGATATGAAGGTTTACTAATGACTCCTAAATGTATTATCTTTGATTGTGACGGAACTTTAGTTGATAGCGAAGGTATTACCAATCAAGTAATTGCTGAAATGGCTGGAGAATTAGGTGTTGAGATGACGGGAGAAGAAGCAAGCTCTGAATTTGGAGGGAAAACACTTGATGGTGTTTTGTACAAAATGAAAGAAATGTCTGGAAAAGAGATACCTGATGATTGGTTACCAAGATTAGTTCAAATGGTTAGTGACTCGTGGGAGTCGAAACTAAGACCTGTTAGGGGTGTAAATGAAATTCTAGAGGAAATAGAAATACCGGTATGTGTTGCTTCAAATGGTGAACCAACTCATGTAAAGCATTCTCTGATATTAACTGAACTCTATGATTTTTTTGGGGGAAATATTTTTACTGCATCTGAAGTAAATGAACCAAAACCATCACCGGAAATCTTTCTTTACGCAGCTAAGAAAATGGGTTTCGAACCAAGTGAATGTGTCGTAATTGAAGACAGCGTTACAGGTGTAAAAGCTGCTGTAAAAGCAAATATGAAGGTTTATGGAATAATAAATAATCTTTTTACAGAAACCGATCTTAAGAATGCTGGGGCAATACCTTTCAAAAATATGCTTGAATTACCTAAATTATTAGGATTATAAATGAGGCAAAATAATAAAATTATTTCTATTCTTCTGGTTGGGGCTCTAATCGGTGTTTTTGTTAGTGAATATATGTACGATAAAGATTTTGATGGAGTACCGAATGATGATGATGCTTTTCCTAGTAATTCCAAAGAATGGAAAGACAGTGACAAGGACGGAATAGGAGACAACGAAGATACGGATGATGATAATGATGGATACAATGATACTGATGACCATTTTCCAGAGAATTCCGACGAACATTCAGACCATGATTTAGATAGAATAGGTGATAACGAAGATACAGATGATGATAATGATGGATACAATGATACGGAAGATATAGATCCTCTAAATGATTTAGCTCTAAAATTTAATTTTAGAGCGGTTGAATTAATTGATAAGCAAAATAACCACATCGATGCTCCTATAATCTTTTACTTATACCAAGGAGATGAACAAATACATAGATTCGATAATGAGAATAATCCCTGGAGGATACCATGGCAACAAAAATACGAATTAAGTGCTGAATTTGAACTAAATATACCTGATAACCAAACTGAACACGAATTCACAATTATTGCAATTTATTATAAATTTAGAAATTCGGAAGAATTTGATATAAGCGAATCAAATGAAAGTTATAGATCTACTATTGTTTACAATTTTAGTGAGAATTCATTAAACCAAAAAGAAAATTGGACTTTAGATGGAACTTTAGATAGTTCTGATGAAAATGATGACGCAAAACTATTTGTTGAAATTGAAACTTATACCTTTGGTTATTTGTTATCCTATAATTGGAAATATAATACTGTTGAATATCAACTAAATTATAATTTCGACCCTGCTAGATATACTTACTATACAAATAAAGAACATTTCGTTATGGAATATAGCGATTACATCTCTTTTGTAACTAAAGAAGAAACCGCAGTCATAGAAATAGCCCAAATACTTAGAAATATGTCCAATGAAAAAGAATTTGATAATCTAGACGAAGTGAATTTCATTATGAGTTTTGTTCAATCATTGAAATATTCAGAAGATAATCTAACGGCAGGAGTGGGAGAATATCCTCGATATCCGATTGAGACTTTAGTTGAACAAACAGGCGACTGTGAAGACAGTTCAGCTCTCTTGATATCGTTATTAGAATCTTTAGGCTACGAAGCTGCTATGGTTCTCATACCTGAAGCTTGGGATAATTACGGACATGCAGCTGTTGGTGTTAATTTGACTGGGGCTGAAGGAATTTATTATATTTTAAATGAAGGCAAGGATAATGAAATAGGCTATTATTACGCTGAAACAACGGCAGAAGGCTGGAAGCTTGGAGAAATACCAGACTTAGATTCAAGAAGTGCATACGTATATGAGGCATAAATGGAAAAAAAAGAATTTCTTATAAAGGTAAACGACGACGTATATGGACCAATACCTCTCGATAGAATAATTAATGATGTAAAAAACGGTGAATTAACAAAAAATGCAACTTTCTTTGATAATGATGATTGGATTCCTGTTTTATTATTATTAGAAGAAAATATTTATGCTCAGCCTTGGAATGAAGATAATTGGGTTGATAAAAAAGAAGATTTATTACTTGAAGATGGCCCGCCCTTGCCTGCATCATCTGCTTGGGAAGATATAACCAGAAAAGGTAGATGGCTAATGATTTATGGTGATCATCTAGTTATTGAAGGTGGTGATATGAATCTTAAATCTTTAGGACTAATGATGGAAGGAGAACCTCTCAGTGGAGGAATACCTATGAAAAAATTAATTAATGTAACTTTCAAAGATAATGAAAAAGGTGTAAATATTTTAGCTAGTAGTTTCCATAAAATGTATGAAGTTTATACATTAGAATGTTGCCTATCTAAAGATGATAGTAATGAACTTATGAAAGAGTTACAAGAAGCAAATGTAAGAATTATTAGTTAATTCTAGAAATGAGGTTCCAATTTTTCCATTATAGATGGTTTTGGTAATGCACCTACTAATCTATCAACAAGTTCACCATTTTTGAAAATCATCATAGTTGGTATTGACATTATTCCATGTTGTGAAGCTGTATTTGGATTTTCATCAGTATTCATTTTGGCTATAACTACA
>DASCSW010000037.1:0-9554 GCA_034399455.1 Candidatus Poseidoniia archaeon
TACGTCTTCTACGGCCATTTTTGACCTCCGGGCTTCTATTGGTCAGGTTTTAAGCTGCCAAATTATTCTCAATTTTTTGAATTTCTTCAGGCGACACTTTTTGGAAACCTGTCGAATCTATAACACACATCGAAATGCCGTCTCCTGATGCTGAATCTCTTTTCATAGCTGCCGTTAACGCTCTAACTCCCAGCTTCTTGCCTTCAGTTACAGACATATTTTCTTTGAAACGGTCCTCTAAAACACCATATACAAAAGGAGAACCTGAACCTGTAGTTTGAAACTTATCAGGTATTGAACCTCCTGCTGCATCTAATGAATAAATATGAGATCCTTCAGAATCAGTACCTCCTAAAAGAAGTTGTACCCAGAAGGGCATGTATCTTCGACCATTCATTATATTAGCCATCAAAGTCGATGCTGCTTTGAGAGACATCTGTGTGCCATGTTTCAATTCATACAGCTTTACCTCTGCAGTTAACCATCTAGCGAGCATTTGAGCATCGCCAACAAGACCTGCAACTGTCAGACCCATATTATCTGATATTTTGAAGAGCTTCTGTGTGGTCTTATGACCTATAAGATTCCCCATTGTGGCTCTCATCTCTGTAGCCATTACTATGCCTTCATTGCAAACAAGACCCAAAGTGGTCGTACCTTTTTTCAAATCTTTCTCTACCAAAAACTCCCTCCAGGAAGTAAAACGTATGTTTATCGGAGCTAAGTATATTAGGTTAATGCCTCTTAAAAAATGATAAACAAAAGTTAAATATCGGCCACCAATCGATACAAGAGGTTGTTCAGTGTTTAAAGCCAGAATTAAAGCAGATAGTCTAAAAGAATTTATTGGAACAGTAGGGTCCCTTGTTGATGAAGCAAAGCTAAACGTTAGCGAAGATGGGTTACAAATCAAGGCCGTAGACCCCTCTCATGTAGCTATGATCGAAGCGAATTTGGTCAAATCTGCATTTGACAGTTATGAATCAAGTGCCATGGAAATGGGATTAGACATTGATAAATTCAAAAATGTATTGACTGTTGCAGGTAAAGAAGATATGGTAGAATTAGAAAAAGATGATGACCTTAACAGGCTTGTTGTAAACATAGGCAACTTAACACGTGCGATGCCACTCCTAGATACCTCTGGAATGCCTGATCCAAAAGTGCCTTCATTGGATTTACCTGCATCTGTAAGTGTAATAGTGGGAGAAATTGGTCAAGGTTTAAAGGCCTCAAAATCTGTATCTGACCACATTGCCCTTTCAACTACAAAAGATAGTTTCCGACTTGTTTGTGAAGGGGATAATCAAAATAGTGTTGATGTTTCGCTTGGAAAAGAACAATTAGAAAAATTGGATTCGTCAGAAGATGCAACTTCTCTTTTCTCACTAGAATATTTTGCATTAATGGTTAATTCACTACCTGCAGACAGAATTTTACACATAAATCTAGGAAGTGATTTACCTGTAAAGATAGATGCTGACTTAGCTGTAGATGATATGACTGGTGCACAAGGTAATGTAAAATTCCTGTTAGCTCCAAGAATAGACCGAGATTAATGAAAAACAAGCATTTCCTACACATTTCTGATTATACTACAGAGGAACTTTGGGAAATTATGGAACTAGCTAAATTAGTAAAAAAAAAATTCCATAAGCGTGAAGATCACCCTCATTTCAGAAATAAATCCTTGGCGATGATATTTGCTAAACCCTCTGCAAGAACTAGAGTCTCTTTCGAAACTGGTTTTGAGTGGATGGGAGGTCATGCTTTATTTTTAGGTCCAAATGATATAGGTATTGGAAAACGTGAGGCTATCAAAGATATTTCACGAGTTTTTAGTAGATACAATGACATAATTATGGCTCGCCTTTTTGATCATCAGCATATTATTGAACTTGCTGAACATTCATCAATACCTATAGTCAATGGATTGACAGATTATAATCATCCATGCCAAATAATGACAGATATCTTTACAGTGTGGGAACATTTAAAAAATATTGAAAATATAAAAATAGTCTATATGGGAGACGGAAATAATATTGTTCATTCTTGGTTACATCTGGCAATGAGATTTCCTTTACATTTTGTGTGTTGTTGCCCTGAAGGCTATGAACCTGATAAAAAAACCGTAGAAAATGCAAAGGCTGCAGGAATATCGAAAATTGAAATAAGTCACAACCCTGCTGAGGCTGTGAAAAATGCAGATATGATTTACACAGATGTATGGGCCTCTATGGGGCAAAAGGAAGAAGCTGAAGCTAGAGAGAAAATCTTCAAACCATTCCAAGTTAATCAGAAATTAATGGATTCTACTGGTAAAGATACACTGTTTATGCATTGTTTACCTGCAGAAAGAGACAGAGAAGTGACTGACGAAGTTGTGGAGGCTGATTATTCTATCGTTTTTGATCAGGCTGAAAATAGATTACACATCCAAAATGCAATTATGATAAAATTAAGTGAATAAAATGGTAGAAAAAGTAGGAGTCATTGGAGCTGGACAGATGGGGGCAGGTATTGGACAAGTTTGTGCTGCAATTGGAAAGACAGTAATACTCTGTGATATAAAACATGAATTTTTAGATAATGGAATTGCTACCATAAATAAAAATCTTAAGAGAAGCGTATCAAAAGAGCGTATAAGCGAAAAGGAAATGAATCAAACACTCGAAAATATAGATACAACAATTGAACTTAAAAATCTACATGATTGCGATATTATTATCGAAGCAATTGTGGAAAATGTTGATATCAAGAAGAAACTTTTCTCAGATTTAGGGAATAATTGCAAACAAGATACTATCTTAGCATCAAACACCTCTAGTATTCCTATAGGTATTTTAGCTAAGGCTAGTGGAAGACCTACAAAAGTAGTTGGAATGCATTTTATGAATCCTGTGCCTGTTATGAAGTTGGTCGAGGTCATAAGAGCTAAAAGTACAAATGATAATACTTTTGATACTACATTCAAACTAGCTGAAGATTTGAATAAAATACCTGTTTTGGTGAATGATTTTCCAGGATTTGTAAGTAATCGAATTCTTTTACCTATGTTGAATGAAGCTATGTTTTGTGTAATGGAAGGTGTAGCTGAACCTGAAGCAATAGATACTGTAATGAAATTAGGGATGAGTCATCCTATGGGGCCCTTGACATTGGCTGATTTTATAGGATTAGATACCTGTTTAGCAATAATGGAAGTTTTGCATCGAGACTTTGATGACGATAAGTACAGACCATGTCCTCTTCTCAAAGAAATGGTGGCACAAGGTAAACTAGGTAAAAAATCAGGTGAAGGATTTTACAAATATTAAGCGCAGATTTAATTACAACCATCACTTTTGGTAATTTATGTCAGATGATAAGAAGTCCAAAATAGAATCTTTGGGTTTAGATGAAGCCTTAGAAGATTTAAAATTTCTTGCACAAAAAGTTTCAGATATGTCTAAAGATATAGCTCAAAAAGCTGTTGATCAAACCGAAGGAGTAACGGACAAAATGGGAGATATCGTCGAATCGACTGGCGATGCACTAATTTCTGCTGGTGAGACCATAAAATCAACAAAAAAAATGTTTGAAGAGTAAAATGGCGCTGTTATAGGATCTATAGTAGACCCACCAAAGAACAAAACAACCACAGTATTAAATTAAACAAAGGCGTCAGGGGGGTATGGCTGATGATGACAAGAAATACAGTCGTGATGGAAGCAAAGCTGAAAAAGCATCACCTGAACTTGAAGTTTTAGTTGAAGCTGAAGCTATTGTTGAAGCCGAAATAGCAACAGATAATGAAGTATGGGAAAAAGGAGGAAAAGCAGCAGCTTACGATAAACATCTGAAATTCATAGGTAAGAAATTGTCTGATATTAATCATAATATAACTGAATCAAACAGCCATTTATGGTGGTTGACAATTGGAGTAAAAATAGGATTTTTTATGGCGATTATTTCATTGGGTCTTATGTTTCTTGGACTTTTAATGATGTTTCCTTAATGACAAGCCGGATGAGGAAGCCTAAAATCTTAAATTAAACAGGTGTGCTAGAGAGTAATATGAGTGATGATTATCAACCCGACAAACTCACTGAGGTTGCCGAGAAGGAATGGCTTGAGACGTGGATAGCAGGACCAGGAGACAAGCGTTCTAAACTCCTAGATGCAGGTACTAATGCCCCAGACCTCGAATTACTTGATCACACAGGTACTTTACGAAGTCTGTCCTCTTTCTGGTCTGAAGGCCCAGCACTACTGATGTTTTGGCGACACTTTGGTTGTGGATGTGGTCTTGATCGTGCATCAAGACTTAAAGAAGAATACGCAGACTACATGTCTGCGGGGATTAATCCTGTAATTATTGGTCAAGGCGAACCGGAGAGGGCTGCAGCATACAGGGAAAAGTATGAGATCTCCTGCACCATTCTCTGCGATCCCGATTTCAAAGCTTACAGTGCTTTCGGTCTTTCAAATTTTGGTATCGAACAACTCCTATACGACTTACCTGAGGAAACATGGTGTCACTCTAAGGAAATTGGCATAGAATTCCAGGAGGCCCGCCGTGCTATCAATCGTCCCCTTGTAGACAATCCATGGTTATCACCTGGTGAATTTCTAGTGGGAAGTTCAGGCAAAATTTGTGTCTCACACGCTTACCAGCATTGTGAAAATTTCCCAGATCCGAGGGTGTTCCTAACTGCAGCTAAGATTTTTTAATAAATCTTATTTCCACTTGATATTACAGCCCATTGAAGGAACTTGTTTGAAATCTATTTCATTTCCACTTAGGACTGAATCAATTGCCATTCGTAATTCTTCTCGAGTCACATTGTGTGGCTGTTGCCAATTGTCATCTAATCTTCCTCTGTATTCCAAATTTCTTTTCTTGTTGTAAAGAAAGATGTCAGGTGTGCATACTGCACTGTATTCTTTTGCTACTTCTTGAGTTTCATCAAATAAATATGGGAAAGGATAACCTTTTGATTTATGTTTCTCAGCCATTTTTGCAGGCGAATCTTCAGGATAATTGGCTACATCATTAGAACTAATTAATACAAAGTCAGTTTTTCCTTTGAAATCATTTCCAAGAGTAATTAGACGGTCTTCAACAGCCTTAGCGTATGGGCAATGGTTGCATGTAAAAATAACAACTAAAGTTTCAGACTTAAAATTATTAAGTGAAATGTGATTTCCATTTGTATCAGGTAAGTTAAAATCAGGTGCTGGAGAGCCTAGTTCTACCATTGTAGATTCAGTTAGTGCCATGATTATTCATTATGTAGTGTCTATTAAGAGTATTTCTTTTAAACCGTTCTAAATGGCATGATAATGGAAGCTTCACATGACATATTCCGCGCATACGACATTCGAGGAGTTTACGGAGAAGAATTAGATGCAAGTATTGGGGAAAGAGTAGGTTTGGCCTTTGGTAATTATTTGCTTAAGAATCATACAGAAGGTAAAGTCTCCATTGGTTGTGATGCAAGGGTTAGTTCCCCTGAATTACAGAATGCCGTTTCAATAGGTATTTCTAAAGCAGGTTTTGATGTTGATGTAATTGGAATGGTACCTATTCCTGTGGCAAATTTCACTACATGGAAGGCAAATTCAACATCTGAGCCATATTTGGCAGGAGTTTACATTACAGCTAGTCATAATCCTGCAGAGTATAATGGGATTAGGTTCAGGCATCCTGATGGTACTGGTTATACTGATGGAAATATTGAAATTAAAAGAATTTTTTTTGAGGAAGATTTAGTTGAATCTGATAATGAAGGTCAAATAAAAATTCATTCAACTGAAGAAGTTCTCGACACTTATGTGGATTTTGTCTCAGATAAAGTGGGAAGTCTAGATGGAATCAAAGTAGCTTTAGATCCAGGTAATGGTGTCGGCTGTGTTGTTATTGAACGCTTATTTCAGAAGATGGGTGCTGAAACTTTTAGTATAAACAATACACCGGATGGAAGATTTCCTAATAGGCCATCAGAACCAGCACCAAAGAATTTGGGTGATTTGATTTCTATCATGGAACAAGGAAAATACGATATGGGTATCGCATTTGATGGGGATGCAGACAGATGTGTTTTCATAGATAATAAGTCGCGAGCAGTTTCAGCAGAAAAAATTGGAATAATAACTTCACGAAGTTTGATTAAACCAGGATTAAACAAAGTTCTCGCAGGTGTACCTTGTTCTATGATATTGGAGGATGAGATTCCTAAAATTGGAGGGGAACTAATTTGGATTAGGGTAGGAGATGTATTTGTATGTGAAGAGTTGAAGAAACACAATGCAGCTATTGCAATGGAAATATCAGCACATTTCTTTGCACCAGGTTTGACTGAATTTATTTTTGATGATCCACTCATTTTTAGTTTGAAATTAGCAGAACATGTAGTTACTTCTAATTCCACATTGGCTGAGCTTTCAGATGAGATTCCTTCTTATCCGTATGAAGAACTAAAGTTCAAGTGTTTAGATTCTATAAAGTTCAAGGTAAACGATCAATTGGAGAAGACTTTCTTAGAAATGGGTTTCAAAGTAGAAACTATTGATGGCGTAAAGATATGGTTAGAAGGTGGCTGGGTCCTTCTACGGCCATCGAATACGCAGCCAGTTATTCGGATGTTTGTAGAGGCTATTGATGATTCAAGATTGTCTGAAATTAAGAGAGAATTCAAGGCCCATTTCGATGAGGCTGTGAGGGTCGTTTCTTGATACTGCCTCCCCCTATAACGGTATTATTTATTTTTATAATTAGTTTGATAATTTCAGGCATTGCTTTCTTCAAAAAAGTTTTGGATCAAGGTGGTTCTGCATTAGCATTCCTTATTTGTTTCATAACAGGAACCTTAGGCCATTGGACTTGGCTTCTATTAATGCTGATATTCGTTGGTACCTCATTCTTAGCAACTAAATTTGCGATAGTTTACAAGAAAGCTTTAGGAGTTGAGGAGAGTGATGAAGGTACGAGAGGCGGTTCTAATGTTATTTCAAATGGAATAGTTCCTGCAATTGTAGCTGTATGCTATAGTTTAGATTTTTTGTCTCCTGAACAAGCTTTGGTGGCTTTCACTACAGCAATTGGAGCTGCAACAGCAGATACAATGGCTAGTGAGATTGGTGTTTTATCTCCAGAACCTGTTTTGATAACTAATCCCACAAAGAAGGTTGAGCCAGGAACAAACGGAGGGATATCTTTAGAAGGTACGACTGCTTCTTTACTTTCAGCAGTATCTATGTCTATGTTATCTTTTTGTGCTTTTGTACTAATAATTGAAGAAAGTCATGCATTTTATTCATCCTTTAAAGTTAATTATCTTTATATTTCGGCATTTTTTGGTTTTCTTGGCAGTATTATAGATTCTTTATTAGGTGCAACGCTAGAAAACCGAGGAATTCTAGGGAATAATGGCGTTAATTTTTGTTCAATTTCATCTACAGTGGTCTTTTCTTTGCTATTTTTATCATTTACTTAGGTTTTTTGTGATTATTTTTATATATCCACCTCGCAAATATAATATGTGATACAATGATTCCAGGTAATGCACCAGTTGTTATTCTTAAGGAAGGAACAAAAAGAGATAGTGGCCGTAAAGCTACACAAAATAATATTGCAGCAGCAAAAGCGATAGCTGAAGCAGTTAGATCAACATTAGGTCCTAAGGGTATGGATAAGATGTTAGTGGATTCAATGGGAGATGTAGTGATAACAAATGACGGAGTCACTATTTTGAAAGAAATTGAAGTTGAACATCCGGCAGCAAAGATGGTAGTTGAAGTTGCTAAAACACAAGATTCAGAATGCGGTGACGGTACCACTACAGCAGTTATTTTGGCAGGGGAGCTTCTAAAAAATGCTGAAGAGCTTATGGAAAAGGGCGTTCATCCAACTGCGATATCGAATGGTTATCGAAGAGCTTGTGCAGAATCATTAAAATTATTAGATAAAATTTCGCGTCCAGTTAAACGGAGTGATAATTCTACTTTGAGATCTATTGCTATAACGTCTATGACAGGTAAATCATCAGAATCTAATGCAGATTTTCTTGCAGATTTAACTGTTAAATCAGTTAAATTGGTTTCTAAAGGTCAAGGGAAAACTGCTGAAGTTGACAGAGATGGTATTAAAATTCAGAAAAAACAAGGAGGCTCAATATCAGATACAGAACTTATATCTGGAATAATTATGGACAAAGAACCAGTTCATAGTGGGATGCCAAAAAGTGTTTCTAATGCAAAAGTTGCTTTGATTGATGCACCTCTTGAAATAAAAAAGACAGAAATAGAGTCAAAAATTCAAATTAACGATCCTTCACAGATTCAAGCATTCCTTGATCAGGAAGAATCTACGATTAAGAAAATGGTTGAAAAAATCCATAAGACAAAAGCTAATGTCCTCATTTGTCAAAAAGGAATTGATGATTTAGCTCAACATTTTCTTGCTAAACATGGAATTATGGCGATAAGAAGGGCTAAAAAATCAGATATTGAAGCATTAGCTAAAGCTACAGGAGGGCGTGTAGTATCTAATTTAGATGCTATAGGAAAAGAAGATATAGGATTTGCAGGTCTTGTTGAAGTTCGGAAAATTGGTGATGATGACATGACTTTTGTGACTGAATGTAAAAATCCTAAGGCAGTTTCTATACTAGTCAGAGGTGGTAGTGAACATGTTGTTGACGAGATAGAACGGAATTTAGATGATGCTATTGGCGTAGTTTCTTTGGTCGTAAAGGATGGCAAGATAGTTACTGGAGGAGGAGCGGCAGAGATAGAATTAGCTCTTAAACTTCGCAAATTTGCTCCAAGAATTGGGGGCCGTGAACAAATGGCAATAGAATCATTTGCACAGGCGATAGAAGTAGTACCAAATACATTAGCTGAAAATGCAGGTCTTGATGTTATAGATACATTAATGGGTCTTAGGAAAGCTCATACTCAGAAAGGCCGTAATCCTCATGCAGGATTAGATGCTTACACTGGCAAAGTTGTTAATATGAAATCTAGAAATGTAGTCGAACCTCTTAGAGTTAAAACTCAAGCATTAAGCAGTGCAACAGATGTTGCTACAATGATATTACGAATTGATGACATTATAGCTTCCAAACAACCAGAAGGACCTGAGCCAGATGGTAGTGATGGTATGGGTGGAATGCCACCAGGGATGTAATTTTAGTTTCTTGCAGGGTCCGGGGCGTCTGGATTAATCTTTAAATTTTTCAGGGCAGATTCAGCTTTTGCTTTAGTTATCTGACCTTCAGTCATGAGTGTACTAATAGCAGCAGCAGCGATGTGGTCTGCATCAATTTCAAAGAATTTCCTTAGGTTTTCTCTAGTATCACTTCTTCCAAATCCATCTGTTCCTAATGCAACAAAAGGACATTTTATATATGGAGCTATTTGTTCTGAAACTAGTTTAACATAATCACTAACAGCAATAACTGGTCCATTGCTTGAATTAATCATTTCTTCTAAATATGATTTTCGTGGACTTAATTCTGGATGAAGAATGTTCCATCTTCGAACATCTTCTGCCTCTTTATGTAATT
>DASCSW010000038.1:0-8856 GCA_034399455.1 Candidatus Poseidoniia archaeon
GAAATGAAAGTCGAATAAAAACAACAACGTCAACATTGCGCCCAAATTGGGCAGAACATGTGAATCAAAATTTGAGTAGTGGGGATATATTGTTGGGTGAAGGTTTTACTCCATCGGGATCATTGCTCAAAGCATTGATTACTTTGAGTGGGGAATCTCTTGAAGGGGGTAGGCAAACTGAATTAATTTTAGGGCCTGCTCCTGATAATCAACAAGGATGGGGTAGATTGAATTTATCAAATCTCATTAACTTCGAAATGATTGAAGATAATTTAGAGGATTATACCGTTGAACCAGCAGATGATATATGGATTCATGACTCTTTTAGATTAGAAGATAATATGTGGCAAGATTTAGTAGCAAATTGGATTGATAGTGGTGAATCGAATTCAGTTTCAAATCATAACTGGAAAGGGGAAGGCGCGATTGGGCCATTTCTTTCAACTGGGGAATATGTTGTTTGGAATGTTCCTTTGAAAGAAGGAGCAGATATTGACATTCGACTGGCTTGGAACTCAGCCCCAAATATCGATAATAGGGATGATTTGGATTTGCAAGTAATATTACCTAATGGTGATATTATATTGGGGAATGATTACGAAGAAAATGATATCAAAGATGAAATTGAAAACATCGAAGGCGTGTATATTAATTCTTCAAGACTAATAAATTATGATTCTGTGCAAGTTAAAATTATTGCAACAAATATCAATGTCGGACCTACATCTGGTGTTGTTGGGTTGAATGGAGATAAAATTGGTTTTGCATTAGCTTTGAAGGGTGTTGAAAGGAGTGGTGTTAATGTGGAAAATATGTGGGATAAAATTGATGATAATGGTTTAGGAAATGAAGAGCAGTCCGGCATTTTACATATTGAAAAATATGTTATTTCAATGTTAATTGTATTAGTTATTGTATTGTCACTTGTTGCTATAGATAGAGTAAGAATATTAGATAATGATGAACTAATATCAACAATACCTCAAGGTCAACCTTCAAACCATGAAGGGGGTTCCCTGCATACAGCGGAAGCAGCGCATATAGGTGATGATGATGAGTGAGAGACTATACATCGGAATTGATTTAGGAACTTTTCAATCAGGGATTGCAGGGTCGAATGGAACAAATGTTAGTGTTCAAACAGTTGTTGGAAAACCTAAGGATCCAATAGCTAGAAACTTCTTGAAAAAGGATACTTTATTTGGAAAGGAAGCATTGACAAATAAATTAGCATGTAACTTGTATTATCCACTTGCTGCTGGAGTTACTCAAGACGATGAAAATAATTTGGCTGCTGCTAAATCATTCGTTACTTATCTTGTTGAAACAGTAGATCCTGAAGAATTTGATGAAGTGTTTGGAGTAATTTGTTCTCCATCCCATATTTCATTCGTAGATAAATCAAATCTTGTCAGCATTCTTCGTGGGCAAGTAAATGCAATCATGGTTGTAAGTGAACCGTTTGCTGTCGCTTTCGGATTAGATGAAGTTGGAGGATCAATTGTTGTAGACATTGGAGCGGGTACAACTGATATCGCTAGAATTTATGGTACAATGCCCAGTGATGATGACCAAATTACAATCAGTGAAGCAGGAGATTGGATTGATAACAGATTAATGACACTCATAACTAAGAAATTCACTGGTGCTCAATTAACAAAAGACATGGTTCGCCAATGGAAAGAAGCGGCTTCATACGTTGGCGGAGATGAACGCGAACAAATGGTAGAACTTTCTGTTGAAGGAAAGAAGCAAGTTGTAGATATTGGAGACTTGGTTCAAATCGCTTGTGAAGAATTAGTGCCACATATCGTAAGAGCTGTGAAAAATATTGTTTCGGGTGCCGATCCAGAATATCAAAGTATTTTACGAAATAATATTATTTTGTCTGGTGGTGGTTCTCTAATTGATGGAATTGCAGATCGTATTGCTGATGAATTAGCAGATATTGGAGATGTTCGTGTTTGGGCATGTGACGAACCAATGACTAGAGTATCTGATGGCGCACTAAAACTTTCAATGGTAATGCCAGATGACCAATATACTGCAATTAGTTGAAAACAGTTAACGGTGGACCCTAAAGGGTCCTAAGAAGGGTATTCTTTACCTACCCCCAAGGTGAAGGTTCAAAAATGACCCACGCACGATGAGCAAAGGATTGAACATGGGGATGATGAAGAATACTAATGGAAAAGCCGGTTCTGGTAGTGATGTTGACCGTGCAGCGTTAGCTGGAATGTTATCAGGATATAATTCTGAACAACTGGTTGATGAAGTGATTACTGCATGGGAGGAACTAGCATCAGCAAACAAAGATTTAGCAACTTCAAATCAACGCAATAGAGTGTTAGAACTTGACCTATCTGAAAGAAATGAATTAGGTGCACCAGAAAGAGCTCGATTGATGAAAGCAGAAGAAGACTTGAAAGAACGTGAAGCTAGAATTATTCATCTTGAAAGAATGTTGGATGATACTAGAAAAGAGAAAGAAAAAGTTGAAAATTCAGTTGGGGCAATTCGAATTGATGAATTAGAAAGAAGCGAATCTACATTATCTGAAAAAGTTGAATCTCAAGCAAATGTAATTACTGAACTTGAAGCAAAATTGGATCAACTTGTTGATGCTTTGGAAAAGGCCGCTGAAGCAGGGTTGACTTCAATAACTGCTGATGAAGTTAGACAATTAAATAGAGAATTAGAAGAAGCACATAGAAGAATTGAATCTGAACAAGTTGAAAGTCAAACGGTTGGAGATGAAAGAGATAAATTACGTGAAATGGTTGATCAAACAAAAGGATTGTTAGAACAAAGAGACTTAAGAATTAAAGAATTGGATGGACAAATGTCTAGAATGATGGAAGGTCCACGTTCAATTTCAGCAGAACATGATTATTTAGTTGAGCAAATTGAAGAATTAAAAAGAAGATTGTTGGAAAGAAATAGAGAATATGAGGCTCTACGAAGAAGAGAAAGACGCCTTCATAGAGAAGTATTCGAGAGAGATGAAAGAATACAACAAATGCAACTTACGATAGGAGACATAGAAGGTGGGCTTTCAGATAGAAGTGCGGAACTAAAATCTTTAGAGGATGTTCATGAAAAATTACTTGCTGAAGCACAAGGATTACGTCGTTCTGAAAAGACTAGAGAAGTTGTGAGTGGAGCATTCCAAGATTCCTTGGGCGTTCTACGATCGCACGAACAGGTTAAAGCACGAAGAGAAGCATTAGGAATAGAAGAAGATAATTCTATTCCCGAACCTGAAGCCGGTAGTTCACCAGGTGGAACTGCTGCTCCTGCTTTACGGGATATTGATGATCTTGAAGGATAATAATCATGAGGAAAAACTAGGAGTTCATTTCAGCGATGAATGTCTGAAGTGTGGCTTGTAATTCATGGGCGTCTGCAAATTCCTCACATAGATTCCCAGTGACAATCCAATCGGCGCCGGCATCTATTGCGAGTTTGGCTGTGGATCCATCTCTTATTCCACCACCAACAATAATTGTAAGATTACATGATTCTCTTGCAGCTTTAATTAATTCGGGAGATACTGGATTATTTGCTCCACTTCCTGCTTCTAAATATAATAATGAAAAACCATATGACTCAGCACAAATAGCATATGAAGAAATTAAATCAATTTCATCTGATTTAATTAATTTAGCTTCTCCTACTTCACCTACTTTACCACCTGGTTCACAAACAATATAGCCCATAGAAATAGGTGTTACGTTAGCAGATTTAATTGCTGGTGCGCCGATTAATTGTTCTTCAATTAAAAATTTAGTAGAAGTACTATTCATTAACATCATGAAAGTAATACCATCAGCTGATGAAGAAAAAGCATTAGCACAAGCTGGAAATAAAACAACTGGAACATCCCAGAGTTTAGAATTAGAAGAATTGTTATTTTCTTTTTTAATTGCATTTTGAATGTAAATTATTGTTTCATCTACATTATTATTATCTGTGCCTGTAGATCCGCCAACAAAAATCATTCTACTCCCTGCAATAATTGCAGCAACACAACGTTCAGCCGCTTCTGAACTTGATTGAGCGTCCGGATCTATCAAAATAATATGATTAGAAGATGTCTGATTTTGAATAAAATCTAGCAAGTCCAGGTCAGAGTTGGGTAGCACTAATGATTCGCGGATGGTGATTACTCTTTGTCATTACCCTTAGAAATTGATGTAAATAATTTATGAGATTGATTAAAAGCAAAATCAATTGTATTATTTTCAAATTGATTAGAAGTGCTAGAAATTATTTCAATTATATCTTCCGGAAGATCATTAGAATCTGATGAATGCCATGATTCCCAAATATTATCAGAACGCTGCCATCCATTGTCTACTTCATTTAAACTAAGGACACCAATTATTGAAGAATCGATAATTAATGAACAATCAATAATCATATCACCTTCCCAAGATAATTCTCTACCACCTGCTCCTTTCAATAGCATTGATTTTGAAGAAATAATATCAACAATAGTACGTACTTGTATATTACCACCTCTTAATACTAAATTACGAGCAAGGTCTTTCTCTAACCAACCTCGATGAAAAACCATACCTTTTTGATTAAATAAATTAGATTTGAATGTCATATTTGATATCCAGGTATTAATTTTATCAGACAAATTAGAATGATTGATTAATAGACCAGAACCAACTATTGGAAAGCCAACTTCAGCTTTTTCTTCAAAAAGATGAATTTCAACATCATTAAGATCTAATAACATATGAGATAAAAATAATCCTTCTAAATTTCCCCCAATAATTGCAATACGCATAATATCAACTCTGAATTACAGTACTATCTATTGAAAGAGCAAACACTGGACAAGCAGGAATACATAAATTACAAAATGTACATTTATCTTGATTAACAAATACTAACAAATTATCCAATGTCAATGCATGAGTAGGACATAAAGTAATACAAGCTGCACAACCAAAACAACGCGATTCATCAATTATGAATTCACGATCTGCTAACTTCATTATTACAAGGGATAGGCTACATGTCTTTGAAACATACTACCCACCCCCTTGTTTCCAGTGGAACTAGTAAAAAAAGAAAACAATAGTAAGAATAATAATATTTTAACGTAAAAACAATAGATGTTCAAGTCATGATACGCGTATAATATAATCATTTGCTTTGATTATTTAATTAATTAGTGATTTATGTTTGATAAATATTATTTCCAGTGGAAACTTAGGGGTGCTCTATCATTATTACCCAAGGTTGATGAAAGACTTAGGAGAGCCAACTTTGATTTTCATGGTTCTTTATACACCAGGTTCAACTTCAAGCTATGATCTAACTCCTATTGATGATGATAATTTACGTTATCATTTTCTTGGTGGTGGTACGGAAGTTGGTAATGTTGGTTGTGTCCTTGAAGATAAAACAGGAACTCGAATTCAAATTGATTATGGTTTTGTTCCAACGAATCCACCTAATTTCCCTGAAGAAGCACCTCCAATTAGTGATGTCATCATTACTCATTCTCATATTGATCATGTTGGTTTAGCTCCTTGGTTAGTCGCTTCACATGATGTCAATATACACTGTACTAAGATGACAGCTGATTTATTAGAAATGATTTGGAAAGATACTTACAAAGTTAGTTCTATTGAAGGGCAACCCCTTCCTTGGGATAAACGAGATTTGGAAGATGCTTTGAATAATATTGTCATCCATTCTTTTGATTCATGGTCTGAAATTGGTGAATGGAGATGGCGTTTTATTCCTGCAGGTCACATACCTGGTGCAGCTATGATTGAAATTCATACTCCCACGCGTAAAATACTTTGGACAGGAGATTTTGATACTAAAAGTTCACCTTGTGTTGCTGGTGCAGAACCAATCCATGTTGATATATTGTTCATGGAAACAACATATGCAGGCAAAGAACAACCAAATCGGGACGAAGAAGTACAACGATTTATCACTCGAGTTGTTGATGTAGTTGAGCATGGCGGCACTTGTCTTGTTCCAGCCTTTGCTAATGGACGTGGACAAGATATTCTTGCATATTTATGGGATAGTAAATTAGATTTAGAAGTCCATTTTGATGGTATGGGAAAAAGAATATTAAATCATTTTATTGATAATTCAGATTATGTAAGAGATGTTGAAAAATTAAAAGAAATTAAACGCTGGGCCCGCTTAGTTTCTAGTAAATCTGATAGGAAAAAAGCTATTGATGGTGATGTAATAGTTACAACAAGTGGTATGTTAAATGGCGGCCCCTCTAATTGGTATCTTAATCGGTTAAGACATGATCAAAGAAATGCTATTTTGTTAACAGGATACCAGGCTGAAAATAGTGGAGGGCGCCGTCTTCTAGAAGAATCTAGATTAGATATATTTGGTAAAACAGTTGATATTAATCTTAAAGTTGATCAATATTCATTTTCTAATCATGCCGATCATTCACAATTAGTAAAATTTGTCAAAGATGTCAACCCTTCTGATGTTATATTATTTCATGGAAATCCCAATGAAGGGCAAGAATTGTTGAAAAAAGAATTACAAAAATTTGGAACAACAGTCCATCAACCAGAAAACAAACGCTCTTATTTATTGTAATACATGTGATTCTAGTAATGCCAATTCTCTAATAAGGTAGGCGTTGTGGGGAGTTTGGTTAAGATGGCAAGGAAATCAGCCAAGAAGAATGTCGGCGGCAAAAAAAAGCGCCGACGAAAGAAATTGAAACTAACACTTCGTAGTCGAAAAATGAAAGATGAGCAAGGCTATTTTGATAAAGTTGGCTGGTCTACAGTAGGTGGTGAAAGACTCCTAGAACAACAACAATCAGATGAGCCAACTGAAATAGATCATCAATGTTCTATGTGTGGTTCTATGAATAGAATTCCTAGGCCAACTACTGATAAGTACAAAGTACGTTGTGCTCATCCAGAATGCGAATTCGAAGATGAAGTTGGATTCTAATTGATATTAAATTAACATTAATTCAATTAATCGCTTTGCAGCGGCGATTATCAATACACCAACTAACATCTTTCTTATCATAGATTGTGGAGCAATTTTAGCCCCATAAGAAGAACCAATAAATCCACCAATTAAAACAATAATTGCAAAATAAAATATTTTATCTAAATCTAAATTTAATTGCCCCGAAATGCTAGCACCAGTTAATCCAGCAATTGAATTGACCCATATGAAAATAGCAGATGTAGCAGCAGTGTTTTTTGGCGAAGCCCATTTTTTTAATAACACAACAGGTGAAAGAAAAATTCCTCCACCGACCCCAATTATCCCACTTGCTAAACCAATTCCTGCACCCCAAGGTGCAGCTTTTGGAAATGTAGGTAAAGATGTTTCATTAATTCCATCAATAGAAATTGAATTGTATAATCTCCATGCAGCCCACATTAAAGTTAGTGAAAGAAGTAGATCATATACACCATCATTGATTAATAAATAACCACCAATAAAAGCCATGGGAATGCTTGCAATAATGAATGGAAGTGTTAATTTAATATTATGAAACCCTTCTTTTCTATAGTGATAAAATGCAAGTGAAGCAACAAGGAGATTCAAGAACCAAGCATGTTGTTTTAACCAACTATTTTCCATCATCCCATATGATGTCAAAGACATCACTGCCAGATATCCTGATGCCCCCCCGTGGCCAACACTTGAATAGAGTATTGAGACAATAAATAATCCCATCAACAATAAGCTGAATTCTATACTCACATCTAATCCTCATGCTATTTATTTTTGATATGTTCGCCGACGCAATCAAGACAGTTGACGCATTCCGGGAATTATGGAAGTTGGAGTTTCTATCGAACGAGCATTAGAAATTGCTTCCCATTCCCCTCTAAATTTCTTAGTTGAACTTGTTTCGATTCACGAGGCACATGGAAGAATTCTTTCTGAACCATTGATATCAAAAGTAGATGATCCACGTTTTGATAATTCAGCTATGGATGGTTGGGCCGTAATAGAGTCTGATTGTAATAATCCTGGTTCTAGATTATTTATTTCTAATATAGTACAAGCAGGTAATACTTCATCTGAAGTAGTGGTTAGTGGAAATGCATGTCAAATTATGACTGGTGCTCCAATGCCTATTGGTGCTAATGCAATTGTCATGATTGAAGATAGTGTAATTGATGGAAAACATGTCATAATTAATGGGCCAGCCCGTTCAAATTATATTCGTAAAAAAGGTGAAAATATTACCAAAGGCGAAATTGGTTTAGAATCGGGTATTCAATTGGGTCCCTCTGAGTTGGCTTTAGCAGCAATGATGGGATATTCAGAGATACCAGTAATAATTCCACCAAAAATAGCAATAATTGGCACTGGAGATGAATTAGTTGAACCCGGTCAGAAATTAAAGCCAGGTCAAATTTATGAATCTAATACAACAGCATTAGTGGGTTTAGTAAAAAACATGGCTTGTGAACCAGTAAAATATTCCTTTGTAAAAGATGATATTGATTTGTTGCGTGATGTATTTAATTTAGCTTCAGATGAATGTGATGCGATCATAACTAGTGGTGGAGTTAGTATGGGTGAATGGGATTTAGTTCGTCGTTTGATGGAGGATGAAGGTGATATGAAATTTTGGAAAGTCCTTGTCAAACCCGGTGGGCCACCATTGTTTGGTGAATGGGGCTCAACCCCATTTTTCGGGCTTCCTGGAAATCCAGTTAGTAGTCAAGTAATTTTTCATTCGATAGTAGCCCCATGGATTTCTAATTCTTGTAATTTTCATGATATTAACGGTCCCAATAATGTGCAAAAAGTCCGCATCAAATTATTGGATCAAGCGTTTGGTACTAAAAATAAAATTAC
>DASCSW010000039.1:0-8688 GCA_034399455.1 Candidatus Poseidoniia archaeon
TGCACATTGATGCTATCGCAGCAGATGAATATGCAGAATGGTTAGGCCCTCACATAGAGCAAATATTAGATATTGAAGGATTTCAGAAAGCAGATTGGTTTGTTTGTGATTCAGATGATGACAAAGTACATTGGTCAATTAGATATCAGTTAGATAGTAGAGAATCCTTAGAAAATTATCAGAAGAATCATGCACCTGCACTGATTCAAGAAGGAATAGATAAATTCGGTCAATATTTGAGTAGCGATAGACGTATAATGCAAGTGTTCAATTAGTAATTATGAGATTTAGTCTTGTCTTTTTATTCGTCTTTTTTGTTGTAATTTCCTTATCTTCTGATACTGAGGCTGAAGAAGAGTTTACAATTTCTGTAGATCCAGGTTGGATGGAGGAGAAGGAAAGAAATTGTAAGACGATAACTGCCAACGTTGGAAATAGTACTGAAGATGGTACTTACGAAGAATGTGATTATTATTTAGAATATGAGACAAATTTAACTAATGATGATTACAGTTGGTTCATAGGAGATGATGGGACAAGAGCTGAGTGGAGAAATAAATATGATAATAGTTACCTCCCCTACACGCCCAATTCACTAAATTCTACTTTTGTTTTCAGCCTTCATGGTACAAATTTTAGTAAAAATATAGAATATACATTTTCTTATGTGGTATACAGTCATCTCGATTATAAAGAATGGGAAATCGAGCAAGAACTAAGTCAAATCACGCTGACAGAGTATCAAGTTACTTTTTTTGGTAATGATAGTATAGAAACTAATTTATCAGGAACTTTTAACGGAGGGGTTGCAATTGATTCCTGGATTTCTGAGGATGTAGAAACATTAGTTTTGAAAGATGAATGTAGTACAGTTTATGCTAATGTAAAATTGGAAGGTAAGAATGTTTCTACAGGCAACATTTCACTCTCAGAAACTTATTTGTCGGGGGGATTTTTTTTAAATGATACTACTGAAGAGAAATGCAAACTGGTTTACTCTTTTGACGACGCAGGATATATATCTTTGGGAGACTATACTCTTTTCATTGGCCTATTTCTGGTTTTTGGTTTAGCCATTCTTTATGTCCAAGCAAAACTAACAAGTTGGCATTTTACAGGAAGTTATAGTAATAAATCCACTCAATATTTGGCTATTTTAGTGAGTGCAATTCTATTTATCTTTCTTGCCATGTTTCCCGTAGCATTTTGTATTGCCGCCATCGTTTTATTTGCACAATTTGTCGCTTACTATACAGGCCATTATGATAAACCTGAAGTTTTTGAAGAGGATCAGCCCAAACCAAAGTAAGGATATCTTACTTCAAATAGACGTATAATGGAACTGATTGATGTATGACTGTGAAAAGCGATGACACTGAA
Organism: Candidatus Poseidoniia archaeon; assembly: GCA_034399455.1. Lineage (GTDB taxonomy): Archaea > Thermoplasmatota > Poseidoniia > MGIII > CG-Epi1 > CG-Epi1. The sequence goes on from DASCSW010000039.1 coordinate 1,381, forward strand.
ATTCTAGATGAGGGGCCAGGTCGCATAGATATTCTGAACCACAAGCAAGAATTGGTTTTAGTACTTCTTGGAATTTATGCTTCCCTTCATCTTATCGATCCAATTTTAGGGGGGATAAGTCTCTTCTCTTTGCTTAGTGCTCTATTCTGTTTCTGGCTGGCTTTTTCCATTTATCGTGATAAAGATAATATGAAAATGAGCACAAGTGAAACAGGCAATGGTTCTCAGATTTTATTCTGGGTAGTAATGATTATTATATTTTTGGTTCTGTTTTTCTTATTTTTCCTTACGACGTCTTGGTAGTGAGGATTAACTATCTAGGCTAACCGAGTTTGAAGTAGGGATAGCGTATTGCATCATACAATGCTCGGCTAATTGGCTTTCTTTTTCCAAGACCACCAGGGGTTACTCCCAAGAACAAATCTGCAAAGATTTCACATAATTTTTCATCTCGAGTCCCATAATACACCATTCTTTCAGGTAATTTTAGAGCCATAAGTGCAAAGAAAGATAAATCTCTTAATTCCTTGCCAAATACGTTGTTCCAATCACGGTGATATTGATCCAAATGTTTCAGTGAGTAATCACCAGTTTCCAATGCTTTCTTGATTGTATCAACTGCAAGTTTACCAGCATGCATTCCATAGTATATTCCTTCACCAGAGAGAGGTGAAACCATGCCTGCTGAATCTCCAACTAGTAAAGTATAATCCATAGTTGTAGCCTTTATTGGTCCATTAAGTGGTAGAGGTGCTCCTTTCACAGGAGGGACGTCCTGTTCTTTTGGGAAATAGCCATCTTTCTTTAATAAATTTATATAATCTTCCCAAATCTCCTTTATTTTTATTGATTTGATAGTTCGATTATATCCTCCGAATCCAATATTCAATATTTCTTTCTTAGGAAAAACCCAGCCATATCCTTCGATACCACCTGGTTTGAAATGTACAAGTAATGATCTTTTATCTCCATAAGTTTTATCGATAAAATCTTGGCCAACAACAGGTTCCCACATTAGTGCAGTTCCTATTTGGCCATCGTTCCACGGCTTAATGTTTCTCTTTTCGCGAACCATTGTCGCCAATTTGTCGTTTGCACCAGTTGCACCTATAACCATTTTTGATTTGAAATCACCTTTTGATGTCTTTACAGTCACTCCGCTGTCAAATTTGAAATCCCTAACTTTGGTTTGAGTCATTATTTCAGCACCTGCATCTCTTGCCGCTTCTAGTACTGCATTATCAAATACCTCACGTGTTATGTTCCATGGTGTACCTTCTGGAAATTCAAAATCAATTTTGTATTTCATAGATGGTGAATACAAATTCACATCTTTTGCTGGACATTCAATTATCGGCTTAATGTATGGTTTTAATTCGGGTAGTTCATCAAATAGTCTTGCAGTAAGTAAACCTCCACATGCTTTGTCTCTTGGAAATTTCGATTTATCTATGAGTAAAACTTTCATTCCTGCCTTAGCAGCATAGAATGCAGTTGTAGATCCACTTGGACCGCCACCACAAACAATTACATCATATTCAGTCATCTTTGTCTACCCATTTTCGATAAGGCTCATGCGCATCATTCCATGGAATAGATACGATAGCAGGCATTGAATAAGGGTGGTTTTTAACGATATACTTTTCTAAATCATCAAATTTGTTTTTACTTGTTTTTATGAATATAATGTGTTCAGTATCATCCTTTAATTTGCCTTCCCAAGAATAGATAGTACGAACTGGCCAAAAATTACAGCACGCCGCTAGTCCTTCTTCCACGCACTCTTTTGAGATTTGTTCAGAGGTGGCTTCATCTGGAGCTGTCGTGTATACAGTAATGCCCATGATTATCGTGCATTTCGAGCATGTTTAAATAGCCCCCCTTTCGTAGTCGCGAACCCACATGGGTAACCAGTGACTGATGAAGACATTCGTCCGAAAGAGGTAAAAAAATGGCAAATCCGTTATTCGTAACATACGAGGCTCCCAAAGAGCTATCCGAGAAAGCATACTTAGCAACTGAAACAGCACGTGACGGCGGCAAAGTAAGAAAAGGTTCTAATGAAGTAACCAAATTGATTGAACGTGGTCAAGCTAAGCTAGTGATTATGGCTTTAGATGTTGAACCACCTGAGATTTTAGCACATCTTCCTATGTTATGTGAAGAAAAGCAAATCCCATACACTTACGTACCTTCAAGAGATGAGCTTGGAAAAGCAGCAGGTTTGAAAGTAACTACAGCTGCAATAGCCATTACTGAAATTGGTAAGAAGAAAGGATCATTGGAAGAAGTAGTCAAAGCAATCGAATTAGCTAAGAAGTAAACATGGACGGAATCCCAGCACAAGTAGTTGAAGTTCTCGGTCGTACGGGAATGAGAGGCGAAGCCTCTTCTGTCAAAGTTCGTGTTTTAGATGGAGACGATCGCGGGCGAATTATTCGAAGAAATGTAGTTGGTCCAGTAGATATTGGAGATCAATTATTGTTGATGGATTCTTCAAGGGAAGCTAAAGCACTAGATAGGAGATAAGATGGTCGAAACTAAAACATGTTCATTCACAGGAAAACCAATTCCTCCAGGAACTGGTATGATGTATGTAAAGAAGACTGGACAAGTTCTTTATTTTATCAGTTCTAAAGCTAAGAAAAATTATTTGGAGTTAAATCGAGTTCCAGCACGTACACGTTGGACCGATATTTCACGTTCTAAGAGAAGTAAATGAGTGCTGAAACAACTTACGTGATGGTCAAGCCTGACGGCGTCCAACGCAGTTTGGTTGGAGAAATAATTCAACGTTTCGAGAGAAAAGGCTTGCAGTTAGTTGGACTTAAGCAAATTATACCAACTGAAGAAATAGCTAAGAAACATTATGATGTACATTCATCCAAACCATTTTTCCCAGGTTTAATCAAATTCATAACAAGTGGACCAGTAGTTTGCATGGCTTGGTCAGGGCAAGATGCAATTGGCGTTGCTCGTAATCTAATTGGCCCCACTAATGGCCGTGAAGCAGCCCCTGGAACTATTCGTGGAGATTTCGGAATGGACATAGGATACAATATGATTCATGGTTCTGATGCAGCTGAAACAGCTGAATTTGAGCTTGGTTTGTGGTTCCCTGAAGGTTTGAATGAATGGACACAAGATAGTCAATCTTGGGTCTATGAATGATTTAAGAAATTAAATTTGTATAGGTCATAGTTTTAATCCCATTGCTTATGGCAAATAGTAATGCCAGATCCATCAGAAATTCGAGTGGGAGTTCTTCGAATTGAAGGTACTAATTGCGAAGATGAATCAGCAGCTGCTTTTTCCTCATTAGGCTGTAATGCTGAGAAGATTCACTTGAAACAATTGTTAGGAGATGTTGAAAAATCTAAGTGTAGAAATTTGATGGATTATGATGCACTTTATTTTCCTGGCGGTTTTAGTTCAGGAGACTATGTTAGAGCCGGTGCAATCTTTGCATCACGTGTAAAATCAGGGTTACAATCTCAGGTCGATGAGTATATAAATGAGGGAAGGCCAGTACTAGGTGTCTGTAACGGTTTTCAAATTTTAGTTGAATTAGGGGCGTTACCTGGCACAGAATCGGGTACTAGTGTTGTTCCAGATGCTGTATTACACACCAATGATTCTAGTCGTTTCGAGGCCCGACATGTTCATCTTCGTGTCGAATCAAATTCTCAGAGTTTTTTCACACAAAATTACGAAACAAATCAGGTTTTGTCAATACCTAATGCTCATGCAGAGGGCAAATTGTTGATGGGTCAAGAAAAATTTGAAGAATTAGATGAAAATAAACAAATTGCATTTAGATATTGTAGCCCCGAAGGTGAACTTAATCCAGGATATCCTTGGAATCCTAATGGCGTTGCCCATGATATTGCAGGTATAACTAATCCTAAAGGTAATGTGTTGGGAATGATGCCTCATCCTGAGCGCGTTTTTCATGGTTGGCAACATACAGATTGGACATCATCAGGTATGAATCCTGACGGACCAGGTGATGGTAGGCCACTTTTCCAAGGAGTAGTTGATTTCCTTTGCCAGTAAATGAACTGGAGGTAGCAATTCAAGCTGCAATTAAGGCTTCAGAGATTATTTTAGAGAATTATGGCAGTTACAAACAGTTAGATTACAAATCAGATATAGATGTTGTTACTGAAGTTGATCATAAATGTGAAGAAGAAATTACAAAGATATTGAAAGAACTGACACCAGATTATGGAATAATGGCGGAAGAGGGTACAAGTTTTCCCGGCGAAAAAGTCTGGGTAGTTGATCCTTTAGATGGAACTATTAATTTTGCACATTCTTTTCCTATTTTTGGCCCTTCAATTGGTTTGTGTAAGGGAAATGAGCCCTTAGTTGGTGTAATTACAGATCCATTACGCAAAGAATTATTTTATGCTGTAAAAGGTTCAGGGGCTTATGTAAATGATCTCTACAACAAAGGAACGCCTCGAAGAATACATGTTTCTGATGTTAAGGAATTGAAAAAGTCGATTATTGCATGTGGTTTACCTTATGAGAGGCAAGGTGAATATTATCAAAAATTAGGAGATAAATTAGTAAATCTAGAAAGGGAAATACAATCAGTTAGAAAGTTAGGTGCAGCAGCACTTTCTATGGCTTACATTGCTTCAGGTAGACTTGAAGGATATATTGTTTCAGGTGCCCATCCCTGGGATATGGCTGGAGGCTTAATTATTCTCGAAGAAGCAGGTGGGAAAATTACTAATTACCAGGGTGAACCATACACATTAGATACGAAAGAGTGGATGGCTACCAATGGTCATTTGCATGATATGCTTGTTAGCATGTACAAGTAATTAATTTAGCACTATTCATTGGAGGTTTATGACAGATCAATTGTACATTATAATGAATGATGGTTATAGGATTCCAGTAGTAGGTTTAGGTACTTGGAAATCAGAGCCGGGTGAGGCAACATATAGAGCTGTTTTAGATTCTATTAATGCAGGATACAGACATATTGATACTGCAAGAGCATATGACAATGAATCGGATGTTGGTAAGGCGGTTAAGGATACAAATATAGATCGAAAAGAATTGTTTATTACAACTAAATTATGGAATAAAGATCAGGGCTATGATGCAGCCATCGAAGCCTGTGAAAAGAGCTTGGTAAGATTAGGTTGTGATTACATTGATTTGTATCTAATCCATTGGCCGTTGAAGGGCAAAAGAAACGATTCTTGGAGGGCATTTATCGAATTACAAGAAAGAGGACTTTGCAGGTCGATAGGTGTAAGTAACTTTACCATACAAAATCTGGAAGAATTAGAGAATAAATTCGGAGTTATACCTGTAGCAAATCAGGTTGAATTCCATCCTTATCATTATCAAAAAGATTTGTTGGAATATTGTACTTCTAAGGACATAATAATTGAAGCATATAGCCCATTAGTTCATGCTAAAAGGATGAATGAAGAGCGTTTAGTGGCGATTTCCGAGGAAATGGGCAAAACACCTGCTCAAATCCTGATTCGTTGGGCAATGCAGCGATGCATGGTTGTTCTTCCAAAATCGGTTAATAAAAATAGGATAATTGAAAATTTTGCAGTCTTTGATTTTGAAATCCCAAATTCCTTGATGAAACGCCTAGATGATTTGGATGAAGCGTTCGTTACTTGTTGGGATCCGCATAATCCTCCGCCTTACGCTCCAGTTTAGATAGAAAAACGACGGTAATTTACGAATAAAGGACTCTTTGCGCCTTCATAATGTATGCAAAATGCATATTTATGCAAAATGCATACCTTTTAATACCTTTTCTTTCATGACGATAATATGTCTAAAATAGACTATACATCTATCAGAGTCACCAAAGAAGTCAGAAATAGCCTTCAAAAATACGTTGAAGCATGCTATTCAGACCTTTCAATCAACTCGATGCTCCAAGTTCATATGGAAAATTTGAATGAAGGGCATGTCAAATTCCCCAAATATGGGATTTTTATGTGTCCAGAAAGTCAAAAAGAGAAATTACGCAATTCCATTAAATCTAAACCAGCTAAGAAAATCAATAGCTCAATGTCGCTTACTGGTAGCCTTCCTTCCGATCCTTATACTCGTACAGAATCAGACACAATGGGGCAAATGGAAGTTCCAGAATCTGCATTATGGGGTGCAAGTACACAAAGAGCAGTCCTGAACTTCCCAGTGAGTGGCTTTCGAATGGCTCGTTCTTTCATACGGGCTTTAGGATTCATCAAAGCAGGTGCAGCAGAGGCAAATCTTGAGTTAGGCGTCATAGATGAAAAAATGAAAAATGCTATCGTAGATTCATCATTAGCTGTTGCAGAAGGAGAGTATGATGATCATTTCCCCGTAGATGCATTCCAAACAGGTTCAGGAACATCTACAAATATGAATGCAAATGAGGTTATAGCAAATTTAGCATCTAAATCTTTAGGTTCTAAAGTCCATCCAAATGATCACGTTAATCAAGGACAATCGTCAAATGATGTTATTCCTTCAGCAATACATCTTTCTGCACTTTTAGATATCGAAGAATCACTTTGTCCTTCTTTAGTTGGCCTACAGAAGTCCCTTGAGCTGAAAGCTGAAGAATTTATGCCAATAATCAAGACAGGCCGTACACATTTGATGGATGCCACTCCGATTAGGTTGGGTCAGGAATTCCAAGGTTATGCAGGATTAATTGAACGTTCGCTTGATAGATTATTGTTGATTAAAGATGAATTATCACTTTTAGCTTTAGGAGGTACTGCTGTTGGAACGGGTGTCAATACTCATTCTAATTTTTCTATGGTGGCTTGTCAACATATCTCAAAATTTGCAGGTGTAGAAGTTTATGAGACAGATAATCACTTTTTAGCTCAATCAAGTTTAGACGGTGCTCTTACAACAAGTTCAGCTTTGAGGGGTTTAGCAGTTAATATGCAGAAAATTGCTAATGATATAAGACTTCTAGGTTCAGGCCCTCGTGCAGGTATTGGTGAACTTGCTTTACCTGCAGTTCAACCAGGTTCTTCTATAATGCCAGGTAAAGTAAACCCAGTAATTCCTGAGGCTGTAATCCAAGCAGCTTCACAAGTGGTAGCGTGTGATACTGCTTTAGTTCAAGGGGCACAAGGTGGTTATTTCGAATTAAATACAATGATGCCTTTTGTAGCTCATAATCTCCTTCAAGCAATTTCACTTCTTACAAATTCTTCTCAAGTTTTTGTCACTAAATGTATAGATGGTATTGAAGCTACAGAAAAAGGTCCTGAGTTATTGATGTCTGGTTTAATGTTAGCAACAACACTTGCTCCA
>DASCSW010000040.1:0-8577 GCA_034399455.1 Candidatus Poseidoniia archaeon
CCCTCCCTGGAATTATCGAGCACCTTTTTCTCCAATAGATGTTATTGAAGAGTATACACGTCCTGCAAGAGCTAGAATAAATGGTGAAATTGTAACGAAAAAAGCTCTATCGGATATTAGGAAATTTGAAGTTGAAGACATTGGTGAATTAGAAGCATTTCTAACTGATGGCCTAAGAACACTGTTGAACTCGGATGAAAAAATAGCAAATATTCCAAATCTAGGGGAATATACAATTAGATATCCTGGACATGCTGATTTGATAAAAAAATTGATTAAAGAAGGAGCTTTCACAAATGAGATTATTGAGAATAATAATAATAAAATTACAATGAAAGAAAAAACCTGCGCAGACTTATTCAGTCAATGGAAACTAGAGGATGAAGATGAATTCACATTTATGATTATTCTGGCTAAGACTAAGGATGGAAAAGAAATAAGTTATACAATATACGATGAAAGAAAAAATGGGTGGAGCAGTATGTCAAGGACTACCGGATTAACTGCCTGTGCTTTTGCTGAACTTCTTATTAACAATAGAATTGATAAAAAAGGTATACAATGCCCTGAAGTTTTAGGTCAAAATGAGGAGATTTATACTTTCGTCTTAAACTATCTTACCAGAAAAGGCATTGTAATAAATGAAAATTAGATTTTTTTCCAGCCGGTTAATAAGGCAACTATAGAAATAAATGCTCCAATTCGAAAAACACTTTGATAATCAAAATGAAGAAGTAACTCCCCCACAAAAATGCTACCAACTCCACTACCTAAAAGACTAAAAGAAGATAATAAGCCCATAGTTCGAGCTCTTAATTGGTATGGGACTGTATCTGCAACTATTGAACGAGCACCCAGGAAATAAGTCATGTATATTGGTAATACAAAAGCTAGAGTCACCAAATACACATTCTGAGTTATAGAATATGTAACCATAGATAAGAAAACTAAACCACAAGCTACTCTGATTGTTAATTCTCTAGGATATTTATCGACCAGCTTTCCTGCATAAGGTGCTACTATTGCATGTATTATACCACTAAGCAACACGATTATCCCCATACCGAAACTAGAACCTGCAATCTCTGTAAGATATACTGGCGAAAAACTTAGAAAGAACATATATCCCATAAAAAGAAAGAAAGTTGTTATGAACAAACGTGCTAACTTCCAAAAGTACGGTTGGAATTCTAACTCTTGATTTTCTCTTACAACTGAACGCTCAGTTATACCCATATATCCAACTACTGCAAAAACACCTATAGATGCCGTCAAAAAGAAGGATAAAATAACTGAAGGTGCAGCCAAACCATAATCTGTTGATATTATCAAGATTCCTCCAAAAAATGCTCCAGAACCCCACCCAAGACCCAATGCAGATTCTAACCTACCCATTAAGGTAGCTCGTGCCTTTGGATTTAGTTCGGAAAAAAGAGTAGCTATCTGAACCATACCCCCCAAGAAAAACGATTGAATTGTTCTCAAAATTATCAAATTGACTGGATTTGCCCAAGGTAAGGGTAAATACAAAAGAGCTGAAATAATTGCACAGAGAACAACTACCTCTCTCCGATTCTTCCATTTATCTGCAACAATACCCCAAAAAGTTGACCCTGCGACTAAGGCAAAATTTGGAAGACCAACGACTAAACCCAATGTTCTAAAATCGCCTAAAGTATTAGCTTGCAATCGAACTATAGTAAAAGCAAGACCTTGGGTTATATTGTAACATAAAGCTCCAATGAGAGCAAGTGTTATTTTATTCTGCACATAGTCCCAAAGAACTGACTATTTAGCAGGACACCGCATCTTTTAGACTGCCCAGCTATAGACATTAGAGGATATATGGAAAAAGAACTTATCATTATTAAATTCGGAGGTTCATTAATAACTGATAAATCAAGTGATACTCCCAAAATAAACAATAACAATTTAGAATCCATTAGTAATATCCTGAACCAATCAAAATATGATTTAATTATTGTACATGGTGCGGGATCATTTGGACATCCTATTGCTAAAAAATTTAATATTGCAAAAGGATTAAATGATGACATTGCCCAAAAAAATGCAATAAAAGAAACTAGAGAACAGGTTCGTGAACTAAATAGAATATTTTGTAATTCTCTACATAAAGTCGGAATGAAAACCAAAAAAATTGTTCCCTCATCTTCAATGACTACAAATGGACCAAAAGAAATTGTGGATTTCCCATATAACCTATTTAGCAAAGCCTTGTCTGAAAATAAGGTTCCTGTTACTTTTGGGGATGTAACTGATGACAAACTCCAAGGAATAAGCATACTTAGTGGGGATATTTTAATGATGAAATTAGCTGAATATTACAAACCATCTTACTCTATATTTGTTATGGATTACCCCGGAGTATTTGATGGAAATCCAGATAATCCAAATTCAAAAATTATTCCTATTGTTAATCAAGAAACTATAAAAATACTCAAAAATCAAAAAGATAATGAAAATATTGCTGATGTTACAGGAGGATTAATCGGTAAAATTGAATGCGGAATTGAAATGGCAGAATATGGAGATACATGGATAACAAATTTAGATTCATTGAATGATTTTTTCAATAATAAACCTAGTGGAAGCAAGGTGATTATCTGAAGGATCCTGGCTCAGGAGATTTAGCCAAATTATTTCTATCAATTATCGGAGGTAAATTCACAATTGAAGAGGCAAAAGAACGATCGAAATTAAAAGTTGAACAAATTGCTGAATTAATTTCGCTGCCAAATTCAGAAGTCTTTTTTTGTAAAGAAACGAACAAAGAACTAAAGATATATTGTAACTACAATTGGATTCCAATTAATATAATTGAAAAAGTAAAACTAAGAGAAAAAGAAGCCAAAGATCTTACAAAAACAATTGAAGGGAGATTAGAAAAACATATGATGAAATATTGGTCTCAGGATGAAATTGTAGCAAGAGATTTGGAATCAAGAACCGTAAATGAATGGATCTGCAATGAAATAAGCTTCTTAGCTGGATTTGCTCTCTGGTTTAGAGAAAAAGAAAACGATGGAGAAATAGATTTATCTTCTTTAATTTCCAATGCAGTAGGTGAAGATGTATCTGCATCTGGGGAAATAGATTTTGATAAAGAAAGATTTCAAATGCTAAAAGAACTGACAAGTAACACCTTAACTCTTTTGAAAGAAATGAGTCCTGCAGGGAAAATAGCTTACAGAAGCATGGATGTAGCAATAATCAAAGGATTATCTGAAGGTGATGGAGGATATGCAACAAAAATGAAAGAACGAACGCTTCCGAATCAGAAACCATGGTGGAAATTTTGGTAAATTATTATTAATTAATTCTTTTCAACTTGTGTTCCTGGTTTGTATAGTTTATTAGTCTCAGCATCTCTTTGTTGAGGATTAATTTTTTTTGCTAAATCACCATTAAGATCAATAAAATACAAATAACCTTCTTCCCTTTTTATATTAGATTTTGAAATAATTGTTTTCTGACCACCTTGATGCTTCCAAACAGTGCCATCCTCTTCAACAAAATAAAGAAAACCATCCTGTTGTGGTAAACCTAATTTTTTAACGACTTCAGCCATCTATTATTGATTCACCTTAATCGTACAAGGTGTTGGAAGTTTATGTGATGACTTTCTCAAAGCCTCTTTAGCTTCAAGAAGAAATTCTTTGGATGTACTCAAAGTAATTAATTTTTGACCGGATTTAACTCTTGCCGCTGTTCCAACAGTTCTTCCAAAGGATTTACGCATTCCCATTGATACACGGTCAGCTCCTGCTCCCTGTGCAATTTTGTTATGTCTTAAAACATGATGAGGGTATATTCTTATCTTCAAATGATAACCCTCACGTCCTGCATGAGTTTGAATGTATCTATTAGCTGTAACTCTAGCAGATTCTAGAGCATTATGTCTTACTAAACATTCTTCCTCTGCAGATAATGTAACATTAACTGCAAAATCTGTTTTAGTTGCTCCAACATCAAACTGAGTTATACGGCTAGCTGGAACTCCTCCTATGTACTTCTTACGAGTATAGGCTTTTTTCTTGCCTCTAAACATATGTGCTGGGTTTTTCTTTGCCATGTGCTAACCTGCTTTTGGCGCCAGATTGTGTTCTATTTAAATCTTTACATAACTACACCTGAACTTAGCATATTAAACCCCAATCTATCTGCAATAATACATGAATATACATGAATACCAAGCAAAAGACCTCTTTAGGCAATATGGAGTAAAGACATTAAATGGCGTTATTGCCTCAAATCCTGATGAAGCTGCAAAAGCTTGCAAAGATTTAGGAGGGAAAATTTGGGTTGTTAAAGCCCAGGTTCATGCTGGAGGTAGGGGTAAAGGAGGAGGTATTGTTCTTTGTCGTTCAGCTGATGAAGTATTTGAAGCTGCAAGTAATTTAATAGGAAAGAATTTAGTCACTCCTCAAACTACAAGCGAAGGTGTAGAAGTTAGAAAAATATATGTAGAAGAAGGATGTAATATTTCTAGAGAACTATACTTAGGAATTATATTAGATCGTGAAAAAGAATTACCTGTAATTATGGCGTCAACGGAAGGAGGTGTTGAAATTGAAGAAGTCGCTCATAAAAATCCTGAAAAAATATTGAAGGTTTATGCTAATCCTATAACTGGCATAGGTGATTGGCAAGCTAGAGAAATTGCATTTGGTCTTGGATTAGAAGGAAAACAAATTAAGAATTGCATCAGTTTTATAAAAAAATTATACCAACTATTTGTTGATTTAGATTGCTCAATAGTTGAAATTAACCCTTTAGTCGTTAATACGGATAATGAAATTATTGCGTTAGATGCAAAAATAAATTTTGATAGCTCTGGATTATTTAGGCATAACGAAATTGAAGAATTAAGAGATACAAATGAAGAAGAACCCTTAGAAACGCGGGCAAATGAAGTTGGACTAAATTACATAAAATTAGACGGGGAAATTGGGTGTATGGTTAATGGTGCTGGATTAGCAATGGCCACAATGGACATAATTAAATTACATGGTGGAGAACCTGCAAACTTCTTAGATGTTGGTGGAGGTGCTAATGCAAAACAGGTAACTGAAGGATTCAAAGTTATACTTTCAGATCCTGAAGTAAAAGCCATTTTTGTTAATATTTTTGGGGGAATAATGAGATGTGATTTTATTGCAGAAGGAATAATAGAAGCTGCAAAAGAAATAGATATGAAAATTCCACTAATTGTTAGACTTGCGGGAACAAATGTAAAACTTGGGAAAAAAATGTTATCTGAGTCTGGTTTAGATTTAATCACCGCGGACGACATGGATGATGGCGCAAAAAAAGCTATAAGATCTATCGGAGGAAATGCATGAGTATTTGGCTAGATTCTAATAGCAAAATAGTTGTACAAGGTATAACTGGAAAAAATGGACAATTTCATAGTGAACAAATGTTGAACTATGGGAGTAAATTAATTGGAGGTGTGACCCCTGGAAAAGGAGGTCAAGAAACGTTAGATTTACCTATATGGGACACAATGAATGAAGCTGTAGATGCTGGGGCTAATGTATCCTGCATATTCGTACCACCGCCATTTGCAGCTGATGCAATAATGGAAGCTGCAGACTCAGGAATAGAGTTAGTTGTAGCTATCACTGAAGGTATTCCTGCATTAGATATGGTAAAAGTAAAAAAATATATAAGTTCAAAAGATACGCGACTTATTGGTCCTAATTGTCCCGGAATAATTACACCTGGAGAAAGCAAAGTAGGTATTATGCCTGGACACATACACAGAAGAGGGGATGTTGGAGTTATATCCCGATCTGGAACCTTAACATATGAGGCTGTAAATCAAGTAACAGAGAAGGGACTTGGTCAGTCTACCTGTATTGGAATTGGAGGAGACCCTGTAAATGGAACTAATTTCATTGATTGTCTAGAAGCATTCGAAAATGATAAAGACACTAAATCAATTATAATGATTGGAGAAATAGGTGGAAATGCTGAAGAAACAGCATCTGAATATGTAAAAGAATATGTTTCAAAACCTGTTGTAGGATTTGTTGCAGGGAAAACTGCACCGCCTGGAAAAAGAATGGGACATGCAGGAGCAATAATATCTGGCGGTAAAGGAACTGCTAGTGAAAAAATGAAAGCCATGGAAAGAGCTGGAATACATGTTACTGAAAATCCTGCAGAATTAGGAAAGACTCTGGGAAATATACTGTAAAATAACAAACTTTAAATAGAAGTTTTTACGAGATGAAGTATGGAGTGTCTAGGAAAAGTAGCACATCTCGACTCCAAAAATCGAGCAATTGTAATAACCAAAAACAAAGTAGCAAAAAACACAAAAGTTTTTGATTCAGAAAGTAATCTTGTTGGTAGAGTGATTAATATTTTCGGACCAGTTAGTGAACCTTACTTGACAATATCTGCAAAGAAAGGAATCAGAATTACTAAACTTGTGGGAAGAGAGGTTTACAGAAAATGAAATTAAATTGTCCTGAGTGTTCTACAAAAGAAATTAAGAATGAAGGTGATGGCATTATGTCATGCCAGAAATGTGACTTAATTTTTGATTCTGGCCCTCAATGGACAAGATACAATCCTAATGATCAAGCTACTCAAACGGTAAAAAATGAAAGCGAAGGTATTAGTTCAAAAACAATACTAAAATGGCAAAAAGAAACTAGAACCGGAAATTTAGCAAGTAGAAGTATCTTATTAGCCTCTGAAGAGATTGAGAGAATATCAAATGAAATAAAAGTTAATGATTCTATTAAAGAATCTGCGCTAGAAATATTCTCAAGCGCATCAAAAGCAGGTTTAGTTAGAGGAAGGAGTAGTGAAAAGGTAGCGGCCGCCTCAATCTACACTGCATGTAGAATGGGTAATGTACCAAGAACTTTAGATGAAATTGCAGAAACCAGTAATTTAAATCGAAATGAATTAAGTAGACTTCACAAACTCATAAGTAGAAAATTGAAGTTAAAAATAGGATTTACTAGTCTCAAAGATTTACTACCTCGATTTTCAAACAAATTAGCATTGAATAATATTGTTCAAGCAGATGCGCAGAAAATAATTGAACGGGTAGAAGATAGTGATTATAGACAAGGAATTTCTCCTGCAGCATTATTAGGTGCAGCATTGTACATATCATGTAAAAACAATAAAGTAAGAAGAAGTCAATTAGAAATTGCAAAAGCAGTTGGTACTTCTGAGGTCACTCTAAGAAATCGAGCCAAAGAAATTACAAATACAATAGATACTAAATAAAATAAAAGTAAGTATCTGGTAATTCTAATTCTATTGCAAACATAGGATCTGTGTTAGGATCCGTACTGTCGTGATAAGCAACTACAACACCCCCATCAGGCAAAATTGCCATAGATGAAAAATCAAATCTAACATCATTACCTGCCCCTGAAGTTGCATCTAAGTCTCCTAATCCAATTATAGTAACTGAATCCGCCACCATACTTTCCCTGTAATCACGTATATGATAAACTAAATCTACATCACTAGAAGTTCCATTCACTTCAGTTTGAACTCTCATTGTAATAACTGCCAAATCTAAATTGCCATCTGATTGGAAATCCCATTCAAAAGTATTATCAGAAACTGATAATGCTAAAGGCCATTGGTGTGTTTGGTTCGCCCAAGTATATCCTCCATCATAGCTAACTTGATGATTCAAAGTAAATGTACCATCACATCCCTTAGCTCCAGGATCTGCTGCATTACAAGAAACACTGTGTAGTGCGCCTGAACTATCAATAACTAAGCTACGAGAAGGTAACAAACTACCATTAGGTAATGTATGTCTATGCCATGTTAATTCAGTGTCTAAAAACAAATTACTTCCATCACTGAACCATCTTGGAAACAATAATCCTCCGGATGGTATGGGAGAAGCTCGCATTTCGCGATGGGGTTGCATATAATTCCATTCAGGACCTAAATCCTCAAAAAATAAATCAAATTCAAGATCTTGACCACAACGTGCATACTCTGCATTGCACTGGTTTGAGTTACTATCTGGAATATCTAATGGCCTATAATTCAAACCATCAACGCTAATTTGGTAACCTTGCTCATTATAACTCCAAAAATTAGATACTACCATACTTGCCCAAGGACAATTAGATGAACATAAATTGGTTGAAAGTTCTGGCGGTGGGTTGATAGGACCAACAACTGGAACTTGCCATGAACGATCATAAAATGGTTCTTTGTCAAAAGTGTTCCAACAGTATTCCCATTCTATTTCTGTAGAACTAGTTTTCTTACCTAAAATTGCATAAAATTGATCGACGCCATCCGTACTAGGGTAAGGAAACCAAGTCATTGCTAAAATATCACCATTAGGTGCTTGAATGATAGAACCCTCGCCAAGACCTGGGTCAAAGGTTGGATCTAATTGACCTTCTTCACACCCTAAATCTGTATTAAATGCGGGAGGAACCCATTCATCCCAAGTAAGACCTCTGTCATGACTAAACCAAGGCCACTCACCTCCTAAATTATAAATTGTACCATCTTGATCCGTAGTGATATAATGTTCACAACAATTACCTC